>CAYXPI010000052.1:0-21444 GCA_964467005.1 uncultured Limibaculum sp. | reverse complement strand
CGGTCGAGAAGCGGATGAAGGACCGGCTGAAGTCGGACCGCGCGCGCATCCAGATTGGCCGGATCTCGGCCTTCGGGCTCATGGAGATGTCGCGCCAGCGCCTCCGCCCCGGGATGCTGGAGGCCTCGACCAAGCCCTGCCCCCATTGCCACGGCACCGGCATGATCCGCTCGGACGAGAGCCTGGCCCTGGCCATCCTCCGCGAGGTCGAGGAGCAGGGTGTGCGCGAGCGCTTCCGCGAGGTGCTGGTGACCTGCCCGGTGGAGATCGCGAACTTCCTCATCAACCAGAAGCGGAGCCACATCGCCCGGATCGAGGAGCGCCACGGGCTGAAAGTCAGCGTTATGGGCGATCCAGCGCTGGTGAGCCCGGACTACAAGCTCGACCGGGTGAAGGCGAGCCCGCGGGACGCGGGGGCGGCAGCCGAGGTGATCACGGCGGCCTCGGTGCTCGCGCCGGCGGAGGCCGAGCCCGCGCCGGCAAGTTCGGGCTCGGAGACCGGCCCCCAGGCGGCGAAAGCCCAGGCCCCCGCGGCGCGGGAGGCGGAGAAGCCCGGCGAGGATAGCGACGGCAAGCGGCGGCGGCGCGGCAAGCGCGGCGGGCGGCGCCGCCGCGGCCGGGGCGGCGAGGGCGGCGAGGGCGAGACCGAAGCGCAGACGACGGATCGCGCCGAGGCGCCGGAGACCGGAGCCGAGGACACCTCCGAGCTGCCAGATCCCGTGGAGGCCGGCGCGGCGGAGGCCGATGCGGCCGCCGAAAGTGCGGGCACCGCTCAGACCGCTCCCGACGCCGAGTCGGAGGCCGACGCGCCGAAGCCCAAGAGAAGCCGCGGCGGCCGCCGCACCCGAAAGAAGCCCGCCGAGGAGGAGAGCGCTCCCGCAGCGGAGGTCGTGGACGCCGCCCCTCTCGACACTCCTCCCACGGCCGACCCCGCCATGGCGGAGAGCCCTCCCGGCGACGCCGCCACTCTGGACAGCCCTCCGCCGGCCGAGGACGTCGGCCCGGCGGACAGCGCGCCCGCGCCCGCCGAGATGCCGGCCGAAACCGCCCCGTCGCCCAAGGCGGCGGAGGCGGCCCCCGTCGCAGCCGAACCGGAGCCGGAGCCGGCTCACATCGCGGCGGACGAACGAGCGGAGCCGGTGGCGACCGGCTCCGAGAGCGCCGCACCGTCTGGCCCCGCGCCGGGCGAGGAGGAGCACGCCGACGCGGCCGACGACGACAAGCCCAAGCGCCGGGGCTGGTGGAGCTTCGGCTTCTGATCCGCGGCGTCAGTCCGGGCAGCCGGCCTCGACGAAGCGGGTGAGCCGGCGGATCCCCTCCGCGATCCGTTCGGGAGACTGGGCGAAGGAGAAGCGCACCGTGCGGTGGCCGCGTACCGGGTCGAAATCGAGCCCGGGCGTGGCCGCGACGCCCTCGTGCCGAAGGAGCCCGCGGCAGAAGGCGCGGCTGTCCTCCGAGACCGCACCGAGCCCCGCATAGACGTAGAACGCCCCGTCGCAGGGCGCGATCTCGATGAAGCCGAGCCCGGGCAGCGCGCCCAGGAGCGCCTGCCGGTTGGTCGCGTATGCCTGCAGATGGCTCGTCGCCTCCGCCTCGCCCTCCGCGCTCAGCGCCCCGATGGCGCCGACCTGGCTCGCATGGTTGGCAGAGATGAAGAGGTTCTGGCTCAGCATCTCCATCGGCCGCACCAGGGCCTCGGGGACCACCATCCACCCGACGCGCCAGCCCGTCATGGTGAAGAACTTCGAGAAGCTGTTCACCACCGTCGCGGTCTCCGACACCTCGAGGATCGACGCGGCCGGCGCCCCGAAGGTGAGGCCGTGATAGATTTCGTCGGCCACGATCCGGATGCCGCTCGCATCCGCGCAGGCCGCGAGCGCGGCAAGGCCGTCGCGCCCGATCACGGTGCCCGCGGGGTTGGAGGGGCTCGCGATCAGAAGACCGTCGACCGGGCCCGCATCCTCGAGAAGCGCGGGCGTGGGCTGGTATCCGGTCTCGAGCGTGGCCTCGAGGCGCACAAGCTCGAGCCCCATCACCGACAGGATGTTGCGGTAGGCGGGGTAGCTCGGATCGGCAATGGCGACGCGCTGGCCCCCGTCGAAGAGCCCGAGAAAGGCGAGCTGAAAGGCGGCCGAGGAGCCGGTGGTGACGATCACCCTGGCGGGGTCGAGATCCAGCCCGTGGCGCCGGCGGTAGAGCGCGGCGATCTCGCGGCGGAGCTCGGGAAGGCCGCGGCCAGAGGTGTAGCCGAGGGTGCCCGGCCCCGCCAAGGCTTCCGAGATCGCCCGGGCCGCGGCGGCCGGCGCCCCGAAGGCCGGTTCGCCCACCTCCATATGCACCACATCCCGGCCCTCCGCTTCGGCGGCGAGCGCCTCGGCAAAGACGTCGAGGGCGAAGAAGGGCGGGATCTGGCTGCGGCTCGACGGGGTCATGGGGCTCCTCCCTGGAAGGTCGCCCTCGGGGCTAGCAGATCGGGCCGCCCCCGCGCCAGGGCCACCCCCGCGGCGCGGCCCCGCACCCGAGCGGCCGGGTCTCGCAGATGTGACCTCTGCCGGCGCTTGCAAGACCGGTCGATGCTCCCCTAGGTTGACGCGGAAAGGGGCGGCGATGCGTCTTGGGCTCAACACGGCGAGACGGTGGGTGGCGGCCGCTCTGGCGGTCGCGTGCCTCGCGTTGCCCGGACCCGCCGCGTCGCTCTCCCTCATCCGAGACGCCGAAACCGAGCGCACCCTGGAGCGCATGACCGCGCCGCTCCTTCGGGCCGCGGGTCTCCGCGCCGGCAGCGTCGACATCCACATCGTGCGGAGCCGCAGCCTCAACGCGTTCGTTGCCGCCGGGAACAACATGTTCCTGCACACCGGCCTCATCGGAGAGCTCGAGGCGCCGGAGGAACTCATGGGGGTCATCGCGCACGAGATCGGCCACATCGCCGGTGGCCATCAGGTGCGTCGGGCGATCGCGGTGCGCAACGCCCGCGGCCCGGCCCTCGTCGCCCTCCTCGCAGGCATCGCCGCCGCCGCCGCCGGAGGGCCCGAGGCGGGGGTCGCGATTTCCGAGGCCGGGCGCCAGGCCGTGACGCGGAGCCTCCTCTCCTACAATCGCGGCGAGGAGGCCTCGGCCGACCAGGCCGCCATCGCCTATCTTCGGCGCGCGGGGGTGAGCGCCCGGGGCCTCCTCTCGGTTCTCCAGCGCTTCCGCGGTCAAGAGGTCTTCAGCGCCGGCAACATCGACCCCTACGCCCTCACCCACCCACTCTCGACCGAACGTGTGCAACTTCTCGAGGAGCAGGTGCGGTCCGCTCCGGCCGCCCCGCCGGTCGACCCCGACCTCGCCTATTGGCACCGTCGGATGCGCGCCAAGCTGGAGGGTTTCCTCGACAGCCCGCGCCAGGTCCTTCGGCGCTATGATGGCGTGCCCGAGACCGAACCCGTGCTCTACGCCAAGGCGGTGGCGCTGCATCGCTTGCCGGCCCCGCGCGAGGCGCTGGCGGCAGCGGATCGGCTCATCGGCCTCCGCCCCGGCGACCCCTTCTATCTTGAGGTCAAGGGCCAGATCCTCCACGAGCTCGGCCGTGCGGAGGAGGCGGTGCCCTACTACCGCCGTGCGGTGGCCGGAGCGCCCGACGAGCCGCTCCTGAAGGCGGGGCTCGGTCGCGCCCTCCTCGCGCTCGACCGTCCCGAGGCCGACCGCGAAGCGCTCGAGGTTCTGAAAGCCGCCCGCACCCGCGACCGTGGCGACGTCGCCGCCCTCCGAGACTTGGCCGTCGCGTATTCGCGGGCGGGCGACACCGGCATGGCCACCCTCGCCACCGCCGAGCGCTTCGCTCTTCGCGGCAACAGCGACGACGCCGTTCTCCATGCCAAGCGTGCCATCGCCCTCTTGCCCCACGGCTCTCCGGGATGGCTGCGCGCGCAGGACATTCTGGTGCTCGACACATCCGACGATTGACGCAATCCCGCGGTCCTCGGAGCCCGCCCGGTTCCCCCGCGCCCCGCAGATCAGGAGACGACGATGACCCGACTGCCCCTTCTCCTCGCCGCCCTCGTGACGGGCCTTCTGCTCGCCCTGCCGGCGCGCGCCCAGGATCAGAGCGTGCCCGCGGATCCCGGCTTCGCCGGCATGTCGCCCGAGGCCCGCGCGGCCTTCGGCGCCGAGGTGCGGCGCTATCTCCTGGAGAACCCGGACGTCATCGTCGAAGCGATCCAGATCCTCGAGCAGCGCCGCGAGGCCGCGACCGCCGCGACCGACAGCACGCTCGTCGAGCGGCACGCCCAGCAGCTCTTTCACAGCCCGCACGCCTATGTGGGCGGCAATGTCGATGGCGAGATCACCATCGTCGAGTTCCTCGATTACCGCTGCGGCTTCTGCAAGCGCGCCCATCCCATTGTGAAGGAGCTGCTGGAGCGGCAGCCCGATCTGCGGCTCGTGATCAAGGAGTTTCCGATCCTCGGTCCGGACAGCGAGGCGGCCGGGCGCATGGCGCAGGCCGCGCTCGAGCTCGATCCGAGCCGTTACGCCGCGCTCAGCGACGCGCTCATGGAGCATCGCGGCCAGCTCAACGAGGCCCAGGCCTACCGGATCGCCAACGAGGTGGGCTACGACATCCCCGCCCTCAAGGCGCGCGCCGGCGAGCCCGAGATTGCCGAGCGGATCGCGGCCAACCACGACCTCGCCCGCGCGCTCAACGTTCAGGGGACCCCGAGCTTCGTGATCGGCACGCGCATTCTCCGGGGCCTCCTGCCGCTCGAGGATATGCTGGCCATCGTGGAAGAAGAGCGGCGCATCGCGGCCAACTGAGCGTCACGGGGCGGCGGCCGGCGCCGGGGCCGTTTGACGCCGCCGCCACATCCCGTGTAACACATCTCGCGCCGACCTCGCCGGCGCTCCGACCCCCGGAGCGCGCGAGCGGCCGGTGCCCGAGAGGTTCCATGAGCGACGACAACACGACCGGTCAGGACCAGGTGGTGTCTCGGGACATCGCCTTCATCCGCGCCCTCGCCGAGGTGCTGCGGGAGAACGATCTGAGCGAGATCGAGGTGTGCCGGGAGTACGGCGACGACGACGAGCTGGAGGTGCGCCTGCGCCGCGAGCCTCCCGAACCCCGGGACGCGCCGGTGGTGCTTGAACGTGCGATGCCAGCGCCCGAGCCGCGGCCCGCCCCGGCCGACGCGCCGAGCCCCGACCTCACCGATGCGCTCCTTTCGCCGATGGTGGGCACCGCCTATCTGGCGCCGGAGCCGGGCGCACAGCCCTTCGTCGCGGTGGGCGATCAGGTGAGCGAGGGGCAGACCGTCCTCATCATCGAGGCGATGAAAACCATGAACCAGATCCCCGCGCCCCATTCGGGCACGGTGAAGGCCATCCTCGTGTCCAACGCCGAGCCGGTCGAGTTCGGCGCGCCGATGATGATCATCGGCTGAGCCCCTTGTTCTCGAAGATCCTGATCGCCAATCGCGGCGAGATCGCGCTCCGCATCCACCGTGCCGCGAAGGAGATGGGCATCCAAACCGTGGCGATCCATTCCACGGCGGACGCCTCGGCCATGCATGTGCGCCTGGCGGACGAGAGCGTCTGCGTGGGCCCCCCAGCGGCCAGCCAATCCTACCTCAACCAGCCGGCGATCCTCTCGGCCTGCGAGATCACCGGCGCCGAGGCGATCCATCCCGGCTACGGCTTTCTCTCGGAAAACGCGGGGTTCGCCGAGATCGTGGCCGAGCACGGGCTCACCTTCATTGGGCCGACGGCGGAGCACATCGCGCTGATGGGCGACAAGATCCGCGCCAAAGAGACCATGCGCGGCCTCGGCGTGCCCTGCGTGCCGGGCTCGGAAGGCGGCGTGTCGAGCGCGGAGGAGGCGCTCTCCATCGCCGCGGAGATCGGGTATCCGGTGCTGGTGAAGGCGGCCTCCGGCGGCGGCGGTCGCGGCATGAAGGTGGCGGACCGGCCGGCTGCGCTCGAGCGCGCGCTTTCGGAGGCCCGAGCCGAGGCGCTTGCGGCCTTCGGCGACGACACGGTGTATCTCGAGAAGTATCTCGCGCGGCCCCGGCACATCGAGGTGCAGATCTTCGGCGACGGGCGCGGCCGGGCCGTCCATCTCGGCGAGCGGGACTGCTCGCTCCAGCGCCGCCACCAGAAGATCCTCGAGGAGGCGCCCTCCCCCGCCATCGACGCCGAGATCCGCGGCCGCATTGGCGAGCTCTGCGCGAAGGCCGTGGCTGAGATGGGCTATCGCGGCGTCGGCACCATCGAGTTTCTCTACGAGAACGGCGAGTTCTACTTCATCGAGATGAACACGCGCCTCCAGGTCGAGCAGCCGGTGACCGATACGATCTACGCCATCGATGTCGTGCGCGAGCAGATCCGGGGGGCGGCCGGGCTGCCCATGTCCTTTGCGCAGCAGGGCCGCTAGGCCCGCGGCCACGCGATCGAATGCCGCATCAACGCCGAGCGCCTGCCGGACTTCACGCCCTCGCCCGGACGCGTGGCGGCCTATCACCCGCCGGGCGGCCTCGGCGTGAGGATGGACAGCGCGCTTTACGACGGCTATGTGGTGCCGCCTTATTACGACAGCCTCATCGGCAAGCTCATCGTGCATGGCGCCGACCGGGAGGATTGCCTCATGCGCCTCCACCGCGCGCTGCACGAGCTGATCGTGGACGGGATCGACACCACCCAAGAGCTCTTCTTCCAGCTTCTCGAGAACCCCGACATCCGCGAGGGGCGCTACACCATCCATTGGCTCGAGGACTGGATCGGGCGAAACTACGGTCGGCTCTGAGGCTTCGGCCCGGGCGCTCTGATATGCTGCCGCCATGAAGGACGCAGAATCAGATCTCGCACTTACCCCTGGCCTCGTCCTCCGCGCCTACGCGGCGGGCGTCTTTCCCATGGCCGACAGCGCGGACGCCACCGAGATCTTCTGGGTCGACCCGCGGCGCCGGGGCGTCCTGCCGCTCGACGGGTTCCACCTCTCCCGTTCGCTGAAAAAGCGAATCCTGAAAGGTGGCTTCGAGGTGCGGCTCGACACGGCCTTCGACGCGGTGATCGACGCCTGCGCCGACCGGCCCGAGACCTGGATCAACGCGCAGATCCGCCAGCTCTATCTCGATCTCTTCAAACTCGGCCACGCCCACAGCGTCGAGGTCTGGGAGGGAGACCTCCTCATCGGCGGGCTCTACGGGGTGCGGCTCGAGAGCGCGTTCTTCGGCGAGAGCATGTTCTCCCGCGCCTCCGACGGCTCGAAGATCGCGCTAGCCTATCTCGTCGCGCGGCTCCGCTACGGGCGGTTCACGCTGCTCGACACCCAGTTCACCACCGAGCATCTGGAGCGCCTCGGCGCGCGCACGGTTCCGCGCCACCGCTACCACGCCCTTCTTGAGCGCGCGCTCCAGCGCATGGGCGAGTTTCACGCCCTGCCCGAGACCGCGACGCCTCAGGAGGTGGTGCAGCTGATCACCCAAACGTCGAACCGCGGGTGATCGAGGGCCGAGAGCGCCGGGCTCTCGGCAAACATCCAGCCGGAGAAGCGCGGGCCGGACCCCTGCCCGGCGCGATCCCAGATCTGGAGAAAGGCACGCGTGCCCTCGGCCGCGCCGCTGGCGGGGGCGACACAGGCCGCCGCGGCGATGGTGAGGCGTCCGAGCTCCACCGTGCCGCCGGCGGGGATCTCCACCGTCCGGGTGGCGCCCGTCATCTTGTCGAGCTGGCGGACCACCGCGCCGGCGCGGGCCTCGGTCTCGACGGGCGCAATAAGCTCCGGCCGCTCCGGGGTGACGGTGCGAAAGGGGGCGGGCAGGAACTCGATCACGGGCTCGTCCGTCGGGCGGCGGGTGCGGTCCTCCGCGTCCTGCGCGGACGCGGTGACGGAGAACGCCGCGGCGAGGATCGCCAACCTCACGGAGCGAACTCCGCGGCGAAGCGGAGCCTCACATAGTCGACCCACCAATCCCCTTCGCCGTCTCGAAGTGCCGGCGCCACGAGGTCGATCACCTCCGCCAGCGCCTCGGCGCGCGCGTCGCCCGGGAGGAGCTGGGTGGCGGGGGCGGCGAGGGTGGTGAGCCAGGCCTCCATGCCCGCCTCCACCCGCGTCGGCCGGGGCGTGAGCGCGATCTCGGTCACCCGGAAGCCGGCCGCTTCGAGCCGTCTGCGATGCTCCGCCACGCTCGGGAAGTACCACACCTCGGAGAGGTCGCTCTCGACCCCGTAACGCGCCAGCACCGCGATGAGCGCCGTGCGCACGGCCGCGACATTCCCATGACCTCCAAACTCCGCAACGAAACGCCCGCCCGGCACCAGCGCTCGGGCCACCCCGGCGCACACCGCATCCGGCCGCGTCATCCAATGGAGCGCCGCGTTGGAGAAGACCGCGTCGAAGGCCCGCTCATAGGCCAGCCGGCAGGCGTCGCCCAGTTCGGCCTCGAGGCCGCGACGACGGGCCGCGGCGATCATGTCCTCCGACGAGTCGAGCCCCAGGACCCTTGCACCGGCCTCGGCGATCGCCGCGGTGAGGGCCCCGTCGCCGCAGCCGAGATCGAGGATCCGCTCGCCCGGCCGCGGCGCCAGGAGGTCGAGGACCGGCTGGCCAAGATCGCTCACGAACCGCGCGTCGCGGGCATAGGCCTCCGACGACCAGCCGGGCTCAGTTTCCGCCGTCATCCCCGTCATCCGCCGTGCCGCCCGCCACGGCCCGGGCCGCGAGATCGAGGATGTTCACCGAGTCCTGCGTGAAGGCGATCTCCTCCCCTGCCGCCAGCATCACATCGGAGGCGCCGGGCACGAGGGCGATGAAATTGTCGCCGAGGAGTGAGGTGGCGGCGATCTTCGCGGCCGTGTCCTCCGGGATCTCCAGCCCCTCTTCGATCGTGAGGGTCACGACGGCGCGGTAAGTGGTGGGGTCGAGCTCCATGGCGCGCACACGCCCCACCTTCACACCGGCGATCCGCACATCGCCCCCGGTAGAGAGCCCCTCGGCGCGGCGGAACTCGGCCACGAGATCGTAGCCCGCGCCGGTGCCACCGATATCCGCGGAATTCGCCGCGTAGACGAGAAACCCGCCCGCGGCCGCGAGAACGACAGCGCCGATCAGCGTTTCGGCCGCACTCCCCGCCATGGGTTACTCCGGCGTCCAGGCGTCATAGTCGCTCGCGTTGCGCGGGCGGCTCGCGGGGGTCAGCACGCTGCCCGGCGGACGGTAAGCGAGATCGGTGCCCGTGAGGTTGGGCAGATGGTCTTTCTCCCAGGCCTTGCGCGGCAGGGGCGCCTCGGTGGGCGGCTCGTCGAAGGTGCGGTGGAGCCAGCCATGCCAGTCCGGCGAGACATGGCTCGCCTCGGCCTCGCCGGAATAGATCACCCAGCGGCGCGCATCGTCCGAGGTGCGGTAGAACTTGTTGCCCGCCGCGTCCTCACCCACAAGCTCGCCGTGGCGGGCCGTGAAGAGGCGGGTGCCGAGCGTCTGCCCGTTCCACCAGGTGAAGATCTCGGTGAAAAGGCTCATGCGAGTCACTCCTTGTCGGTCGCTCACCACTATGGACGGGGCGTCGTGGGGCGTCCAGCCCGGCCGGCCTAGCGGGGCGGGATGTCGCCCCGGGCGCGCTCGGCGTGAAACGCGGCCTCGAACGCGGCGAACCGGCCCTGGGCGATGGCCCGGCGCATGCCCGCCATCAGCTCCTGATAGTAGTGGAGATTGTGCCAGGTGAGGAGCATCGAGGCGAGGATCTCCTGCGACTTGAAGAGGTGATGGAGATAGGCGCGCGAGTAGCCGGTGCAGGCGGGGCAGGTGCACGCCGCGTCGAGCGGGCGGGGATCGGCCGCGTGGCGCGCATTCTTGATGTTGACCACCCCGCGCCGGGTGAAGGCCTGGCCGGTGCGGCCCGAGCGGGTGGGGAGCACGCAGTCGAACATGTCCACCCCGCGGGCGACGGCGCCCACCAGGTCGTCGGGCTTGCCCACGCCCATGAGATAGCGCGGGCGGTCCTCGGGCAGCATCTCGGGCGCGTAGTCGAGCACGGAGAACATCACCGCCTGCCCCTCCCCCACCGCGAGGCCGCCGATCGCGTAGCCGTCGCACCCGATCTCCTGAAGGGCCCGGGCGCTGGCCTCGCGCAGGCGCGGATAGGTGCTGCCCTGCTGGATGCCGAAGAGTGCATGGCCCGGCCGCGGCGGCAGCGCGGCGCGCGAGCGCTCGGCCCAGCGCATGGAGAGGCGCATCGAGGTCTCCGCCGCCCCCTCCTCCACCGGGTAGGGCGTGCACTCGTCGAAGGCCATCACGATGTCCGAGCCCAGGAGCCGCTGGATCTCCATCGAGCGTTCGGGCGTCAGCATGTGCTCGGAGCCGTCGATATGCGAGCGAAAGCGCACGCCTTCCTCGCTCATCCGCCGAAGGTCCGAGAGCGACATGACCTGATACCCACCCGAATCCGTGAGGATCGGCCCGCCCCAATTCATGAACCGGTGGAGGCCGCCGAGAGCCGCCACCTCCTCCGCCCCCGGGCGGAGCATCAGATGGTAGGTGTTGGCCAACAGCACATCCGCCCCGGTGGCCGCCACGCTCTCGGGCAGCATCGCCTTCACCGTTGCCGCGGTCCCGACGGGCATAAAGGCCGGCGTGCGGATCGCGCCCCGCCCGAGGGTGAGCCGCCCGAGCCGCGCCCGCCCGTCGCGCGCCAGGAGTTCGAAGGGAACCGTCTCGCGCATGCACCCTCCCCTGGACGAAACACCCGAGTTTTTCTATATGGAATTATGCGAGACCAGGAGACCGCCATGAACGCCGACGCCGGAGCGCCCCTCATACCGGACTCGAACACCGACCACCCTCTCTACGACCAGGTCGTCGAGGCCTGCCGCTCCGTCTACGACCCGGAGATCCCTGTCAACATCTACGATCTCGGGCTCATTTACCGGATCGGCATCGATGGGGAGAGCAATGTGGCCGTCGACATGACGCTCACCGCGCCGGGCTGCCCAGTGGCGGGCGAGATGCCGGGCTGGGTGGCGGACGCGATCGAGCCGATCGCCGGCGTGAAGACGGTGGATGTGCAACTGGTGTGGGAACCGCCCTGGGGGCTCGACAAGCTTTCCGACGAAGCGCGGCTGGAATTGGGGCTGATCTGATGTTTGCGATCCCTGGCGAAGACCCGGTGAAGCTCACCCCGGCGGCGGTCGCGCGCATCCGGGCGCTGATGGATGGCGGCGAGGTGAAGGGCCTCAAGATCGGCGTCAAGAAGGGCGGCTGCGCGGGCATGGAATACACCATGGAGCACGCGACCGAGATCGGTCCCCACGACGCGGTCGTGGAGCGCGAGGGGGCGCGGGTGCTCATCGCGCCCATGGCGCAGATGTTCCTCTTCGGCACCGAGATCGACTACAAAACCTCGCTCCTCGAATCCGGCTTCGTGTTCAACAACCCCAATGTTGTCGACAGCTGCGGCTGCGGCGAGTCGATCAAGTTCGCCGAGCCGGGCTGATCGGCGCTTGCCGCCCGCGGGCGTGAGGGGCTAGACCCGGCGCGTCGGTTGCGCGCCTGGAGGTTCCATGTCCCTGCCCCTTCTCGTCGTCGGAAACTGGAAGATGCATGGGCTTCGGGAGAGCCGCGCGGAGCTCGAGGCGGTGATGGCCGGGGCGCCGGGCGAGGTCCGTGCAATGATCTGTCCGCCCGCGACACTCGTCGCCGCGTTCGCCGCGGCCGCGGGCGGCGGGCTCGAAATCGGCGGGCAGGATTGCCACGCGAACCCCTCGGGCGCGCACACCGGCGATGTCTCGGCCGAGATGCTGGCGGATGCCGGGGCGGTGGCGGTGATCGTGGGCCATTCCGAACGTCGGATCGACCATGGGGAGACCGACATGGTCGTGGCGGCGAAGCGCGCCGCGGCTCACCGCGCCGGGCTCCTGCCGATCCTGTGCGTCGGCGAGACGGAGGCGGAACGGGATGCGGGGCAGGCGGAGCCGGTTGTGCGACGACAGCTTGCGGCCGCGCTCGGCCCGGCGCCGAACGCGCTGGCCGTGGCCTACGAGCCGGTCTGGGCCATCGGCACCGGCAGGGTGCCCGAATTGGCGGACATCGCGGCGATGCACGCGGCGATCCGGGCGGAACTCATCCGCCTGTGGGGCTCGACGGGCGCCGAACCCCCGATCCTCTACGGAGGCTCTGTGAAGCCCGGCAACGCGGCGGAGATCTTTGCGACCGAGGGGGTGGGCGGCGCGCTCGTGGGCGGCGCCAGCCTCAGAGGCGCGGACTTCCTCGGGATCCTGCGGGCCGCCGCGGCCCGCGCATGAGGCCTCAGCCGATGAGACCCTTGGCCTGGCCCACCCAATCGTCGCGGAAGCAGCGGCCCTTGAAGGTCACCAGCTGGTCGTCGACCCAGACGAGATTTTCGTCGGAGAACGCGGCGATCTGGTCGAAGCGATAGATCCCAAGGGCGTTCAACTTGCCTTCGAGGCTCGGACCGATGCCCTTGATCATCTGGAGATCGTCCACCTGGTCAGGCTGCGCCGACAGGAGATTGGACGGCTCCACCCCGACAGGGCCATCCGCCGTCTCGGCCTCGGCCGGGCTCTCGACCACCGGCGCGGGCTGGGTCACGCGCTCGAACGCCACGACGGCCGCCTCGGCCGCATCCGCCATGGCGCCGGCATCGGGCGCCGCGGGAAGAACCGCGCCGGTCGGCTCGAGGCTCGCCACAGGGGCAAGCGTGGGCTCCGGCGCCGGCTTGGCCGCGGGCATGGGCGTCTCGGTTTTGGTGGAGAGGGGCGTGGCCGGCGTCATCGGCAGCATGGGAAAGCTGCCTGCGAACCGCCACTCGACCCCGAAGAACGGCGCGACCGGCCAGAAGCTGATCCAAAGCTTGAACGCCTCGGCGCCCGGCCCGGTCCAAGCGCTCAAATGGTCCGTCTTGCGAGTGCTCATTCCGATGGTCCTTGTTCCACGATGCCCCACGTGTCTATCGCGGCTGATTGTGCAATGCAACATGTAAGTGACGCCGCCACGGTCGAGCGCTTCGCGCCCAGCCCGACGGGCCGGCTCCATCTCGGCCACGCCTTCTCCGCGCTCACGGCGCACGATGCGGCGCGGGCCGCAGGCGGGCGCTTCCTGCTCCGCCTCGAGGATCTCGACCGCGGCCGCGTGCGCGACGCCTTCGCCGCCGGAATCCTCGCGGATCTCGCCTGGCTCGGCATCGCATGGGACGGACCGGTCCTCCGCCAATCCACCCGCGGGGCGGCCTACGGCGCCGCGCTGTCCCGGCTCGGGGCGGCCGGCCTCGTCTATGCCTGCCGCTGCACCCGGCGCGACATCCAGGCGGCGGCGGCCGCGCCGCAGGAGGGGGCGGAGGGGCTGGAGGGTCCTGTCTATCCGGGCACCTGTCGCGGGCTCGGGCTCCCGCCCGGGCCGGGGCATGCGCTGAGGCTCAACCTCGGACAGGCGATCGTCACCCTCGGAGGGGCCTCCGCGGTCGGCCGCCTGCTCTACGAGGAGCTGGGCGCCGGTCTGCCCGGTCGCGTGGCGCTGTCCGCCGAAGCGCTCGCCGCCGCCGCGGGCGACGTCGTGCTGGCCCGGCGCGACAGGACGGTGGCCTACCATCTCGCGGTGGTGGTCGACGATGCGCACCAGGGGGTCACGCATGTCACTCGGGGAGCGGACCTCGCGCCGGCCACGCCGATCCACCGGTTGCTGCAGGCGCTTCTCGGCCTCCCCGCGCCGATCTACCGCCATCACCGGCTGATCCGCGACGCGGAGGGCCGACGCCTCGCCAAGCGGGACGACGCCCGCGCGCTCGCCACCCTGCGCGAGGCCGGCGCGACCCCTGCCGAGATCCGCCGTCTCGTCGGCCTCAGCCCCGACCCGGATCACTCCGTCGGGCCGAGCTGATCCAGAAAGCTCTGGCTCGGCCGCGACGCCTTGCCGCTGAACACACCGCGCAGAATGCCGGGGGTGAGGATCGAGAGCGGATTGACCTCGATCGTCGGGTCCTCGAGCGACCCGGTGATCTGAAACGTCATGGCGAAGATCCCCTCGCCACGCCCCCCCGACAGGAGCCTCCCAAGGATCGGCACCTCGTCGAGCGCGCCGGTCACACCGTAGCCCGGAGAAATCACGCCCGAGAGGGCGAGCCGATCGGCGTCCTGATCGACCTCGCCCTCGATCTTCACCGCCAGGGCATTGGAGCGGGCGATCGAGGGCCTGAGCGTGACCCGGCCCGGGCGGTAGCGGAAGGGGATCATCACCGTGTCGAATTCCACGCCGCCCGCCTCGGCCACCGCGCGGGCCGCCTCCTCGGCGCCGCCCTCTTCCAGGATCGTCCCGACGCCGGTGGCGCCGGTCACCCGGATGTCGCGGATCTCCGCCTGCCCGGACAGCGCGAGCCCCTGGCCGTCCTCCAGCACGGTGTCGAGCAGGAGGGTGCCGCCCTGCCCGCCGGAAAAGAGCCCGATCGCGCGCAGGAACTGGCCCGCATCCTCCGCCGTCAGGCGCAGAGACCCCTGCTTTCCCGGGCGCCGCGCATACCGGGCACGGATCGGCACGCCTTCGGCGCTGGCGTCCAGCTCAAGCGTGCGCCCGCCTTCCCGGCTCTCGACGAACTGCGCCACGACGCCGGCAAGGCCGATGCCGTCGCTCACCCGCACGCGGTCGATCTCCGCCGTCACCCGCACGGCGCGGCCGAGCGGCGGCGGCGGCCCGTCGCCCGGCCCCTCGGCCAGGGCTTCTTCCAGGTCGAGAGAGCGCCCGCGCAGGCGCGCCTCGATGGCGCCGTCCGCCGCACGCAGGATCCGAGCGGACAGATCCGCCCGCTCGCCCAGCCGGAGCCGGTCGAGCTCCGCGGACACGAGCTCGGACTGCCCGTCGAGGGCCAGCCGCCCGGAGACCTCGAGCCCAGCGGCCGCGAGATCGAAGCGGTCGACCTCGAGCCCCGACCCGAGCCGCGCCGCCAAGGTGAGACGACCTGGGCGGCCGGCATCCTTCCGCCAGGCGATCTCGGGCAGCGCGAGCTCCGCCCGAGCCAAATCGACCCGACCTTCGAGCCGGGCCGGCCCGCCGTTGGCTTCGAGGCTGAGCTCGATCTCCGCCGCACCGCCGACAAATCCCGGCGGCGCCGCGCCTCGCCGCGCCAGGGCGCTGTGCGGCACCGAGCCCGAGACGCGGAAGCTCCGGCCCGGGCGGTCGCCATACCGCTCCTCCCAGTCGACCTCCAGCGGCGCCCCCTCGACCGAGACGCGCCCGGTGAGGGCAAGCTCGACCTCCGTCGAGCGAAGGGCGAGCGTCGCGGCCGAGACCGCAAGGGGCACCTCGCCCAGCACGATCTCCGCGGCCACGTCCCGCAGCCGGGCGGCGCTCGCCACCTCGATGTCCTCGATCGCGAGATCCGCGTCGAGGGGGAAGGCGAGATCCGCCGTCACCTCGGAGCGTCCGCCCACCCGGCCGAGATCGAGGCCGAGCTTGGAGACGAGGCCGAGCGGGGGCTGGTCGATGAGAGCGAGAAACGCCGCGGTGGGCCCCTCCCCCGCCAGGCGGATGTCCGCCGGGGTGACGGGATCGGCGAAGCCGGTGACCGTGAGGCGCGAGTCGCTCAAGGCGACCGTGCCGCCCTCCGGAACCTCGACCCGCCCGCGGCTCAGGAGGAGGTCGAAGCGCTCGGCCGTCAAATGCCCGGTGCCGGCCCCGCCGCGGATCGGCGGCATCGGGCCGAGATACCGGCTCGCCACATCCTCGAAACGGAAATCGAGGGCCAGAACCGGATCCCCGGCCCGGAGGCCGATTTGGGCCACCAGATCGGTGATCCGTCCGGTCAGAAGGTTCTCGGCCACCCAGCGCCGCGCGTTCTCGCCGAGCCCCTTGGGCCAGAGCCGCTTGAGATCCGACACCGCCATGCCCCGTGCCGTCGCCCGCAGGGCCGCCTCCCAGCCCTCGGGGCCGGGGCGCGCCCGTCCGCTCGCCGCAAGGACGACGCCGCCGGCCTCCACCAGATGCGCGTGGCCGAGCTCGACCTCCCACGGGTCGGTGCTGAGCCTGGCGACGATCTGGCCGCTCTCGATCTCGAGCGGTGCGTCGAAGCGCTCCGGCATGGCAAGGCGCGCGCCGTGAAGATGGAGCTGGGCGGCAAGCGCCTCGGCGTGGAAGGGGTCCGCCCCCTCGACCCTGAGCGCGCCGGAGACCCGGGCCGCGAGCGCGGGGCCCTCGATCTCCGCCCGGCGGAGGGACACCCGCTCGGCGCCGAGGGGCGCCGCGAAGGACAGGGCCATCCGATCGAACTCCCGCAGGGTCGGCGGCAGCGCCAGGAGCCGGCCGCGGGTGGCGCGGAGCGTGCCCTCCGCCGGGCCGAAGGTCCCGTCCGCGAGGATCGAGAGGCGGATCTCGCCCGCAAGCGGCGCGTCGATGAGCCGGGTCCAGCCGAGGGAGGGCGCCTGTGCCGCAAGATCCCCTGGGCGAAGCTTGGAAAAGGCGATGCGGAAATCCGTGCGCCCGGTGCCGGCGAGGCGCTCGGCGCGGATGCGCAGGCGCGTCGGCAGCTCGGCCCGCGCGCTCACGGCCGCGTTCATGATCGCCCGAGCCCCGGAGGCGGTGCGCCGGATCGTGAGGTCCGAGCCCCGGGTGCGCCAGCGCCGCCGCGTCACCCCATCGGCATAGGTCACCTCGGCACCGATCACGCCCACATGCACGAGGCGCTCCAGCAGCGGCAGCGGCTCGGTGTCGCCCACGAAGCCGCGGATGATCTTGGCCACCGCATCGGTCGCCGCCCGGTCCGGTCCCGGCGTGACGTCGGGCGCGCTCCCCCCCATCTCGACCCCGGGGCCGGTGCCGAGGCCGAAGCGGATCAGACCCTGGCGGTCGCGCACCACGCGGGCCTGGGCGCCGATCACCTCCATCCGGGTGGGCTTGAGCTCGCCCATCAGCAGGTCCCAGGTGTGGAAACCGGCGGAGAGCACGGGCGCGGCGAGGATCTTGGTCCCGTCGGTGGCGAAGACGCGGACATCGGTGAACTCGATGCCGCAATGGGCGCTTCCGGTGTTGAGGGTGAGAACCGCGCCGCCGATCTCCACGCGGGCGGTGTCGAGCTCGGCGTTGACCATCGCCGCCGTCGCCCGCGCGAGCGGCGCGAGGTCGATGGGCCCCTGCAAAAGGCGCAGATAGAGAAGCCCCGCGGCCACAACCGCGAGGGTGACGACCCCGGCCACGACCCGAAGGCAGATGCGGAAGCCGCATCCGCACCAGCTCGTCACCTTGTTGGCGCCGGCCCGGCCGGCGGTCTCGAAGCCCATCGCGCTCCCCTGCATGCCCCGCGGACCCTTGGCGACACCCCCGGCTTGCCGCCACGGGACCCGGCAATAGCTTGCGCAAAGGCAGGTCTGAGAACAGTTTACGCGAACTCGGTGCCTGACGTCTAATGCCCGCGCGTCACAGCGGAACACGAAGAGGTTGACCCATGAGCGAGCATCCCCTCCCCGAGATCGGCCAACCGGCCCCAGCCTTCGATTTGCCCGGCAACGGCGGCAGCCGGCACAGCCTCGAGGCCTATGCCGGCAAGCAGGTCGTCCTCTATTTCTACCCGAAGGCCGACACCTCCGGCTGCACCAAGGAGGCGTTGGCCTTCACCGAACACAAGGACGCCTTCGAGGCCGCCGGCGCCGTGGTCCTCGGCGTCTCCAAGGACCCGGTGAAGAAGCTCGACAAGTTCGTCGAGAAGCATGGGCTCGGCGTCGCCCTCCTGTCCGACGACGAGAGCGATCTGTGCGAGCGCTACGGCGTGTGGGTGCAAAAGAGCATGTATGGCAAGACCTATATGGGCATCGAGCGGTCGACCTTCCTCATCGGCCCGGACGGGACGCTGGTGAAAGAGTGGCGGAAGGTGAAGGTGCCGGGCCATGCCGAAGCCGTGCTCGAGGCGGTGACGGGGGCGTGAGCGCGCCTCTTGAGGGCGGGCTGGCCACCGCCGCGGTGCGGGTGCTCGAGACCGCCGATCCCTGGGAGAAGACGGCGCGGAGCCGGGAGGCCGCGGCCGCCTGGTTCGCCGCACGCGAGGCCGGGGCGGCCCCAGCGGTGGGCCGAGCCAACCCGCCTGACCATCCCGCCCGGCCCGAACGCCCCGAGCTCAAAGACCCCCGCGACGTGCCCCGCCGCCGGCCCGGGAGCCCCGCCGGGCGCGCCGCTCTCCTCCACGCCATCGCCCATATCGAGCTCAACGCGGTCGATCTCCATTGGGACATTGTGGCCCGCTTCGCCGACACCCCTATGCCGCTCGGCTACTACGACGATTGGGTGCGCGCGGCGGACGAGGAATCGAAGCATTTCGGCCTCCTGTCCGCGCGGCTCGAGGCCCACGGCAGCCCGTACGGCGCCCTGCCCGCCCATGCCGGCATGTGGCGCTCGGCCACCGCGACGGCCGGCGACCTCCTCGGCCGCCTCGCCGTGGTCCCCATGGTGCTCGAGGCCCGGGGGCTCGACGTCACGCCGGACATGATCGCCCTCTTCGATGCGGCGGGAGACACCGAGAGCGCCGCCGCGCTCCGCGTGATCTACGCCGAGGAGGTGGGGCATGTCGCCTATGGCTCGAAGTGGTTCCACTTCCTGTGCGGGCGGCACGAGCTCGACCCGAAGGAGACCTTCCACGCCCTCGTGCGCCGCTACTTTCAGGGCGCGCTGAAGCCGCCTTTCAACGAGGCGAAGCGGGCGGAGGCCGGGCTCCCGCTCGACTTCTACTGGCCGCTCGCCGACGCGCCCTGACCCGTTCTGCAACCGCTCAGAAAAGCGTTGCGCTGCCCGCCCCCGCTGTCCTACAACGTGGCGCAAAATACGCAGCGGAAAAAAAACACCGCTGTGGCGCAAAAGACGCAAACAGAGGGTCACTGGGGGTCTGTACATGTCGAACGCAGTGTCGCGTGCGCTCAATCGCGCGATGGGCCGGGTCCTGCCAGAACGGCAGGTGTTCGTTCGGAGTTCGACGCGGGCGCGCTATCTGCATCTCAGCCCGATGACCCAGGCCGGCGCGCTGGCCCTTCTCCTCGCATCGGCCGGGTGGACCGGCTACGCAACCTACCGCACCGTCGCAGACCTGTCGGACGCCGAGCGCATTGCCCTTACGAAGGGCGCAGTGGAACGGGCCTGGGCGGCACGCTTCGAGCACATGCAAGCGGAGCGGGACCGGCTGAGCGCGGACCTCGCCGAATTGGGCGCCGACCATGCGAGCGCGAGCGTGGCGCTTGGCAAGGCCAAGGCCGCGCTGGTGGAGGCGGAGGCGGCCCTGCGCGCGACGCAGGTGGAGCGTCAGGCGATCCGCCGCGGGCTTGAGCGCCTGCAGGTCGAGCGGAACCGTGCCGCCGAACGCGCCGAGGCCCTGGAGGCGACGCTCAAGGAGACCCGGCTCGCGATGCTGAAGGGCGCGACCGAGCGGACCGCGCTGGCCGCGGAGCCGGAGATCGTGTCGAGTGCCATGCTGGGAGAGGCGATGGCCCGGGTGGTCGCGGAGCGGGACGCGGCCCTCGCGGAGCGGTCGACGCTGGACACAAAGATCGCAGCGCTTACGGAGCGTCTCGCGAACTGGCGGGAACGTCAGGACACTGTGATGTCTAAGATCGAGGACGCCGCGCGGGCGGGGCTCGACGGGCTGGACAAGGTGCTCGCCCGCGCGGGGCTCGACATCGAGGCGATCCTGGAGGAGACCCGGGCGTCCTACACCGGCGCGGGCGGGCCGTTCGTGCCCCTCACGCCAGAGGAGGCCGCGGCCCTCGACGCCGAGGGCGAGGACCACCGGGTCGCCGCCCTCATGGGCGAACTCGAGCGGATCAACCTCATGCGCGTGGCGATCGACCGACTGCCCTTCGGCCTCCCCGTCCGGGGCGCGCGCTTCACTTCGGGCTTCGGCAAGCGGCGCGACCCGTTCCGCCGCCGTTGGTCGATGCACAACGGGGTGGACTATGCCGCCCCGATGGGCACGCCGATCACGGCGACGGCCGAGGGCGTGGTGAGCTTCTCGGGCCGGATGCGCGGCTACGGCAATGTCGTGATCATTAGGCATTCCTTCGGCTACGAAACCCGGTATGCTCACCTCAAGCGGGCGCTCGTGACGGTGGGGGATCGGGTGGCCCGCGGCGACCGGATCGCGCTCATGGGCAGCACCGGCCGTTCGAGCGGCAGCCACCTGCACTACGAGATCCGGATCGACGAGGATCCGATCAACCCGAAGAAGTTCATCGAGGCGACCCGAGATGTTCTCTAAGAACAAGATCACCGAGACCGACCCGCAATCCGCCGCGCCGAAGCCGGCGCCCGCCGCCGCGCCGAAGCCGGCCGCCGGAGCGGGCTCGTCCCAGCTCGTGCCCGGTCTCACTCCGCCGCCCGCCCTTGGCACGGCTGCGCCCGGGGCTCCCGCGCTGCCGGCGAAGGCGAAGCCCTCCCCCTCGCTCCTCTCGAGCGACCTGACGGTGAAGGGCAATGTCTCGACCTCGGGCGACATTCAGATCGAGGGCACGATCGAGGGCGATGTGCGCGCCCATCTTCTCACAGTCGGCGAGACGGCGACGATCCGCGGCGAGGTGGTGGCCGACGACGTGGTGGTGAACGGCCGGGTGGTGGGGCGCCTGCGTGGGCTCAAGGTGCGTCTCACCTCGACCTCGAAGGTCGAGGGCGACATCGTGCACAAGTCCATCGCCATCGAGTCCGGCGCGCATTTCGAGGGCTCGGTGCAGCGCTCGGAGGACCCGCTGGGCGACGGCGCCGTAAAGGGCCGCCCGGTGCCCGGCAACGCGGCGGAGAGCATCTCGAGCGCCCCGCCCAACCCCCTCCTCGGCAAGCCCGAGAGCTGAGCGCCTAGCCGGCGGAGCTGCCCTCCGCCACCGTCGGCACGGGATCGCGGAGCACATAGCCGCGGCCCCACACGGTCTCGATGTAGTTCACGCCACCCGTGGCCGAGGTGAGCTTCTTCCGAAGCTTGCAAATGAAGACGTCGATGATCTTCACCTCGGGCTCGTCCATGCCGCCATAGAGATGGTTGAGGAACATCTCCTTCGTGAGCGTCGAACCCTTGCGCAACGAAAGGAGCTCCAGCATCTGGTACTCCTTGCCCGTGAGATGCACGGGATGCCCGTTCACCTCCACCGTCTTCGCGTCGAGATTGACCGCGAGTTTGCCCGTGGTGATGACGGACTGCGCATGCCCCTTCGAGCGGCGCACGATCGCGTGGATGCGCGCGATCAACTCCTCGCGGTTGAACGGCTTGGTGAGGTAGTCATCCGCCCCACAGCCGAAACCCTTGATCTTGTCCTCGGTCGCGTCGAAGCCGGAGAGAATGAGCGTCGGCGTTTCGATTCGGCTCATGCGAAGCTGGCGAAGCACGTCGTAGCCATCGATGTCCGGCAGGCTAAGATCGAGGACGATCAGATCGTAGTCGTAGAGCTTGGCGAGCTCCACCCCTTCCTCCCCGCTGTCGGTGACGTAGGGGTTGAGCTCAGCCTTCCGCAGCA
>CAYXPI010000051.1:0-21444 GCA_964467005.1 uncultured Limibaculum sp. | reverse complement strand
GCTGCCGCCGAGGCGCGAGGCGAGCTCGGCCGGCGCGGGGGGGGCCGCGGGCGAGGGCCGGGCCACCGGGGCGGCCCCCGCGACTGGGGCGATGGCGGCGCCGGGCTCGGGCCGCGCGAGGCCGGCGGGCACGGCGGGCGCCAGGCTGTCCCGCGGGGCGGGAACCGGCGCGGGCCGGGCGAGGCTGAGATCGACGGTCGAGAGATCGAGGCCGCGGAAACTCGGCTGGGCGACCGCCGGGGGATCGGCCCGGCGCACGGGGTCGGGCGCGCGGGCGACATCGACCGGCCGCGGCGCCGTCGCCTCGGGGGCGTCGGCCGTCGCCTCTGCGGGGGCCGCCGCGGCGGGGGCCTGGCCCTCGGGCCGCACGTTCACGAGCACCTCGCCCAGGGCGGCGTCGGGCTCGAGGCCCACCGCGTAGAGGATGCGCTGGGTGCCGACGCAGCCCGCCTCCGGCAGATACTGGATCGCCCGGTCCTGGATGAAGGCGCGCCCGCAGCTCGGCGGCTCGACGATGCGCAGGCCCTCGCGCCCGCGGCGGCCGAGCCCCCGGTCGTTGGCCAGCACGTCGATGCGGCCGAGCTCGCCCGCGACCGCCTCGGCGATGTCGGGTTCGAGCACGGCCTCGCCGCCCTCTCCCTGAACGAATTCGAGGATCGGCCCACCGCGCTGCACCACGGTGCCGATGGCAATCATCAGAATGACGCCACTCAAGATCGATATTAACCGATCATCCTTGAACACCGATGTGACTCCTGATTCGTGCTCCCGTCGAACTCAGGCCGAGAAAACGCACACCCACTCGTTGCTTGGCAGTTTGTCTTAATTTCCCGCATCGTGCAAGTGGGCCGCCCCAGAATCAATCTTGACGCGACCGGATCTCACCTCACCCTTCCTTGGCGCTAGCACAAGCAATGGAAAAAGTCATGAAATTTGGGATCGGACAGCCCGTTTCTAGGGTCGAAGACGACCGTTTGGTGCGGGGCGCGGGGCAATTTGTGAGCGATTTGTGGCTAAAGGGTCAAAGTTTCGCCGCAGTGCGGCGCAGCGATGTCGCGCATGGGGCGGTTTTGAGGGTGGACGCCGCGGCGGCCCGCGGCCTGCCCGGCGTGCTCGCGATCTACACCCATGCGGAGATCCGCGACCGGCTCGCGCCCCTTGCCAACGAGTTCCCGTTCCAGCCCGCGCCCGCGCCGGTCACGGTGCCGCATCTGGCCGCGGACCGGGTGCGCTTCGTGGGCCAGCCGATCGCCTTCGTCGTCGCCGAGAGCCGGGCGGCGGCCGAGGACGCGGCGGAGGCCATCGAGGTGGAGATCGAGGAGCGGCCCGTGGTGGTCGACCCGGAGGCGGCCCTCGCCCCCGGCGCGCCGGAGCTGCACCCGGAGGCGCCCGGCAACCTCGCCTTCACCTGGGAGCATGGGGAGGCCGCGGCGGTGGAGGCCGCCTTTGCCCGCGCCGCCCATGTGGTGCGCACGCCCGTCCTCAATCAGCGGGTGGTCGTGGCCTCGATGGAGCCGCGGGCGATCAACATCCAGTACGACGCCGAGACCGAGCGGTGGGACGGCTGGGTCGGCTGCCAGGGCGCGCACGGCATGCGCGGGCGCCTCGCCAAGGCGCTGGGGGTGAGCGCGGAGCGCGTCCGCATCCGGGTGGGCGATGTGGGCGGCGGCTTCGGCATGAAGCTGATGACCCACCCGGAATACGCGCTGGCGGCGCTCGCGGCGCGGGACATCGGCCGGCCCGTCGCCTGGGTCGGCGACCGCTCGGAGAGCTTCCTCTCCGACGCGCAAGGCCGCGACATGCGCGGCACCGTGGAGGGGGCCTTCGACGCCGAGGGCCGGGTGCTGGCGATGCGGATGGACACGATCTCCGGCATCGGGGCGCAGTACTCGTCCGTCTCCGTCGCGATCCACACGGTTTTCTCCGCGCCGCTCCTCGGCGGCATGTACAACGTGCCCGAGATCCATTGCCGGGTGCGGGGCGCCTTCCTCAACACCACGCCCCAGGACGCCTATCGCGGCGCCGGCCGGCCCGAGACCATCCACGCGACCGAGCGGCTGATGGATGCGGCCGCCCGCCAAATCGGGCTCGACCGGGTGGAGATCCGCCGCCGCAATCTCGTGACGCCGGACATGCTGCCCCACCGCACGCCGGGCGGCTTCGTCTTCGACAGCCTCGACACCCATGCGGTGCTCGACACGGCGCTGAAGGAGGCGGATTGGGCGGGCTTCGAGGCGCGGGCCGCGGCGGCCCGGGGCCAGGGCAAGCTCCTCGGCCGCGGCATCGCCTATTACATGGAGCGCACGGGCGGCGGCCCGGTGGAGCAGACCCGCATCGAGGTGACGCCGGAGGGCGGCGCCAAGATCTGGATCGGCACCCAGTCCAACGGCCAGGGCCACGCCACCGCCTGGGCGCAGATCCTGCATTCCGAGCTCGGCCTGCCCTTCGAGAGGATCGAGCTCATGGGGGGCGACTCGGACGCGCTGCCCGCCGGGGGCGGCACCGGGGGCTCGCGCTCGGCCAAGATGGCGTCGCGGGTGATCCTGCTGGCCTCCGAGGCGATCCGGGAGGAGGGCCGGCGCCGCGCGGCCGAGGCGCTCGAAGCCGCGGAGGCGGACATCGAGTTCTCCGCCGAGGAGGCGGGCTACCGCGTGGCGGGCACCGACCGGACGGTGAGCCTCGCCGCCTTGGCCGCGGAGGCGGGCGGCCTCACGGGCGACGGCGCGGTGGAGGGGCGCGAGAGCACCTTCCCCAATGGCTGCCATGTGGCGGAGGTGGCGATCGACCCCGAGACCGGGCGGCTCGAGCTCACGCGCTACACGGTGGTCGACGATTTCGGCCGGCTCATCAATCCGGAGCTCGTGGCCGGCCAGGTGCATGGCGGGGTGGTGCAGGGGATCGGCCAGGTGATCGGCGAGGAGGCGCGCTGGGACCCCGAGACCGGCCAGCCGCTCACCGCGAGCTTTATGGACTATGCGATCCCCCGCGCCGCGGATGTGCCGCCCTTCGCCGTCTCGTTCCTGGAGATCCCGGCGGAGACCAACCCTCTGGGCGTCAAGGGCTGCGGAGAGGCGGGCTCGGTCGCCGGCATCCCGGCCACGGCGCTTGCGGTGCTCGACGCGCTGGCCTCGGCGGGGGCCGCGGAGGTCGCCCCGCCCTACACGGCGGAGAAGCTGTGGGCCGCCTTGCGCGCGGCCTAGAGGGCGAGGCGGAGGCCGGCGAGGCCCTCCACCGTACGGACCCGCCGGGCGGTGAGGCCGAGGCCGCGGGCCCGCTCGGCCAGGTCGGCGCGGAGCCGGCCCTGGCGCTCGGCCACGAGCTCGAGCGCGAGGCCCCCCTCCGCCGGCACCAGGGAGAGGAGCAGCATCTGCCGCTCCCGGCCCGTGGGGCAGAGGCAGGCGACGAGCTCGCGCCAGGCGGCCGCGATCCGGGCGGCGACGCGGCCCGCGCGCTCCGGCGCCAGGCCCTCCTCGGCGAGGGCGGCGCAGAGCCAGCTTGCGGCGCGGTCCGGGGCCTCCGGGGCGGTGGTGAGCACGATGGCGCGCGGCATGGGGGTCTCTCCTCTCCTCCGATTGCCGAGGGGCAATGGCAGGACAAGGCGCGGATCCGCGCGGCGCGGGCATGTCGCGCGTCTGTCAGGGAGATGACGGGGGCATGACGCGGGGCCAAGGGGGGTTTACGGACGGGCAGCCGCCATGCTTGAACCCGCGCCAGCGAGGCCGCGGGGCCGGGGCGAATCTCTTCCCCGCGCGGATGCGGCGGGCCGGCGCCGGGCGCCGCCGGCGGAGGGGAGGGGCACGCCCCGGGCGGCGGATGCCCCCGGTGACGCTCTCGGCACCCTCTATTTTGGCGTTTGCGCGGGCCGAGCCCCAATTTCTTGCGGTCAAGCCCCTTTCCAAAGATTGCACTCGCCTGTCGCATTTGCGATAATCCCGGTAAACGCGGGGGAGCAACCGCTCGCGACACGAACGGCGGGACATGCGAGAGCAGGGGTGACCCGAATGCGGCTTCGGGGATACGACGACTACGAGGTCACGCTGGGGGACGAGATCCGGGGCGAGCGCGCGTCGCTCGGCAAGCGGATCGAGGAGGTCGCCCGCGAGCTCCACATCAAGCCCGACCTTCTCCTCGGCATCGAGAACGCCGATCTCGGCGCCTTCCCGAACGCCTCGGTGGTCGCGGGCTATGTGCGCTCCTATGCGCGGTATCTCAAGCTCGATCCGGAGGCGGTCTACGCGCGGTTCTGCGCCGAGTCGGGCTTCGTGCCGCCGGCCCACGGGTTCGCTGCGCCGGGCGAGACGGCGGGGGCCGGGGGCGCGCGCACCGGCCAGCGCCTCTCCGGCGCCTCGCCCTTCGAGAAGTCGCGCTTCGCCGGGGTGCCGAGCCAGAGCCGCTTCGCCGCCCGGGTCTCGCTGGGCTGGCTCGCCTCGGCCACGGCGCTGGTCGCGCTGGTGGTGGCGATCGGGGCCGGGGGCTACGCGCTCTTGCAAAACGTGCAGCGGGTGGGCTTTGCGCCCTTGCCCGAGGCGCCGGAGGTGGGGGCCGAGCCGCCGCAGATCCTCGCGGCGGGGGAGGCGGATGTCGGGCTCCTGCGCCCGGACGCCGAGGCCTATGCCGCCGACGGGGTGCTGGCCGCGGTGTTCGCGCCGGACGATGCGCCCCCGATCCAGCGCCGCGACGGGCCGATCTCCGCCATCGACCCCGAGGAGGCCGGCGTCTTCGCCCTCGCCCCGCCGCCGGCCGATCCGCGCCGCCTGCCGCCGGAGGCCGCCGCCGCGCCCGAGGCCGGGGCCCATGCGCCGGCCGTGTCCGGTCCTCCCGCCGCCGAGACTCCGCCCGCGCCCGCGCCCGCGGCGACGGGGCTCGCGATCCGGGTGGCGGACGAGGCCTGGATCCGCGTTCGCGACGAGACCCGGGCGGTGATCTTCGAGGGCATCCTCGCCCCAGGGGAGCGCTACGATCTGCCGGAGCGGGTGGCGCGCGCCGAGCTCCGCGCGGGGAATGCGGGCGCCGTCTATTTCCTGGTCGACGGCGCGGTGCACGGGCCCGCGGGGCGCCCGGGCTCGGTGGTGAGCCGGGTGGCCGTGGCGGCCGAGGCCATCCGCGCCGCCTTCCCCGAGGCGCCGGCGGCGCTCGCCGCCTTCGACGCGCCGGCCGCCGAGGCGACGCATCAGGCCGCGGCGCTGCCCGCCCCTCAGGCCGGGGCCGAGACCGACAGGTAGTGCACCGCAAGGCGCACCGCGCCGCCGGCAAACGCGCCGCCCGCCGCCGTCAGCACGAGATCGGTGCCGCCGTAATAGGCTTGGGGCTGGCCGGTCACCCCCTCCGCGACCGCGCCGAGGCCGACGCCGAAGCCCGTGCCGTAGCGGTCCGGCGCCTCGGCGACCCCGAGCGACCAGGACGCGGCGCCGGAGATCGCGCCCGTCACCCGGGCGGTGACGCCGATCACCACGGCCTTGTCCGGGATCGCGCCCGCCACGATCGCGCTGGCCCCAGGGGTGAGTGTGTGGTCGATCTCGCGCAGCCGGGCGAGCGTGGCCGCGCCGCCGGGGGAGGCGGCGGCAACCCCCTCCACCCAGCCGCCGCCGAGCCGGGTCCACCAGCCGCCGGTTTCGGCGTTCCAGACCCGGAGGCCCTCCCAGGGCTCCGCGAAATCCCAGCCGCCGCCGAGGGCGAGGGCCAGGCGCCCGTCCTCCCCGGCCCAGGCGCCGGTGGCCCCGGGGCCCACGCCCCACACCGCGCCGTCGACGACGGGCGGCGGGGCGGCGCGGCCGAGCCCCTCGACCCGGAAGCCGGCGAGCGCGTCGAGCCGGGCGAGCGCCTCGTTCACGGTCATGTGCTTCTGGGCCTGGGCGGCCTCGAGGAGCGTCAGGCGGAAGCGCGGGGTGTCAGCCATCGGTCGTGATCCCTGTCTCGTGGCCGGAGCCGGTGATGGAGGAGAGCTGCGCGACGCGGAGCGTGAGGGGCCCCACGGCGCCGTCGGCGGCCCGTTCGGCCGCGGTGTAGAGATGGGCCGGGGCGGCGGTCTCCACCTCGCGGAGGAGCGTGGCCCCGGAGAAGATGCGCAGGCGGTAGCGCTCGGCGTCCTCGCCCAGCGGCACCTCCGGGCCCTCCCAGCTGTCGCCGCCGAGGCGCGTGCGCCGCACCCAGGTGATGGCCAGATCGCCGCCCGAGGCGCGGGCGCGCAGATGCGCCGGCGCGAAGGGGCGGAGGCCGACGCCCTCCGGGGTCACCTCGATCTCCCGATAGGTCGGGTCCGAGACCGCGCGGTCGAGGGGCCCGATGCGGAGGCGGAGCGGCAGGCCCCGGGCGTCGAGGGCGAGCGGCAGGCGCATCACGGCCTGGTCGAGCACCACGAGCCGGGCGCCCGCGGGGATCGCCTCCGCCGCCAGATGCTCGGTGCCGCGGCGGCCCCGCAAGAGCCGGCCGAGGCGGATCTCGTTGGGGCCTGTCAGGGTCGCGTCGGCCGCCTGCAGGATCTCCCACTGGCCGGGAGCCGCCTCGAGGGCGAGCGCGTTTGCCCCGCCGAGGACCGCAAGCCGCGCCCGCGCCGAGAGGCTGCCGGTGGGCAGGCGCACACCCACCTCCGCCCGGTGCCAGAGGGTGGCGGAGGCCGCCGGCAGCGGCTCGAGCAGCGCGCCCATATAGGCCCGCAGCCGGGTCTCGGCCGCGAGTTCCCAGGCCTCCCCGTCGTCCGACCGATAGATCGCCGCGCCGCCGGGCCAGGGATCGGCCGAGACGGCGATGTGCGGCGCGTGGTCCTCGCCCCCGCCCTCGGCGAGGGGGAGATCCAGCACCACCGCCTCGATGGGACCCGGCGGCGGGGTGAGCGCGGTCTCGATCCGCCGCTCGGGCAGAGCGACCGGGAGATAGGCGCCGGCCTCGATCCGCACCGCCTCCACCGCGCGCTCGGCGCCCTCGGCCACGCGCTCGATCCGGTAGGTCTCGGCCCGGTGCGGGCCCGGCAGCGCCACCACGTCCCCGGGCTCGAGCGCCAGATCGGCGGGCGGCAGCGCGAAGGCCACCCGGTCCTGCGCCGCGACCGCCTCGGCCAGCCACCGCTCGCAGACCGCCCGGGCCCGGGAGGAGGGCAGGGCGAGGTCGAAGGACTGGGCGGAGACGCGCTCCTCCGCGCCGTCGGGCGTCCGCGCCTCGGCCGCGCCCACGCGGTAGTCGCTCTCGGCCTCCACGTAAGAGAGGCGCACGGTGTCGGGGGTCGTGCCCGCGCTCTCGCGGCTGCGGGTGGCGGCGCCGAAGACGTCCTCGCCCGCCACCAGCGCGCCCGGATCCAGCGCCACCGCCTCCGCTTGGCCGCGCAGGGTGAAGACGATCGCGCCGCCGCTCTCATGCGCATCCAACCCATAGGTCAGGAGGAGCGGCTGGAGCGCCGCGCGCGCGCTGCCCGTCTCCTCCACCATGTAGCCCGACACCGCGCCGTAGACGCGGCTCACATCCACCTCCGCCAGCCCCGAGCCCGCGCAGATCTCGCGCACCACATCCGCCAGCGCCCCGTTGCCGACGCGGCCGGTGATCCAGTGCCCCACCTGGTGCGAGGGCCCGTCGGCCCAGGCGGTCTCGCGCGCCGGAAAGTCCGGGAAGGGGCGGGTGTCCCAGGTCCAGACATAGACGCGCTCGGGCGGGATCATGCCCGGCGCCGTGTCGGCCCAGTAGCCGAGCTTGGCCTGGAGATAGCGGCGCTGCATCTCGTCGTCGCGCGCGCCGACCGAGCCCGGCGGCAGCCCGCTCTCCACCGATTTGGGGTCGTAGAAGAGGTTGGGCATGTTGGCGCCGAGATCGACGGCGGGGCAGCCGGTCTCGGTCAGCCAGATCGGCTTGGAGCCCGGGACCCAGGCGGTGGGCGTGGGCTGGCGGACACCGTCCACCCGGTCGTGATGCGCGTTCTCCCACCAGGCGCGGAGGTCCTTCGGCCGGAACACCCAGTGCTCGCCATGGGCCGTGTCGTGGATGGGGGTGCGGATCTGGGCGTCGCGGTCGGCCGCGGAGGCGTAGTAGTAGTCGTAATGCTCGCCGCCTTCGACCTGGGAGCGGAGATAGGGCAGCGAGTGGATGGCGGGGCTGACCGATCGGTCGAGATGCCCGGCCTCGTGGCGCCAGTCGCTGAGCGGCAGATAGTCGTCGATCCCGATGAAGTCGATGTTGGGGTCGGCCCAGAGGGGGTCGAGGTGGAAGATCCGGTCGCCCGTGCCGTCGTTCGGCTGGTGGCCGAAATACTCCGACCAGTCCGCGGCGTAGGAGATCTGGGCGTCCGGCAACAGCGCGCGCACCTCGGCCGCGAGCGCGACGAACTCGGCCACCGCGGGGTAGGTCGTCTTGCCCGAGCGGAGCGTGGTGAGGCCGCGGAGCTCGGTGCCGATGCAGATGGCCTCCACCCCGCCGGCCGCCGCGCCGAGGGCCGCCATATGGAGGGCGAAGCGCCGCCAGCTCCACTCCTCGGGCCCGGTGTAGGTCACCGTGCCGTCCGCCACCGTGAAATCCGCCGCCCGGGCGGTGCCGAAAAAGGCGCGCACCTCCGCCTCGGCCGCGGCGGTCTGGTCGGCGCTGCCGGGCTGGCCCGGGGCGGCGTCGAGCGTGATGCGCCCCCGCCAGGGGAAGGGCGGCTGCTCGGCCCGGCCATAGGGGTCGGCGAGCCCGTTGCCCTCCGGGATGTCCATCAGGAGGAAGGGGTAGAGCATGACGCCGAGGCCGCGGGCGGTCATCTCCCGGATCGCGTTGACGACCGACCGATCGGTCGGCGTGCCGCCAAACACCGGCCGGTCCTCCGCGTCGCGGGAGACGAGCCGCGCCGTGGCGGGGGTGAGGCCGGCCACCGACCAGGGCGCGGGGGTCGCCCCCCGGTCCGAGGCCTCGGCCTTCGGCTCCACCCGGCAGCGCCCGCAGCGGAGATCGTCGCCGAACCAGGACACCACGAGCGACACCTGCCCGCAGGCCGGGATCTCCGCCGCGAGCTGGTCGAGCGCCACCAGGATGTCGGGCTTGGCCTCGGGCGTGTTCACATTGGCGAGCGCGCGCACCCCGCCGGCGTAGAGATAGGCCGCCTCCTCGGTCTCCAGCGCGAACTCGCCGGTGCCGGGGGAGAGCGCGACCGCCTGGATGAGCGCGGGCAGCGGCGTCCCGGCCTCGGGGCCCGGGGCGGGGGCGACGGAGCGGAAGACCTCCACGGTGAGCTGGGGGATGCGGTTGCCGAACGGACCGAGCGGCAGGTCCTCGATCACCAGATAGGCGAGGCCGCGGAAGGCCGGGACGGTGCCCGCGCCCTCCACCGCCTCGATCTTGGGGTCGGGGAGCTGCTCGTCGTCGCCCCGGTGGAGGCGCATTTGCAGATCGGTCGCGTCCAGGCGCTTGCCGTCGGCCCAGATGCGGCCGATGCGCTCGATCGGCCCGGCGCAGAGGCCGATGGCCAGCGAGATGGAATAGGCGAACTCGCGCACCGTGGTGCCGCCGCCGCCGGTGGCCTTGGAGCCTTGGGTGGTGGTGCGCGAGGTCTCGAGAAAGCGGGAGGACCAGACGATCTGGCCCGCCACGCGCATCCGGCCCCACACCTCGGGCATCGGCGCGCCGGGGGTGGAGGTCTGGAGGCGGAGGGAGCGCGCGCGCCCCGTCTCCACCGCCTTCGCGCCCTGGCCGAGGATCCGTTGGTCGATCGCCGCGCCGGCCACCGCGCCCGCGACCTGGCCGATGGTGGCCGCCGAGACGCCGAGGATCGAGCCGCCGATGCCGGCGCCCACGGCCTGTCCGGCCGCCGAGAGGAGAAGGGTGGCCATCAGCGCGCCTCCGCCCGGGCCGGGAAGCGGAAGGCCCCGGCGATGCGTGCGAGATAGGCGGGTGTGAGATGCGTCTCCGTCACCCGCGCGCCCGAATAGGCGTGGACGATCCGCCCCGGCTCGAGCCAGGGGGAGGCGAGGATGGCCACATGCTTGGCCGGCCCCCCCGCGCGCATCCGGAAGACGAGGACATCGCCCGCGCCCGCGAGCGGCGTCTCGATGGGCAGAAGATGGCGCCCGGCGGCGGCCAAGAGGTCCTCCGCCCCCGCTTCCGCCCAATGGGGCGTGTAGGGCGGCGGGGCCTCGGGCTCGGCGCCGTAGAGCGCGCGCCAGACCCCCCGGAGCAGGCCCAGGCAATCGGCCCCGGCGCCGAGGGCGCTCGCCTGGTGGCAATAGGGCGTGCCGATCCAGCGCCGGGCCTCGGCCACGATCGCGCGGCGGGTGGCCGCGTCAGCTTCGGAAGAGCGAACCGCCGTCATGGGGCCCTCCGCTGTTGGGATAGGTGGTCGCCCAGTCGTCGCCGGGCATGAAGGGAAAGCCGCGGAAATTCAGGAGGTTGTCGAACTTCGCGCGGCAGGTGGCGGCGGATTTGTCGCAGCCTGCGACGAGGGTGAGGGTGTCGCCGGGCTCAGCCGGTGCGGCGGGCGGGCGCCAGAGGGTGAGGCGCCCCGGCGCGCGGTGGGCCTGGATGCGCGCCTCCGCCCCCGCATTGGCGCCGGCCGTCCAGCGCGCGCGGCCGAGGTCGAACCAGCGGCTCGGATGCCCCTCGAGGCCGGCGACCGTGAGCGTGGCCTCGGCCGCGGCGGTGACGGTGGCGGTGGCCTCCACGGCCGCAAGGTCCACCCCGCAGCGGGGGTCGCCCAGCCGCGCGTCGCATTGGGCGAGATAGGCGCGGCCGCGGGGCTGGTTGAGCCGCTCGGCGAGGCCCATCACCTCGGCCTCGAAGGCGGCGGCGCCGCGGCGCACCTCGCCGATGGTGCCGCGGGAGATGAGGATCCGCGCGGCCACATCCGTCCAGTCCACCAGCCAGTGGCGGATCTCCGCCCCGTCGTAGAGGCCCCGCTCGAGATCGGCATCCGTGATCGCGGCGGAGGCGAGCGCGCCCTCCACCGTGTGGCTGTCGGCGGCGAGACCTTGGGCCTGCTCGAGCGCCGAGGCGGTGAGGCCGGAGGCGGCCTCGAAGGCGATGCCCTCGAAGGCCAGCGGCCGGTCGTGGTCGGTGAAGCCCAGCGTCACGCCGTCGGTGCGGGTCACGGCCCAGGCGCGGGCCAGCGTGGTCGCGCCCGAGGCGAGCGCGGTGGCGAGGGAGGGGGGCAGGGCGCGCATCAGATCCGCACCTCGAGGATGGGGATGGAGGGGATCTCGCCCGCCTCGAAGGCCGCGAGGTTCACCTCCAGCGTGTCCGAGGCGAAGCGGACGGGGGTGTCGAACTCGAAGCCCGCGGTCACCTCGGCGCCGGGCGCGGGGGGGCTGGCCAGGGTGACGCGGCCGGTGGCGTGGTCGGTCGTGGCGGGGGTCTCGACGCCGTCGACGGCCACGCGCACGCTGCCCTCCACGGGCTTCGCGATGGGGCGGGAGAGGGCGGGCGTGCCGCCATAGTCCTTGACCAGCTGGAAGCTGGCCGTGGCCCCGTCGCCGATGCCGATCAACTGATCGGTCGGTGTGGGGGCGGCGGAGGGGGCGCCGGAGCGGTGGTCGAGCCAGTCCTTCCACCGGAACCCGTGGAGCGGGCCCCGCCGCGCCTCGTAGAAGCGCACGACCTCCGACAGGTCGTCGAGCCCGCGGAGGCCGACGCCCGCGTCGTAGCGCCGGCGCGCCTGCTCCCAAGGGGTGTTGCGCGCCTCGAAGCCGTTGGCGAGCGTCACGATTTCGGTCCGCCGCTCGAGCCCCGCGCTCGCCCGGAAGGAGAGCCGCGGCGCGAAGCGCACCTCGTGGAATGCCATGGGCTGCCTCCTCTCAAAGCCGGGCCGAGCCGCGGCCGACGGCGCGGGCGAGCTCCGCCGCCACCTGGCCGCGGGACCGGCGGAAGCCCGCGATGTCGGGCGTTTGGATGGTGATGTGGACCGTGGGAGCGGAGGCGCTGCGGCCCTCGGCGCTCACGCCGAGGCGCCCGTCCGCCCCCCGGCGGAGCGGCAGGATCGCCTCCGGCCCCGCCTCGCCCATGAGCCCGATCCCCCGCGCCATGGGAAAGACCGTGGGGCCCGAGACGACCCCGCCGCGGGCGAAGGCCTGCACGGGTGCGGCCACCCCGCCCGAGACGACGCCGCCCCTGGCGAAGCCGAGCGCCGAGACGAGCCCGCCGGTGAGCGAGCCGAGCGCCGAGGTGAGCCCGCCAGAGAGCGCCGCCTGCACGGGTTTGAGCGCGAAATCCACGGTCTTGCCGAGGACATCCGCGGCCAGGCCCTTCAGCACGTCGCCCAGTTTGGCGCCGCCGAAAATCGCCTTGTCGAGCGCCGAGCGGAGCGAGCCGCCGAGCGAGCGCGCCAGTGTTTTGGCCTCGGCATCCATGCCGCGCATGGCGGTGGCGGCGGCGCCGAGCTCCTCGGCAAAGCCCTGGGTGAGGCCGCGCATCTCGGCCAGCGCCCGCGCGACGCCGCGGGTCTCGCGCGCCGAGCCGAGGCCGGGGATCGGGTCAGTCGGGTCCATCGGGGGTCTCCCCTCTCTCAATCGGTCGGTCAGGATAGGCGGCCATCAGCGCCGCGAGATCGGCCCGGGTGAGGGCGCCCGTGGGCGCGGTCAGCAACCCGGCCCCCTCGAGCGCGCGCAGGAATTCGACGGGCGTCATGGCCCAGAACACCTCCGGCGGCAGACGCAGGGCGCCGAGGCCCGCGCGCATGAGCCCGGGCCAATCCACCGCCCGGTCGGTCACGGGACGGGCTCGAAGGCGGCCTTGAGGAGCGCGAGCCCGGCCTTAAGCGCGCCGACGGCCCCGCCCGCGATCTCCGCCTCCGCCAGCGCCTCGTGGGAGACGGGCTCGCCCGCCCCCCGAAGCCCCGCGGCCAGAAGATGGAGGAGATCGCCGGCCGAGACCGTGCCCTCCTCGAAGCGCTCCGCAAGGGCGATGAGGCTGCCCGCGCCCAAGGCCCCCTCGAGCTCGGCCAAGGCGCCGAGCGTGAGGCGGAGGCGCCGCGGCACCCCGTCGATGGTGAGCGCGACCTCGCCGCGGGGGCGGTTCGGCGTCACGCCACGATCTCCTGGAAGGTCAGTTCGCCGGAGGAGGCGAGGCTGAGCTCGTAGGTCGCCTCGCCGTCATGCTCGCCCGCATAGTCGATCGCCGTGATCTGGAAGGGCCCGGTCACCGTGCCGAAATCCGGGATCGTGATCTCGAAATCCGGGTGATCGCCGGCGAAGAAGATCCGGCGGAGCGCGGCGTCGGCGTCCGCGTCGGTGAAGACGCCCTGGCCCGAGACGCTGGCCGAGCGGACGCCGGCCCCCGCCAGCAGCGCGCGCCAGCGGCCCGGCGCGTCGGCGGTGGTGACGTCGACGCTCGCGGCGTTGAGCGCGAGGCGGGTGGCGCGCAGCCCGGCGACGGTGACGAAGGGGCCGGCCCCCGTCTCGTCGAGCTTGATGAGGAGGTCCTGGCCTTTCTGGGCGGTCATATCTCTCTCCCGATGGATCGGTCAGTGGGTCAGGCGGTGTCGTCGACGCGCGCCCGGAAGGTGAGGAGCACGCGCCGGAGGGCGTCGTCTTCGAGGCGCTTGGTCTCCGCCCGGTCGAAGGCGAGGACCACGAGGGCGCCGCGGCTGAGAGGGATCTCGGCGCCGAGGAGCGCGTCGCACACGGCGGCGGCGGCGGCCTTGGCCTCGGCGAAGCCCGCGCGCGGGGCGGTGACGGCGAGGGTCACCTGGTGCTCCGCCCCGCGGGTGGTGCCGGAGGAGCGGTCCTCGGCCCGATCGTCGCCGATCGTGAGGTAGAGGGCGTCGCGCGGGGCGCCCTCGGGCGGGGCGGCGTCGTAGATCCGGCCGCCGAGCCGCGCGCCCACCTCCGGATCGGTCGAGAGGCGGGCGTGGAGGGCCTGTTGCAGCGCCCAGGCGCAGGCATAGGTCATGAGAACGGGCCCTCCTCGACCCAGAGCGTGTAGCCCGCGCCGTCCTCCGTCTCGGCGACCGCGTGGATGGCGAAGACCCGCTCGCCGAGGCGGAGCCGCTGGTGGGCGCCCGGGCGACGGGCGGCGCCGGGCTCCCGGGCCAGGCGGATGCGGTGGCTGACGCGGCTCGCCCGGGCGTCGGCGGGGGCGGTTTCGCGGCCCGAGCGGGGCTCGATCGCGCCCCAGAGATAGCCCACTGGGGTCCAGGAGAGGCTGTGGCCGCCGCCCCCGTCGGGGGTGGTGACCGGGCTCTCGAGCACGAGGCGGGCGCGGCGATGGGGGATCATGCGCGCCCCCCTCAGAGCCGGATCGGGCGGTAGGGCCCGATCAATCGATCGATCAGCATGGGCTCGGCGCGCACACCCGTCCGGTCGTCGTAGAGATGCGCGGCGAGGAGGAGCACCGCCTCGCGCAGAGCCGCCGGCACCTCCGCCGCCGTGCCGTAGCCCGCGGTGAAGTCGAGCTCCGCCACCCGGCCCGCGCCGAGGCAGGGCAAGGGCGCGCCGCCCCGGCTCACGATCTGCCGCGAGGTGCCGGGCGCCACGGTCAGCCCCTCCAGCGCGTCGCCGCCCAGCCTGGCCGCGGCGATCTCCGCCACCGGGCCCACGGGCAAGACGAGGCGCCCGCCTGGCCCCCACGCGTCGGTGCGCAGACGAAAGCCCCGGGCGACGAAGGCCGCCCCCAGACGGGCCTCGAGGGCGGCGGTGGCCGCGGCGATCACCCGATCGAGGAGCGCGCCCTCGCCCGTCGGATCGGCAAAGCCCTCGCCCAGCCGCAGCTGCGCCTCGAGGGCGGCCCGCGCCACCGGCAGCTCGGGCGGCGGCGCGGTCTCTGTGAGCTCGAACATCGGGTCCTCCTCAAGCTCGGTCGGTGGGTCACGCGGGGCGTCCCGGGGGCCGATGGGGGGCGCGCGGCCCGCCACCGGCGCTCCCGTCGGCCCGGGTGGGCGGGGCCCCCGGAGACGCCCCGCCCGCGCCGTCAGGCGGTGCCGAAGCGCAGGAGCTTGATCGCCGCGAAGTCGGTCACGTCGCCGCCGACGCGCTTGGTGGCGAAGAACGTGACGTTCGGCCGGTTGGAGAACGGGTCGCGCAGGATCCGGATGTCCGGCCGCTCGGCGATCGTGTAGCCGTGGCCGAAATCCCCGAAGGCGATCGAGGCGCTGTCGGGCGCGATCTCCGGCATCGCCTCGACGATCTGCACCGGATAGCCCAGAAGCCGCGCCGGCTGCTCGCCGCCCAGCCCCTCGACCCAGAGGAAGCGGCCATGGCCGTCCTTGATCTTGCGCAGTTCCCCGGCCGTCTTCGAGTTCATCACGAAGGCGGCGTTGGCCCGGTACTCGGCGCCGAGGGCGTAGACGAGGTCCACCACCGCATCGCCCGGCATGTTGGCGTCGAAATCGCCCGAGGTCCCGGTCACCACATAGCCGAGGCTGCCCCACGCCCAGGAGGCGTCGGCCACCATGGGCTTGGTGAGGAAGCCGCTCGGCTGGTTGGTGCCCGAGCCGTTCACGAAGGCGTCCGATTCCGCGCGCAGGAACCGGTCGGCGATGCGCTCGGCGAGCCAGGCCTCCATGTCGAAGGCGGTGTCGTCGAGGATCCGCTGCGAGGCCATCGGCGCGGCCGAGAGCTCGTGGAGCGGGATCGAGATCCGGGTGACGGTGGCCGGGTCGTCCTCGAGATTGGTCGCGCCCTCGGCCACCCAGTCGAAGCCGAGCTGGCCGTGATCCACCAGCACGTCATAGGCGGTGGCCTCCACCTGCACCACATTGGCGAGGGCGCGGATCGAGGCGCCGGAGGTCAGCACGGTGTTGACCATGTCCGAGGTCTGCGGGTCGACGAGATAGCCGCCCTCGGCGTTCATCGCCGTGTTGTAGTGCTTGCCCTCGAGGCCGAGGGCTTTGAGCGCGTCGTCGTCGCCCTGGCGCACATAGGCGGCGAAGGCCTTGGCGTGGGGCGGCTGCTCGGCCTGGGCGCCGGCCAGGGCCGGGCGCTTCAGGCGGGCCTCCTTGCGGTCGAGCCGCTCGAGGCGCGTGCCCATCTCGCCCATGCGGCGCGAGACGTCGTCCTTGAACTCGCTGAAGGATTTGAGGAACTGGGCCGCGGCGGATTTCGCGTCGAGATTGGTCTGGTCGCTCATCTGTGGGTCCTGAGGCTGAGGTTGCTGGGGCTGGGGGACAAGCGGCCGCCCTCAGGCGAAGGCGAAGGCCGCGGCGAGGGCCCGCTCGAACTCGTCGGCGCCGGAAATGTCCGGGCAGTCGAGGCTCGCGCGGGCGGTGGGCAGGAGCGGGAAGGTGACGAGCGACACCTCCCAAAGGTCGATCTCGTGGAGGAGCCGGCCGCCGGTCTCGGGGCTCGGGCTCGCGCGGATCGTGCGGTAGCCGATCGAGAGGCCGTCGATCGCGCCGGCCTTGAGGAGGGCGATGGCGTCGGCCCCGCGGGTGACCTCGGGCAGGATGAGGCCCTCGACCTTGAGGCCGCGGGCGTCCTCCTCCACCGAGGACCAGACGCCGATGGGGGTCTGCGGCTCGTGCTGCCAGAGGAATTTCACGCGCCGGCCCGCGGCGGCGGTGGCGGCGAGGGAGGCCTTGAAGGCGCCGGGTGCGACCACGTCGCCCGCCTGGTCCGCCTCGCCGAAGAGGCTCGCATAGCCCGCGATCCGTCCCTTTTCGAGATCGGTCTCGAGGGCGTCGAGCGGCGCGAATTTCGTCTCGAGCCCGCTCGTCGCGCGGGCCGTTGGGGTGTGCAGCATGGGGTGTCTCCGAGGCTGAGGCGGACGGGGGCTCAGGCGGGCCGGGGGGCGAGGCCGAGGAGCGCGCGCTTCTCGTCCGCATCGAGGAAGTCGGCGTCGGTCACCCGCTTCCAGCGGGCCTCGCGCTCCGGCCCGAGGGCCGGGACGGCGTCGAGATCGGGCTCAAGACTGAGGCTCCGCCCCGCCGCCTCGCCGAGCCAGACCGCCATGGCCCCCGCCACCTTGGCGACGAGCGGCAGCACGGTCTGGCGGTAGAAGGCGCGGTTGGCCTCCTGGTAGTTGGCATAGGTGTTGTCGCCCGGCAGGCCGAGGAGCATGGGCGGCACGCCGAAGGCCATGGCGATCTCCCGGGCCGCGGCGTCCTTGGTCTTGAGAAACTCCATATCCGCGGGCGAGTAGCCCATGGGCCGCCAGTCGAGCCCGCCCTCGAGGAGCATGGGCCGGCCCGCGTTCTTGGCGCCCTGGTGGTTGTCCTCGATCTCGTCGCGCAGGCGCCGGTATTGCTCCTCGGACATGGATTGCCCGTCCTTCGCGCCGAAGACGATGGCGCCCGAGGGCCGGGCCGCGTTGTCGAGAAGGGCCTTCGACCAGCGCTGGGCGGCGTTGTGCACGTCGATGGCGGCCGCCGCGGCGGCGAGCGGCGAGAGCCCGTAATGGTCGTCGAGCGGGTGGAACGCCTTCACATGCAGGATCGGCCGGCAGTCCGGCGTCACGGCCCAGCGCTCGGCGGCGTTGCCCACCCGGTACTCGAAGCCCTGCGGCCAGCCGTCCGGCCCGGGGATCACCCGCATCCGATCGGGCCGAAGCGCGTGGAGCTCCGCCGGCCAGCCCAGCGTGTCGGCCCCCGCGGCCTCGAGATAGGCGTTGCCCGCGAGCTGGATGTGGCCGTAGACGCATTCGAGAAAGCCGCGCCCGTCCTGGCCCGGATTGGGCTGGGCGAGGAGGCGGATCATCGGGTGCTCGCTCATCCGCTGCCCGCCCTCCGAGAGGTGGAGCGGGATGGCCGCCGCGGCCTCGGCCACCATGCGTGCGGCGCGGAAGCCGATCACGTTGCCCTCATAGCCCGTGCGGATGAGGGAGACGGTGTCGCGCGGGCTCCAGACCGGGCGGCCGAGCCCGTGGACGGCGAGGGCCGGGCCCGCGGCGGAGGCCTTGGCCTCGCGCGCACGGTCGCCCGCGCCCCGGAAGAGCGTGAGTGGCATGGCGGTGTTCCCTGGTTGGCGGCGGTCAGAGCACGCGGCTGCGGGGGGCGCGGGGCCCCTCCATGAGGGCGGCGAGGGCCCAGACGAGGGCGTCCATCCGGTCCGGGCTGCGGGCCCCGGAGGCACCGGTGAAGGCGCACATCTCGTCCTCGAGCTCGGGGAAGGCGCCCACATGGTGGACGCGGCCCTGTTCGTAGAGCGCGGCGGCCGGCTCGGCCCGGGCGATCTTTCCCCGGGAGGCGCGGACGGCCCGGTAGCTCACATGGGGCGCCACCTGGCGGAGGATGGCCTCCACGAGGTCGCCCCCCTGGTTCACTTCGGCGACGATCCGATCCGCGCCAAAATCGTCGAAAGCCGCGACAGCACGGCGCGCCCAATCTCCAGGGCTTTCTCCCTGACAAGAGCGATCAGCCAGGACGTAAAATTCCGCATGGGGGCCTCCTTGGCGGGTGTGGCCGGCGACGACGATGCCGCAGGCGTCGGATTTGGCGTGGGACGTGACCGGCGGGTCGACGGCCACGACGATGCGCTCGAGGGGCGGCGCTGCGTGCACCCGCCCGGCCTCGAGGATGTCTCGGGTCCAGAGCGCGCCCTCGCGGTCGGCGAGGAGGCAGCCCTCGATCTCCTGGCGCCCGAGATGCGTGCCGCCATAGGCCGCCTCCAGCCGGCGGGCGAAGCCCGGGGCCAGGAAAGCGGCGTTGGCGGCGGTGGGCGCGTGGGTCGTCACGGTGTCGGGCTCGGCCAGGATGCGGCGGAGCACCGGCACGTCCCGCGGCGTGGTGGTGACGAGCTGGCGCGGGGCGGCGCCGGTGGCGTCTGGCAGGCGGAGGCAGAACTGCAGCATCGTCCAGGCCTCCTCTGCATGGCGCCATTTCGCGAGCTCGTCGGCCCAGGCCGCGTCGAATTGTGGGCCGCGCAGGGCCTCGAAATTGACGGCGGAGGCGAGCGCCGCCTCCGCCCCGTTCGGCCAGACCAGCCGGTTGAGGGACGCCTTGAACTCGGGCCGCCGGTCGGGGGGCGAGCAGGCCAGGATCCCGCTCTCCCCCTCCACCATCACGGCCCGGGCCTGGTCGAGCGTCTCGCCGATGAGGGCGACCCGGCGGCAGAGCCCGGGGGCGGAGGGGGTCGCCCCCTCCACCCGGGCGCGGACCCATTCCGCCCCAGCCCGGGTTTTGCCGGCGCCGCGTCCGCCGAGGATCACCCAGCTCCGCCAGGGGCCCTCCGGCGGGCGCTGGTGCCCCGCATGGGCCCAGTGCTCGAAGAGCCAGGGCAGGCTCGCCAGCGCGTTCTCCGACAAGCCGTCGAGGAAGGCGCGGCGCACCGCCTCAGGCTGCGAGGCGAGCCAGGCGCCGGTCGATTTCGGCACGGGCGTCCTCCAGGTCGAGCATCTGGGCCGCGCGGCCCTCCTGGGTCAGTCCGATCTTCATCTCGATCTCGATCACCTTCAGGAGCGCCTGTTGGTTGAGCTGGATGAGATGCTTCACGGTCTTGATGCGCGCCTCGTCATGGTCCTCGATGTCGAGATCGAACAGCCGGTCGATCTCCAGTTCCAAAAACGCGGCGACGTCGGCGAAGAGCTTCTGTGCGCTCTCGAGCGTGTCCTCGAGACGGCGGTCACAGGCATCACCCCGCCGACCAACTTGTGCGTTGATCGTCGTTCTCACGAGCTTGCCCTTTCGGATTGGCACCAAAAAAGACGCGCCCCCCGGCGCGCCTCTCCGCCCGATGCGGAAGGTGGTGCGGTGTCCGACCCGGGGTGGCGTCCTCTGCCACCTCTCGGATCATGCATTAAGGTGTACGCCCCAGCGCGCGCAAAGTCAACGCATTTATCGTAAAAATCAGAGAAAAATCAATGACTTGCGTTAACCACTGGTTAACCATTCGGCCTCAGTTCTGGCCGTCGGCGGCGCGGCGCTCGGCCTCGATGCGGCGCCAGCGGCGCACATTCGCGTTGTGCTCGGCCAGGGTCTCGGCAAAGGCGTGGCCCCCGGTGCCGTCCGCCACGAAGAAGATGTAGGGCGTGTCCGGCGGGTTGAGCGCGGCCTCGATCGAGGCGCGGCCGGGATTGGCGATGGGCGTGGGCGGCAGCCCGTCGATCCGGTAGGTGTTGTAGGGCGTCTCGCGCACGAGCTCGGAGCGGCGGAGGCCGCGGCCGAGGGGGCCCTGGCCCTGGGTGATGCCGTAGATCACCGTGGGGTCGGTCTCGAGGCGCATCCCCCGGCGGAGGCGGTTGACGAAGACGCTGGCCACCGTGCCCCGCTCCCCGGCGAGGCCCGTCTCCTTCTCGATGATCGAGGCGAGGATGAGCGCCTCCTCCGGGCTCGCGAGCGGCAGGTCCGGCGCGCGGGCGGCCCAGGCGGTGTCGAGAATCTCGGTCTGCGCCGCGGCCATGCGGGCGAGCAGCGCGGTGCGCTGGGTCCCGCGGTCGACGAAGTAGGTGTCCGGCGCAAGGGAGCCCTCGGGCGGGACCTGGGCGATCGCGCCCGAGAGGGTGTCGACGGTCTTGAGGAGCTCCACCACCTCCCAGGAGGTGAGGCCCTCGGGCACGGTCACGGGGATCTGGATCGCCCGGCCCGAGACGATGAGGGCCAGGATCTCCTCCATGCTGGACCCCGCGGGCACCCGGTAGTCGCCGGCCTTGAGCGCCTGGGCCTGGCCGCGGGCGCGCGCGCCGATGCGGAAGAGCCCCGCGCCCGGGATCATCCCCCAGACCGTCCGCTCCGGGAAGAGCCCGGCCCGGTCCAGCGCCTCCGCCGCCTCGTCGAGGGTGGCGCCGCGCGCGATGGTGACCACCTGCGCCTCGGCCGTGGGCCCGGGGGCGGCGAACTCGGTCTGCCCGCGCTCCACGGCCAGCGCGAGGGCCGCCAGCGCCACGATGAGGAGGGTCAGCACGTTGGCGGCGATGTGGCGCATGGGCCATCCCTCCCGATCAGACGGCGCCGAAGATCACGCTCGCATTGGTGCCGCCGAAGCCGAAGCTGTTGGAGAGCGCGACCTTGATCTCGCGCTCCCGCTTCACATGGGGGGCGAGGTCGATGGGCGTCTCCACCGAGGGGTCGTCGAGATTGAGGGTGGGCGGCGCCACCTGGTCGCGGATGGCGAGGATGGAGAAGATCGCCTCCACGGCGCCCGCAGCCCCGAGGAGATGGCCCGTGGCGGATTTGGTCGCGCTCATGGTCACCTCCGCCGCGTGGTTGCCGAGGAGGCGGGCGACGGCGCCGAGCTCGATCTCATCGCCGAGGGGCGTGGAGGTGCCGTGGGCGTTCACATAGTCGACCGCCGAGGGCTCGAGCCCCGCCGAGCGGAGCGCCGCCGCCATCGAGCGGTAGCCGCCATCCCCGTCGGGCGCCGGCGAGGTGATGTGGTAGGCGTCGCCCGAGAGGCCGTAGCCCAACACCTCGGCGTAGATCTTGGCGCCGCGCGCCTCGGCGTGCTCGCGCGCCTCGAGCACCAGGATCCCCGCGCCTTCGCCCATCACGAAACCGGCGCGGGCTTTGTCATACGGGCGCGAGGCGCGCTCGGGCGTGGCGTTGAAGCCGGTGGAGAGGGCCTTGCACGCGCAGAAGCCGGCCACCGAGATCTCGCAGACCGGGCTCTCCGCCCCGCCCGCCAGCATCACATCCGC
>CAYXPI010000050.1:0-21561 GCA_964467005.1 uncultured Limibaculum sp. | reverse complement strand
CCCGGCGGTCTCGCGCGCGGCCATGATGTCGTCGACCTGCACCCCCGCGCCGTCGTTTGCCGCGAGGCCCGTCCATGTCTCGGGGCGCATCTTCTCGAGATTGCCGACGACCCGGGCGACCTCCGGCATCTCGGCGAAGGTCTCTGGCTCGGTCTGCGCGGCGCAGCCGGTGACGATGATCGGCGCGCCCGGGTGTTCGCGGGCGAGCTTGCGGATCTGCTGGCGCGCCTGGCGAACGGCCTCGGCCGTGACGGCGCAGGTGTTGACGATGACGGCGTCGCCGAGCCCGGCCCGGGCGGCAAGGCCGGACATCGCCTCGGATTCGTAGGCGTTGAGCCGGCAGCCGAAGGTGGCGATGCGGGGCGCGCTCATGGGCCTGCCTCCGCGCGCGTCTCGGCGGTCAGTCGGCCGTCGAACACATGCGCCACGGGCCCGGCGAGGAGGACATGGCCGTCCTCCCGGAGCGCCACCTCCAGCACTCCGCCCTCGAGCTCGAGCGTGAGCGCGCGGCCTGTGAGACCCCGGCGCCAGCCCGCCACCGCGATGGCGCAGGCCGAGGACCCGGACGCGAGTGTGCGGCCCACCCCCCGCTCCCAGATGCGCGCGCGCACCCGGTCGGGCGCCAGCACCTCGACGAACTGGACATTGGTGCGCTCGGGGAACAGCGGGTCGGTCTCAATCTCAGGGCCCCGCGCGGTGAGGTCCACCGCATCGAGGGTCTCGACAAAATGCACCGCGTGGGGGTTTCCCATGGAGATGCCGACCGGCGTGCCGGGGAGGGGGAGGGCCAGCGTGTCGACCTCGCGGGCAAGCGGCACGTCGCGCCAGCCCCAGCGGGCGGGGCCCATATCCACCTCCACCAGCCCGTCGGCCCGGCGCCGGGCGGTGAGGCGATCGCCCCGCCCCTCGACCCGGATCGCGAGATCGGGGCCCCGTCCCTCACGCAAGAGCCGGTCGGCCACGCACCGGGTGGCGTTCCCGCAGGCGGCGGCGCGGGAGCCGTCGGCGTTCCAGAAGGCGATCTCGACATCCACGCCCGGCGCGTCGCGCAGGACGGCGATCTGGTCGCAGCCCACGCCGAAGCGCCGGTCGCCGAGCGCACGCGCGAGTTCGGGCGTGAGCGGGTCGGCCCGCCCCCGTGCGTCGATCACCACGAAATCGTTGCCCGCCCCGTGCATCTTGGCGAAGACGAGGCCGTCGGGCGCGGCGCATGAGTCCATATGGCGCGATATAACCGGTCGAGGGGCGCGCGACCAGAGCCCGCCCAGAGAGAGGAGAGCCGCGATGGCCCGCATTGTCGCCGAGCGTGTGACCGCCACCCATGAGGGCCCGGTCACGGTGTTTCTCATCGGGGTGCGGGTGAACCGGCTCTGGAAGCTGTGGACCTGGCTGCCGGTGGTGCGCGCCATGGGGCCGATGCTGCGCGAGCTGTCGGCCGATCCCGAGAGCGGGTTCCTCGGTGTGGGGCACACAGGGCTGCGGTGGCGGGGCTTGGTGATGGTTCAGTATTGGGAGAGCTTCGAGAAGCTCGAGGCCTTCGCCCGGGCCCGCGAGCGCAGCCATTGGCCCGCCTGGACCGCATTCAACCGGGCGATGGCGACGAGCCGCGGCGATGTCGGGATCTGGCACGAGACCTATGTGGTGCCGGCCGGCGGCGTCGAGACCATCTATTCCGGCATGCCGCCCACGGGCCTCGCGCGCCTCTCGGGCCACAGGCCCGCCACCGGGCCGCGGGAGGGCGCGCGGGGCCGGCTCGGAGCTCAGTCCGCGGTCATCTCCAGATAGCCCTCGCCGCCATGGGTGCCCTCGAAGGTGACGGGGCCCTCCCAATAGGCTGTCGAGAGCGCGTTCCACGCCCTCGGGTTGAGGGGGGCGGTCTCGATGCGCAGGTCGCGGCCCGGGATCTCCACCCGCCACCGCACGGGCATCACCCGGCCCGCGGTCACCTCCTCCTCGCCGAGGGCGGTCATCGTCACCTCGCCGGGCGCGATCCGCGTGCTCTGCCCCTCCGGCGTGATCCAGTTGCCGGTGACGTAGTCGTCCCCGTCCTCGTGGCGGAGGCGGTAGACCATGAGCTTGGTGCCCGGGCTCGGGCCCTCGTCGAGATGGAGCGACAGCCAGTCCCACCCGGTCTGTCTCTCGGCAAGGGGCTGGGAGGACCACTCGCGGTCCATCCAGGCGCGGCCCGTCACGGCGCGGGCCTCGCCCTCGATCTCCACCTCGCCGGAGACGGTGAAGAAGGGCTGGCTCCCATAATGGCTGGCCTGGCCGAGCTCGGATTTCACCGAGTACCCGTCCTGGCCCTGGAGAACCATCGGCCCCTCGGCGGTCAGCGTCACGTCATAGGCGAAGTCCTCCCCCCGCGCGGTCATACGCAACGGCGAGAACGCGCCCGCTCCGCCGGCGCCGGTGTGGACAAAGCCCCAATCGTCGATCCAGGCGCGGAAGGGATCCACCGTCACGCCCGCCTGGCCGATGCCGCCCCGGGCGAAGCGCTCGGCGTGGTGGTGGCTCTCGGCGGTGGTGACGGCCGCGTGGCCCATCCAGATCTGCGGGGCGGCCCAGCCGGCCCCCGGCCCCGAGTTCTCCGGCGTGCCCCCGGGCCGGAGGGCGAAGCGGAAGAGCGTCCACTGAAGGCCGAGGGGGGTGCCGGCCGCGTCGCGCAGGTTCGAGGTGATGTACCACCACTCGATGCGGAAATCCGGATGCGCCTTGTGGTCCTCCGGGAAGCTCACGGGTGTGTCGGGCCGCACCTCGGCGAAGTCCTCGGCCTCCGTGCGCATCATGTCGAAGCCCTCGGAGACGTCCTGCGCCGCGGCGGGGAGGGCGAGGAGGAGGAGGGCGGCGAGGAGGGGTTTGAGCGTCATCGGTCCTCCGCGAAAAGCTTGGCGAGGCGGGCGGGCGGCATCCGCGCGAGGCGGAGGGCGGGGAGTGCGGCCGCGGCGGCGGCCGTCACGAGCGTGAGCGCGAGAAGCCAAGCCCACTGGCCGGGGAAAATGTGGAGCGGCAGGCGCCAGCCGAAGGCCTCGACATTGATCACGTTCAAGAGCAGCCAGGCGAGGCCGAGGCCGAAGGGGATCGCGAGCAGCGCCGTGAGGAGCGCGAGGCCCACGGTCTTGCCGAGCTCCAGCGCCGCCAGCCGCCGCCGGGTGAGCCCCGCCGCCCAGAGCGGCGCGAGCGCCGTCAGCCGGAGATCCGCCAGCGTGAGGAGACTCGCGAACAGTGCCACGCCCGCCACGCCGAGGGTCAGGAGGTTGAGCATCGCCGTCACCGCGAAGGTCCGGTCGAACACGCGGAGCGAGAAGGCGCGCACCCCCGCCTGGTCGATCAGCCGGTCCGGTCCGAGGTCGAAGGCCGCGTCGAGATCGGCCAGGATGGGGCCGGTGTCGGTGCCGGGCGCGAGAATGACGCCATAGCCGTCGAACCGCGTGCCGGGCCAGCGCGCCGAGAGCGGGCCGAGACCCACGCCGATCTCGCCCTGCGGGTTGCCGTAGTCGGCGTAGACCGCGACGAGCGTCACCGGCCACGGACCCGCGGGGGCGGGCAGGGGGATCGTGTCTCCGAGGCGAAGCCCCAAGCGGCGCACGAGCTGCTCGCTCGCCATCGCGCCCTCGCCCGCGGCGAGCCGGGCCCAGGCGTCCGGCAGGGTCTCGAGCAGGGGCCAGCGGGCAGCGTAGGCGCTCTCGGCCGGGCGGCCCACGATGTCGAGGGTCGCCCCCTCCGGCAGGGTCACCTCCACCCGCCGGGTTCTGAGGACCTCCGTCACATCGTCGCGACCCTCGAGCCAGGCGCGCATCGGCGCGGCCTCCTCGGCCACGGGGTCGATGTAGACATCGGCGAAGAGTCGGCGCTCCAGCCAGCTCTCGAAGGTGGTGCGGAAGCTCTCGACCATCGTGCCGACGCCGATATTCGTCGCGATCGCGAGGAGCAGCGCCATGAGCGCGAGGCTGAGGCCCGAGATCTGCTGGCGGCTGTCGGCCACGCTCCAGGCGGCCACCGGGCCGCGGGCGAACCGGGCCAGCGCCGCGAGGATGGCGGCCAGGAGCGTCGGCAGCGTGAGCGTGGCGCCGAGGAGCACCGCGCCGAGGAGACCGAAGCCCGCCACGAGGCCCGAGGCGAGCCACCAGAGGAGAGCGCCGGCGAGAAGCGCGGCGGCGGCCAGGGCGAGCTGCCAGATGCGGGTCCGGGTCTCGGTGCGGCGCCAGGCCTGCCGGCTCGCCGAGGCGAGGAGGGGCAGGCTCCAGGCCTTGGCGAGGCTCTGAGCCGCGGCCACCAGCCCCCCGGCGAGCGCCATGGCGAGGCCAGAGATCCACCATTCGGGCGCAAGGCGGAGGCTGCCCGACACAGGCGCGCCATAGAGCCCGGCGAGCGTCCCGCTCACCCCTGGAAGAAGGGCCGCGGCCAGGAGGTAGCCGAGCACGAGCCCCGCCGCGCCTGCGAGAAGGCCCGCAAGCGCGAGCTCCGCGAGGAGCGCGCCCGTGACTTCGGCCGCCGAGACGCCGCAGGCGCGGAGCGTGCGGATGAGGCCGAGCCGCTGCTCGAAGGCGAGGCCGACGGCCGCGTGGGTGATGAGGAGGCCCACGCAGAACGCGAGGAATCCGAAGGCGGTGAGGTTGAGATGAAAGCTCGCGGTCAGCCGATCGAGGTCGCTCTCCGCGCTCGGCTCGACGAGGCGGAGCGCGCCGCCCGCGATCTCCTCCCACGGGGTGGGTGGGCGCGCCGCGTCCGGGTCGAGCAAGAGAAACGACAGCGTGGGCCCCGCGAGCTCGGCCGCAGCGCCGATATCCGTGAGAAGAAGATCCGGCGCGAGCCCCTCGGCGGCGATGGCCTCCGGGAGCGCGCGGCCCTCGTCGTCCTCCCCCCGCTCTCCGGGCGTGAGACCGAGGCGTGCGAGCGTCTCCGGCGCCCCCAGCAGGGCCCAGGGCGGGGCCGAGAAGGCGCCGAGGCCCGGCCCGTCGGCCGCCAGCGCGCCCGAGAGCGCGCCTTGGGGCAGGGTGAGGGGCTCGACGCCGAGGAGCCGCACCGATCGCCCGCCGATCCGCAGCCTGGCCTCGATCACCGGGCTCACATCCCATCCGGCCTGGCGCAGCTCCACATACAGGGGCAGGGCGAGCCGCCCCTCCGCCACGGGCTCGAGCCGCGCCACCCGGTCGGCGTCGAGCACCGCGGCGGCCTCGGCATAGGCGCGCTTGGCCTCTGCATTCAGCGCCTGCACGCCCGACCAAAGCGCGGTGGCCACCACGAGCCCGGCGAGCGCCGCCGCGGCCTGGAGCGGACGACGCCGCCAGTGCGAGGCGAGCGCGCTCCAGATCCAGCGCCAGCGGCTCATGCGAGGCGGCCCGCCGAGAGCCGGAGCCGACGGTCGAGCCGCTCCGCGAGGCGGGCGCTGTGGGTGACCATGAGGAACGCCGCGCCGCTCTCGGTCACGAGCTCGAGCGCGATGTCGAGCACCGCGTTGCCGGTCGTCTCGTCGAGATTGCCCGTGGGCTCGTCCGCCAGCACGATCTCGGGCGCAGGTGCGAGCGCCCGGCCGATGGCCACGCGCTGCTGCTGGCCGCCCGACAGCTCCTCCGGATAGCGGTGGAGGAGGGCGGAGAGGCCGAGGCGCTCCACCAGCCGATGGATCCGCGCCGGATCCGCGCGCCCGGCGATGCGCGCCTGAAAGGCGATGTTGTCGGCCACCGTGAGGCTCGGGATGAGGTTGAACTGCTGGAAGACGATGCCCAGCCGGTCCCGCCGCACGGCCGCGCGCGCGCCGTCCGCCAGGGCGGTCACGTCGGTGCCCGCGATCTCCACCCGCCCCGCATCCGCGGGCTCGAGGGCGCCGAGGATGTGAAGGAGCGTGCTCTTGCCGCTCCCCGATTCGCCCATGAGCGCCAAGCTCTCGCCGGCCGCGAGGGTGAGATCCACCTCGCTCAGCACCGGCACCGGCCCCTCCGGCGATGCGTAGCTCTTCGACACGCCCGTGGCGTGGATCACGGCGGCGCTCATGCGTCCTCACCCACTGGTCTCTTTCGGTCCGTTGTTCGGAGTGGGATATGGGTCGGGTCCGCCCGCTGTCAGGCCGACCCTGCGGCCGCGCGGCGAAGTGTACTGAATTCCACGGAATTTTCCAATCTACCAAAGCGAAGGGTTTCCGCGTCAGACTTGTCGGACCGCCGGGAGGCCGGGCCAGTGCCGCACCGCACGCCGCCCTCCGGCGCGAACGACGACGCAAACGGGCAGAGACCGCATGAAAGGACCGACCGAACTCGAGCTCAAGCTGCAGGGCTACTCCCTCGCCACCGCCGAAATCCTCTATCGCATGCCGGACGCACGCCGGATCCTGCAAAGCTTCGTGTGGCAGGACTACGACGTTGCGCCGCGCTTCCCGCGCCTCGCCGAGTTTCTCGACTTCTGGGAGCGCGAGCTCGACGGGCCGATCCACTCCGTCCGGCTCTGTCACACGGCCCTCGTTCGGCCGCAGGAGTTTCGCTATGGCGGGCGCGAGCTGCAGATCCACTGAGGGAGCGTGGCGGGCGTGACGCGGTGGGGCGCCGATCTCGGAGCCGTCACGTGCCTTTGAGTTGAGCGTCCCCGACGCACCGGGCAGGGTGCGCCGCATGACCCAGCTCACCTCTCGCCTCGCGGCCCTTCTCGCCGCCCCGCTCGTCGCCCTCCTCCCGCTCTCGGCCATCGCCGAGGAGCGCTCGCGCGTGCTCGTGGAGCTCTTCACGAGCCAGGGGTGCAACTCCTGCCCGCCGGCGGATGCGGCCCTCGGCCGATTGGCCGGGGAGGATGGGATCGTCGCCCTCTCGCTGCATGTGGACTATTGGGATTATCTCGGCTGGATGGACACCTTCGCCGACCGGGCCCACACCAAGCGGCAATACGCCTACCGCGCCGCGTTTCGGGAGCGCGCGGTCTACACCCCGCAGATGGTGATCCAGGGCCGGGCCGGCGTGGTGGGCAGCCACGAGCGCAAGGTGGCCGCGCTGATCGCCGAGGCGATGGCCGTCGCGCCCGCGGCGCGGATCGACCTCGCCGCCGGCGCGGAGGGACTGGTGGCGCGGCTCGTCTCGGCGGGGGCCGAAGGGCCGCTCACCCTGTGGCGCGCGCTCTACGACAAGTCGAAGAGCGTCGCGATCGGCCGCGGCGAGAACCGCGACAAGACGATCACCTACACCAATGTGGTGCGCGAGCTCGGGGCGCTGCGGGAGTGGGACGCGGCCCAGACCATCGAGGTGGCGCTGCCGGCCCCGGGGCCGGATCAGGGGGTGGCGCTCTGGCTCCAGCGGGGCGAGGCCGGCCCGGTGCTCGGCGCCGCGAAATTCGAGAACTGAGCGGGCCTCAGACCTTGCGCGAGCGGCGGGTGGTGCGCCACCGCCGTTGAAACCAGAACCATTGCCCGGGCTCGGCCTCGATCCAGCGGCCGATGCGGGCGTTGACCTCCGTCATCGCGGCCTCGGCGTCCGCCACCGTCACGGGCGCCTCGAAGCGGACGGCGAAGCGCCGGCGCGCCACCTCGCGCCGTCCGACCGCCGGGATGAGGGCGGCGCCCGAGCGGGCCGCGAGCTCGGCCGCCGTGGTCATCGTCTCGGCCGGGTGGCCGAGGAAGGAAAGGAAGGGCGCGCCCGTGTTCCGCTGGTCGACGAGGATCATGATCGCGCCGCCGCGCCGCAGGTGCAGGATGAGCTCCCGCAGCCCCGCCGGGCCCTTCTGGAGAATGGGCGTGCCGCAGCATGGGATGAGCCCTTGGGTGAACCGGTCGACATAGCGGTTGTTGAAGGCGCGGTAGATGATGCCGAGCTCGAGCCCCGCGCGCCGGGCGGCCAGCCGGGCGGCCTCCCAGTTGCCGTAATGCGCGCTCACCACCACCGCGCCCCGGCCGGTGGCAAGGGCCGCCTCGAGATGCTCGAGCCCCTCCGCCTCGATCTCGACCCGGCGGGCCCAGCGGTCGAGATGCGCGTACTCGATCATGAGGCGGAGGAACTGGCGCCCCGCCTCGGCCACCAGGCGCCGGCGCTTCTCCGCCGGCCAATCGGCCCGGACGAGGGCGAGGTTCTCCTCCACCCGCCGGCGAAAGCCTGGAACGGCGAGGGCGATCCACCCGCCGAGGGGGGCGAGGCATCCGGTGAGCGTCCAGATCCCCATGGGCCAGGTGACCATGCGGAAGCACCAGGCCGGCGCGTAGAGGAGCCACTCCCGCGCCCGCGCCTGCCAACGCGTGCGGGTGAACACATAGGCCGGGCGCCGCGGTGTCGTCATGAGAGGCGGCCCTTGCGGGTGAGGGCGTGGAACCGGGCGGCGAGGAGGACGGTCGCGAGGATGCAGCAGACGATGATCGCGAGGATGAGCCCGCGCTCGTCGAAGCCGAGACGGTGCACCGTCGCCCAGCCGAGCGGCACGAGGAGGACGAGAAAGGCGAGGGCGTAGATCCCGATGGCCCGCCAGGCGTCGCCGAGGGCGCGCACCGCCTGGCCGAGCACCACCTGCGCCGTGTCGGGCAGGAAGACGAAGGCCGCGACGAGGAAGAGCCCGGCGGCCCGGGCCTGGAGCGCGGCATCGTCGGTGTAGACCGCGGCGATCTCGTGGCGGAAGAAGGCGACGAGCCCCCCGAGCGCGCCCATGATGAGCACCGCCGCCGCAAAGCCCGACCACCCGGCGAAGGCCGCCTCCTCGGGCCGCCCGCGCCCGATCTCGATGCCAACGCGCACCCCCGTTGCGATGGCGAGGCCGAGCCCCACCATGAAGATCGTCGAGACGAGATTGTGCGAGATCGAATAGGCGTCGAGCGCGGCCAGAGAGATCTGCCCGGCGAAGACGGTCATGGCGGCGAACCCCATGGTCTCGAACCCGTTGCCGAGCCCGGCGGAGAGCCCGAGCTTGCGCATCAGGCCGCCCGCGCGCCAGCCGCCCGGGCCCCACACCGTGTCCCAGGGTCCGCGCACACCGCGGGCCCGCGCGTCCCGCTGACGGAGGATGTAGAGCACCATGGCCGCCGCCGCGGCCACCCGCACCAGGGTCGAGGCCAGCGCCGCGCCCACGGGCCCGAGCTCCGGCGCGCCGAGATGGCCCCAGATCAACACCCAGTTGAGCGCGACATTGAGAAGATTGGCCCCGATCATCACGAGGAGGGCGAAATGCGGACGCCGCGTGCCTTCGAGATAGAAGGCCGAGATCGCGAAGATCACTTGTGCGAGGAGCCCTGGCGCGAGCGCCTTGGCCACCGCTCCGCCCTCGGCCGCCAGGGCGTCCTGCCCCGCAAGGCGCAGAATCGCCTCCCCCTGCCACACGACCCAGCCCGCGACCACCGAGACCACCGCCCCCCACACCAGGGCGCGGCACCAGGCGTGGCCCGCCTCGCGCATGTCGCCCGCTCCGAAGGCCCGCGACACCACCGGGATAAGCCCCGTGCAGAGCCCGATCGCCATCACCAGGGCCGGAATGAAGACGGCGAGGCCCAGATTGGCGATGCCCACCGCCCCCGGCGCGTAGCGGCCGAGCATCGCGATGTCGGCAAAGGCCATGGCGAGGATGCCGGCGCGCGAGAGCATCACCGGCCAGGCGAGGCGGAGGAGATCGCCCACATGCCAGGCGAGGCGCGGGCCGAGGGCGGTCGGCACCGCGGGTGGGGCCTCGGCCCAGGGCGCGCTCATCGGGCCGTCCGGGCGGCGGGCACGGCGCGCACCCGCTCCCGGTGCCACACATAGAGCCCCGCGCCCACGATCACGCCCGCGCCGAGGAGGGTGAGGCTGTCGGGGAAGTCGGCGAAGATCAGCCAGCCGAGCAGGATCGACCAGACAAGCTGGGAGTAGTTGAACGGCGCGAGCACCGAGGCCGGAGCCTGCGCCAGCGCCCATACGAGGCAGAGATGGCCGACAAAGCCGATCGCCCCGATGGCGAGCATATGTGGCAGGAGATGCGCGGGCGGCGTCTCCCACACCGCGGGCATGGCGAGGGAGGCCGCCACGCTGCCCACGAGGGTGGTGTAGAGCATGGTCGTCCAGAGCGGGTCGGTGCCCGACATCGCCCGGGTGGTGACCTGAAAGCAGGCCAGGAAGAACGCCGCGGCGAGGATGAGGAGCGCCTCGGGCTGGAAAACGCCGACGCCCGGCCGCAGGATGATGAGCGCGCCCACAAGGCCCGCCGCCACCCCCGCCCAGCGCCGCGGGCCCACCTCCTCTCGGAGGACGAGAGCGGCGAGAACCGTGATGAGAAGCGGCCCGCACTGCATGAGCGCCGTGCCGTCGGCGAGCGGGATCACCTCGAGGCCGGTGAAAAAGAGCGAGGTGGCGGCGAAGAGAAAGACCGAGCGGAGGAGCTGGATCTTGAGGTTGCCGGTGCGCAGAAGGCCCCGGAGCCGCGGCAGGAAGATGAGGGCGATGAGCGCGGTCTGCCCTGCGTATCTGGCCCACACCACCTGGAGCGGCGGGATCTGCTCGGCAAGGTATTTGGCGACGGCGTCCATCGCGATGAAGACCAGCATGGCCGCGCACATGCCGAGGGCGCCCCGCGTCTCGGGCGGCAGCGCCGAGAGGCTCAGCACCGGGCGCATGCGCCGCCGGTCCTCATCGGTCGCGGCGGAGAAAGCGGCGGATGCGAGCGCCCCGTGCCGGGCGCGACGCGGCGCACGCCGCCTGCAGCTCTAGCCGGGTCGGGTGCGTCGTGATGTCGACGCGGTCGCCCCTGAAGGGCGCCACCGGGGAGGCGAGGCCCAAGAAAGCCCCCGGCCCGCCGAACTGCGTCGTCATCTCGATCCCCATCCTCCGAAACCGGGCGCGCCCGCCCGTCCGACGGGCTGCCATCCCACGATTGGGGCGCGATGGCAAAGGCTTTCGCCGGCCCTCCGGTCAGGCGGGGGGGCGCGGGACGGCGACGCCGATCATGGCGTCACGCGAGACGAGGCCCGCCAACGCCTCGGGCGAGAGGCCGTCGGTGCCCTCGGGCCGCCGCGGCAGCACGAGATAGCGCATGTCCGCCGTCGAGTCGTGCACCCGCACCGCGATATCCTCCGGCAGCGCGAGCCCGAATTCCGCCAGCACCTCCCGCGGCGCCTTCACCGTGCGCGCGCGGTAGGCGCGGGACTTGTACCAGTCCGGCGGCAGGCCGAGGAGATTGCGCGGATAGCAGGAGCAGAGCGTGCACACCACCACATTGTGGATCTCGGCCGTGTTCTCCACCACCACGAGCTTGAGCGCGTCCACCTCGATGCCCATCTCGCGGCAGGCCGCGGAGCCGTCGGCCAGCAGACGGGCCCGGAAGGCGGGGTCCTCCCAGGCGCGGGCCACCACGCGCGCGCCGAGGGCCGGGGTCCGCGCGTCCATCCGAGCGATCTCATCCGAGATCTCGGCGCGCGTGGCGATGCCCTTCTCGATCAGGAGCTCGCGCACCGCGATCTCCATCCGCTGCCAATAGGTGAGCGGTGCGTCGTCGTCGGCGCGGTGCGGGTGGTCATGGGCCATCGGCCGGCTCCAGCCAGTGCTCGAAGATCTCGGCGTCGAGGGTGTCCGAGGCGCGCTCGGCCTCCGCCCCCCAGAGCTCGGCCATGGTGAAGCGCACCCGGTAGAGGGGCAGGGGCGCCCCTGCGCGGCCATAGGCGAGCTCCTCCGGGTTGGGAAAACCACCGCAGATCCGCTCCACCCGGCCGAGGCGGCCGCGCAGATACCAGGGCGTGCGCATATGGCCCGGCCCGTCGCCCGCGCGCACGCGCACCGCCGAGCCGGGGGCGAAGCGCGCCGCGCCCACCGGATAGGGCGGCGGAAAGGCGGGCGGCGTCACCTCGGCCAGGGTCATGGGGTCTCGCCCTCCTGCGCCGCGCCGTAGGTTGCGCCGCGGCGGGACACCTCCTCCATCCGCGCGCTGAGTTCGTCCACGGTGAAGGCGCCGGCCTCCACGAGGTTCTGCGCGATCGCCGCGATCCAGCGCTCGTAGTAGCTCATCGTCTCGAATGCCTCGGGGCCCATATCCTCCAGCGCGCGGCGGAGGCCGTCGACGGTGAAGAGCCCTTTGGCCGAGGACAGCACGAGGAGCGCGTCCACCCGCTTCTCCCAAAGCGCGTAGTCGTGCTCCGGCCCGGGGGCGGCGCCGGCGGCGTCCAGGCCGCCCATATCGTGCCAGCGCCGGCCGGCCTCTGTGGCATGCGTCGTCATGGCCAGAGGCTAGCGCCGCGCACGCCCGGCGGCAACCGCGTGAGCCGGGGTGACGTGCAGTTGCCCCCCGGCGCGCTACATGACTGCTGACAAAAGCATAGAACGGAAGGATCCCCCATGACCCGCATCGCCACCCTGGCCGTCTCCGCCCTGGCCGTCCTCGCCACGGGCGCCCTGGCCGGACAGACCCCGTCGGCCCCCGGCGCGAAAGTCTACTTCATCAATCTCGAGGACGGTCAGACGGTGTCGAACCCCGTGCACGTCAAGTTCGGCCTCTCCGGCATGGGCGTTGCGCCCGCCGGCGTGGAGAGGGAGAACACCGGTCACCACCACCTCATGATCAACGACACGCTGGAGGGCGAGGAGCTCAACGAGCCCCTCCCGGCGGACGACAACCACATCCATTTCGGCGGCGGCCAGACCGAGGCGACGCTGGAGCTGCCCGCGGGCACCCATGTGCTCCAGCTGGTGCTGGCCGATTGGAGCCACATCCCGCATAACCCGCCGGTGATGTCCGAGCGGATCACCATCACCGTCGAGTGAGGCGGACCCTCAGGGTTTGGTGTAGCCGACGAGAAGGTTGTTGGCCGGCATTTCCGTAACCGCCGGCCCCGCCAGCCCATGGGCGTGGGCCGCGGCGCTCATCTCCTCGAGGTCTCGGACGCCCCAGGACGGGTCCCGGCTTCGGAGCGTCGCGTCGAAGGCCGCGTTCGAAGGCGCCGTGTGCGCCCCCGCCCGCCGGAACGGGCCGTAGAACAGCACGACCCCGCCCGGCAGGAGGCGCGGCGCGGCGCCGCCCAGGATCGCCTCCGCCACGGGCCAGGGCGCGATGTGGATGACGTTGAGGCTCACGACGCCGGCCAGGGGCCCGAGATCGGGCCAGGGCTCCGTGACGTCGAGCGCAAGCGGAGCTCGCAGGTTGGTAAGTGCCGCGTCCGACCGCCACGCCGCGATGCTCGCGAGGTGGGCGGGGTCGGGGTCCGAGGGTTGCCAGGTGAGATCCGGAAAGGCCGCCGCCCAGTCCGCCGCGTGCTGCCCGGTGCCGGAGCCGATCTCGAGCACGAGCCCGGAGCGCCCCGCGAGGATCGGCGCGAGGGCCGCGCGCACGGCCGCCATGTTGCGCTCGGCCGCCGGGGCCGACAGGCGCCCGCCGCCGGCCTCGGCCGTCTTGGGCGCCGAGGGCGGCCGCTCGCTCACTTGGCGGGCGCGATGACCATCGTCATCTGCCGGCCTTCCATCTTGGGCATGGACTCGATCTTGCCCATCTCCTCGATGTCGCCGGCCACCCGCTGGAGGAGGTCGCGCCCCAGCTCCTGGTGCGCCATCTCGCGCCCGCGGAACCGCAGCGTCACCTTCACCTTGTCCCCCTCGCCCAAAAACTTCGACACCGAGCGCATCTTCACGTCGTAGTCATGCGTGTCGATATTAGGTCGGAACTTGACCTCTTTGATCTCGGTGATCTTCTGCTTTTTCTTGGCTTCGGCGGCTTTCTTCTGCTGTTCGTATTTGAACTTGCCAAAGTCCATGATCTTGCAGACGGGCGGGGTGGCGTTGGGAGAGATCTCGACGAGATCCAGGCCCACCTCGGAGGCCATGTCCATCGCCTCCTCGGGGCGGACGACGCCCACATTGTCGCCGTTGTGGTCGATCAGCCGGATCTGGGGTGCGCGGATCATGCGGTTGATGCGCGGTCCGGTCTCGCGTGTGGGCGGGGCGTTGTGCGGTCGTCTGGCTATGGGTCGCGTCCTTCGATGGCGCCGCGCTGCGGCAACAGTCTGTGAGGCCGCAGAGCACCCCTGCAGCTTGCGCGAATATAGCGCCGGTCGCGGCTCCGGAAAAGCGGCCCGCGCCGCGGCTCAGAGGAGATGCCCCGATTTCGCGGCCTTGGTCGCGAGATAGGCACGGTTGTGCAAGGTCTCGCCCACCTTGAGGGGCACACGCTCGGCCACGGACACGCCGGAGGCGGCCATCATCGCGATCTTGGCCGGGTTGTTGGTCATGAGCCGCACCGAGGCGAAGCCCATGGCTTTCAGAATCTCGGCGCCCAGGCGAAAGTCGCGCTCGTCGTCCTCGAAGCCGAGGCGGTGATTCGCCTCCACCGTGTCGAAGCCCTCGTCCTGCAGCGCGTAGGCCCGCATCTTGTTTGCGAGGCCGATGCCCCGGCCCTCCTGGTTCATGTAGAGAAGAACGCCCGCGCCCTCGGCCGCGATCTGCGCCATGGCGGCGGCGAGCTGGGGCCCGCAATCGCATTTGAGCGAGCCGATGACGTCGCCCGTGAAACAGGCCGAATGCAGCCGCGCGAGCACGGGCGCCGAGCGCTTCGGCTGCCCGATCTCGACGGCGTAGTGCTCCTCCGCCCCGTCCTCCGGGCGAAACACATGGACCCGCCCCGCCTCGGCAAACCGCGTGGGAACCCGGGCCGCGGAGACCGGGCGCATGGCGATCGCCGCGTCGGACGCGCCGGCCACCTGCTCGGCGGTGAGGAGCGACAGCTCGGCCTCCGCCGCGATGGCGCGCACATGGCCCGCATCCGCCCAGACCGCGACGACCGCCGCCGGCAGGGTCCGCGCCTGCTTGGCGAGAAGGATCGCGAGGGCGTGGAGGTCCGACGGCCCCGCGCGTCGGGTGCGGAAGGGGCCCTTGAGCGGCGTGGCCATGTCGCGGCTTGGATCGGCGGTGGCCTGCACGAGGGCGGCGGTGTCCTCGGGCTCCAGCACCACGCGGGCGAGCGTGCCGTCATAGGCCCGGGCGCGCAGCGTCTCGGCCCGGCGGTGGGAGAGCGCGAGGTCGAGCGCGTCCGGCCCCAGGGCGCGAAACTCGGCGAGGCGGGCATCGGTCACGGTCTCCGCGGCCAAGACCAGCGCGCCCCCGGTCGGGCTGACGAGCGCGATGGGCGCGCCGATGCGCAAGTCCGCCCGCGCGCGGCTCACCCGCTCCTCAACGCTCAAGGCCAGCGCCATCGGTCCTCTCCCCGTTCGGGTCTCATGCCGTGCGCATATAGACGTGCGTGCCCGCTCGCGCCAAATGTTTCAAGGCGATCACGGGCCGGGCGGGCCGCATGACGAAGGGGTGAAGCCGCTGTCACATTCCCTCCGCGTCAAGGCCAGGTCGCCTATCTTGGCCAAGACGTCGGGGATCCCCATCGGCCCCGCGCCCCTTCAACAGGAGACAACCATGGCGGTGTCGAAGAAAATTCTCCTCGTCGACGACGACGCGGATCTGCGCGAGGCCCTGGCCGAGCAGCTCATGATGATGGAGGAGTTCGACGTCTTCGAGGCGGAGACCGGCGGCGCCGGGGTCGAGCGCACGAAGTCCGAGATGCACGACCTCATCATCCTCGATGTGGGCCTGCCGGACATGGACGGCCGCGAGGTCTGCAAGCTCATGCGCAAGCAGGGCGTCAAATGCCCGATCATCATGCTGACCGGCCACAGCTCGGACAGCGACACGATCCTCGGCCTCGACGCGGGCGCCAACGACTACATTCCGAAGCCGTTCAAGTTTCCGGTGCTCCTCGCCCGCATCCGCGCCCAGCTCCGCCAGCACGAGCAGTCGGAGGACGCGGTCTTCCAGATCGGGCCCTACGCCTTCCACCCCTCGGGCAAGATCCTGATCGACGAGCAGGAGCGCAAGATCCGGCTCACCGAGAAGGAGACCAACATCCTCAAGTTTCTCTACCGCGCCGGCGGGCGCATGGTGGAGCGCGACACCCTCCTCCGCGAGGTCTGGGGCTACAACGCCGAGGTGACCACCCACACCCTTGAGACGCACATCTACCGGTTGCGCCAGAAGATCGAGCCGGAGCCCGCGAACGCCCGCATTCTGGTCACGGAAACGGGAGGATATCGGCTCGGTTTGTGAGGGGCACGGCCTTGAAGGCTGCCACAGTCCTGCCCATATGTGTCATCAAGGCGACGGTGATCCCCCCCCGATCACCGATGCCCTGCGGACGGGTCCCCCCTCACCCCGTCCGCACCCTCCCCTCTCCTGGCATAACTCGGCCGGCATCGCGCGGTGGACGTCGTGTCATGCATGTCGATGAGCGCCTCGCGCTGGCGCGTTCTGCCGCTCGCCTCAGCGCACGAACAACCAACCGTTGCCAGCGCCCTTCGGAGCGATTGCATCGCTGCTCCACTCCTGTGTGTTGCCATCCCAGTGGGCTCCATTTCGGTGACTTCCTACACCATACTCGCCCCGACCCCAAAACGAGCCCTCCCAACAGTTCTTATACCAAAATGGTGTGCCACTAAACCGTGACGCACATTGTTCATCGTCGTTATCATTATCACGATCGGTAGCGCTGAAACTTCTGCTATCATGATACTTAAAGAGCCCAGGCAATTCACTGCCCAAGATTTGATTGCAACCCGAGCCCGCTGACCCGGCAAAGTCGATCTTGTAATTGTCGGCCGGGTCGATGGTGAACGCGCAGGCGGCGTCGTGAATAAGCGCGCGGTCGGCTTTGAAATCCGGCGCCCAGACATAGCGCAGTTCTCCGCGCGTCCGATCCTCGTCGCCGGGTGCGATATCGTCACCGAGCGCGATGATCTGGTCGAGCCCGGTATAGACCTCGAAGTCCTCGAGGGTGCGGGGGCGGCCGCCGGAGCGCATTTTGTACTGCGGCAGCGAGTCGATCGCCTTGTGCCAGGGCATGTCGGTTGCAAGCTTGCCGGACCCGCACCGCAGATTGCTCCAAACAAGGGTCCAGCCGCCCACGATGCCACCATACGCGGTGTCCATGTCGCACCACACGACGACCGCCTCGTCGCCGAGCGAGATCCGCGTCCAACCCGTCTTGTGCATCGGGCCGTCGGCCGCGGCATTCTCCATGGCGAGATCCCGGCAGCTGCCGGGCAGCTCGAGCGTCGCCCCCTGTTGAGCCGGTGCTTCGCGCTCGATCTGGAACTGACGGTCGAGTTCTATCTCGGTGTAAGAGACGGGGGGGAAAGGGACTCCGAGGCCGCTCGCGACGACAACTTGTATAAGCATGGGCTTTCTCCAGCATAGTAAACAGCGTAAACGCCTTTGACAGTCATCGCAGGGTTAGCCCATGCCCCTCACCATCGCCACCTGGAACATCAACTCCGTGCGCCTGCGCGCCGAGCTCGTCGAGCGATTTCTGCGCGAGGAGGCGCCGGACATTCTCTGCCTCCAGGAGACGAAATCGCCGGTGGAGAAGATCCCGGCCGAGCGGTTCGAGGCCCTCGGCTACACGCATGTGGCCGCGCGCGGGGAGCGGGGCTACAACGGCGTCGCGATCTTCTCCAAGGTGCCCCTCGCGCCCGTTCCCCATCGGGATTTCTGCGCCAGGGGCGACGCGCGCCACGTCGCGGCCCGGTTGCCCTGCGGGACGGTGCTCCACAACTTGTACGTGCCCGCGGGCGGAGACCTGCCGGAGCGCTCCAACCCCAAATTCGCCCACAAGCTCGATTTCGTGGCCGAACTCGCAGCCTGGGCCGGGGGCGACGCCCCCTCGGCGGTTCTCGTCGGTGACCTCAACATCGCGCCGCTTGCGACGGATGTCTGGTCCCACACCCAGATGCTCAAGGTCGTGAGCCACACGCCGCAGGAGGTGGAGGCCTTCGAGGCCGCCCGCGCCGCCGGCGGGTGGGCGGACGTGACCCGCGCGCACATCCCGCCCGCCGAGAAGCTCTTCTCCTGGTGGTCCTATCGGGCGAAGGACTGGGCGCTCTCGGACCGGGGCCGCCGGCTCGACCACATCTGGGCCCGCGGCGTCGCGGCCGTCCCCAGCTCCTCGCGGGTGCTCAAAGCCTGGCGCGGTGCGGAGAAACCCTCGGACCACGTGCCCGTCCTCGCCAGCTTCGAGATCGGCTGAGCCTCACTGCACCCCGTGACTGATCCCCGAGCCGCCCTCGCTCGCGCTGTAACTCGTGAGGACGTTGTCGCGGTCGAACATAAAGGTGGCCGACGAGGTCTCCGTATCCGCGCCGCCGATGAAGGCGCCGGCGAACGGAATGAACGTCTCGGGCCGTGTGCGGTACTCAGCGTAGCTGTACACGGCCGTCCGCGTTCCGTCGGAGCTAATCGAACTCGACGTTGGCGGACCGAGCGTCACCACCACCTCGTCATAGGTGGTCTTGCCCACCTCGAACTGCTGAACTTGGCTTTGCTCGACCTTCGTGCCGGACTGAGCGCCGCACGCGGCCAAACCGAGGGCAGCGCCCACCACAAGATACCGAAACATCTGAAACTCCCCTAGCTTCCCCAACCCTTAGGATTGAAAGAAGACGAAGAGTGTCAACCCATCTCAGCCTCAGAAGGGTGTGCAATCCTCGTCCTCGATGACGAAGAGCTCGGGGTTCACGCTCACATTCGCGCGCACCTCGGAGAGGGCAACGGTGGTGGTGAGGCCCTGGGCGTCGACCACCACCCATTGCCGGAGCTGGAGCGGCAGGTTGGAGAACACCATGGTGATCGAGCCCTGGTCCGGCGCGTCGGGGTCGATTGCCCGCACGCGGAGCTGCCCCTCGCCCCGGGTGATCGCCTGCACGGCGCCCTCGGTCCGGAGGTCCACCCGGTCCCGCAAGAGGAGATCGAGCGGCGTCTCCTGCAGCGGAATGCGCTCGAAGCTCTGGATCTCCCGGTCGCACACCCCGACCCAGAAGCCGTCGGCCACGATGAGCGCGGGGTTGGGCGGGCGATAGTCGAACCGCAGCCGCCCCGGCCGGCGCATGGTGAAGGTGCCGCGGGAGAGCCCGCCCTCCGGGTCGATCTGCACAAACTCGCCCGCGAGGGTGCCCAGCCCGTTGAGATAGTTCGAGATCCTGAGGAGATCGCGCTGGTCCACGCCCTGGGCGAGGGCGCCCGGCGCGGCGAGAAGCATGGCCGCGAGGCCCGCGGCGAGGCGTGAGAGGCGCATCGGCTGTCCTTTCCCGAGAAGCTGGCCCCGTGGGTCCCGATCGCTTCGCATGGTCGCGAACCCAAGAAAAGCCCCGGCCGGGTGAGAATTGTGTAAGCTCTTACGTAGGGGCATGGCGGCTCCGGCGCCGTTCTGGGGAAAACCGCGCCTGTGCCCAGCATCGCGTTGTGTGGACGGTCGCACGCGGCCGGATCACAGCAAGTTGGTATCGAACGAAGGAAGTCTCCGATGACCGTCACCCGCCTCGCCACCGCCGCCGCCGCCCTTCTCCTCGCCCTCAGCGTCTCGGCGCCCGCCTCCGCCGGCGGTTGCGGCAGCCAGTACCGCGTGGGCTACGGCGACACGCTGGCCCGCATCGCCGCCAAATGCGGCACGTCGGTGTACGCGATCATGCAGGTCAATCCCTACATCCGAAACCCGAACCTCATCCGCGTCGGCCAGGTGATCGCCCTTCCCCAGGGCGGCAGCTACCAGGGTGGCGGTGGCGGTGGCTACGGCTATCAACCCCCTCGCTACCAGTACAACAGCTACCACGGCGGCATGACCGGCTACCGCGCCTACGACGTGACCTATCGGAGCTACCAGCCCCGCGCCCGCTACCAGGCGCCGAGCTACCGCCAGCCGTCCTACCGCCAGCCGTCCTACCGCCAGCCCGCCTACCAGGCTCCGTCCTACGGCCAGCCGAGCTACAGCTATCAGGGCGGCCACCGCGGCGGCCACACCGTGAACTACAACGACTATCGCGGCTACGGCAGCTACTGATCGCCTGGAGCCCGGGCCGAAGTTGGGGCCGGGGCGCCGCGCCGCCCCGGTTCTGCCCCTCGCCCCGTCATCGCCTCCGTCAGCGCCGACGGAACCGGGTGCGCCCCGCGTTTCACAGCCAAGATCATCGAGGAGGTTCCCCATGGCCATCGCCGCCCTCACCCGCGCCGCCGCCATCGCCCTGGTCGCCGGGCTCTCTGCCCTGCCGCAGGAGGCCGAGGCCCGCGGCTGTCCGTCCCACCTCGTCGTGCAGCCGGGCGACACGCTGAGCCTGATCGCCGGCGCTTGCGGCACCAGCGTCCACGCGATCCTCCGCGCCAACCCGCAGATCGCCCATCCGAGCCTCATCTTCGCCGGCGAGGTGATCCGGATGCCCGCGCCCTTCTATCGTCGGCCCGTCCGGATCCACCGCGCGCCCAAGCATCGGGGCGTCGGCTCCTATTACGGCCGGGGCTACGGCATTCCGCGGCGGGCCTACCGCCGGCCGAACTATGTGGGCCACTACTACATTCGCGGTCCGCGCCACGCCTACTGAACCGCCCTCGATCGCCAGGGGATGGGGTCGGTCGCCACAGCCCCATCGAGCGCCTCTGTCGCCTCAATAGAGGTGGCGGAACCCCGCGAGGAGCGGGCCCCGGGCCGGTTCGCCGAGCGCGGCGATCGCGCGCAGGTTGCGGTCCCACCGGACGTCGAGGCTGAACGCCATCTCTCAAGCTTGGTGCTGGTTGACCAGGAGGATAGCCAGGCGGCGGGCACCCGCGGAAGCGTGCGGCGACTGCGCGCAGAGTTCGATCACCTCGGACGGAGGCCAACACTTCGCGCGTGCCATGCGGCAGGTCGGCCAGGCGAGCCCCGCGTCCCACGTCGTCCCGCGGGCGTCCACGTCGTCGCCGTGACCCGCGCGGGCGACATGGGCCCGCGCCGATGCGGTCATCGTCTCGGCCAGGGCCGCGAGGTCCGCCAGCACCGCCGCGCGTGGCGTGGTGATGCCGTCGGCCTCGGTGGGGCGCACCGCCTGGACGACGACGCCGTGGCGGCGCCCTTTCCGCACACCGTTCATGAGCGCGGCACGGACCGGCGGATCGGCCGCCTCGGTTCCGACCACCGCGCGCAGATCCGAGAGCGCCCGCATCCGGCGGAACGATCCGAAACCCCGCCGCGCGGGGTCAGCGCTCCTCGATCAGGATTTCGCGCTTGCCGACGGCGTTGGCGGGGGAGACGACCCCCTGGTCTTCCATCTGCTCCACGAGGCGGGCGGCCTTGTTGTAGCCGATCTGGAGCTTGCGCTGAATGTAGGAGGTGGAGCACTTCCGGTCCCGCGCCACGATGGCCACCGCGCGGTCGTAGAGCGCCTCGTCGCTGTCGCCGGCGCTCGCGAGCCCCAGCTTCTCCTCGACGAGCGCCTGGGTCTCCTCGTCGCCGCCATCCACCACGGCGTGCACATAGTCCGGCGGCCCGAGGGCTTTGAGATGGCGCACCACCTCCTCCACCTCGTCGTCGGACACGAAGGGCCCGTGCACGCGCCGCACCCGGCCCCCCGGCGCCATGTAGAGCATGTCGCCCTGGCCCAGGAGCTGCTCCGCCCCCTGCTCGCCGAGGATCGTGCGGCTGTCGATCTTGGAGGTGACCTGGAAGGAGATCCGGGTCGGGAAGTTCGCCTTGATCGTGCCGGTGATGACGTCGACCGAGGGGCGTTGCGTCGCCATGAAGAGGTGGATGCCGGACGCCCGCGCCATCTGCGCCAGCCGCTGAATGCAGGCCTCGATCTCCTTGCCGGCGACCATCATG
>CAYXPI010000049.1:14725-22130 GCA_964467005.1 uncultured Limibaculum sp. | reverse complement strand
GCCGCGGCGATGCCGAAAGAGTGGTCGACCACACAGGTCTATTTCGCGATGACGCTCATCCTTGGGCTTTTCGGCTGGCCGACGCTCGCGCGGCGCATCCGCTCGCAGCTCCTCTCGATCCGGAACGAGGACTATGTGGTCGCCGCCCGGCTCGCCGGCGCCCGCCCCGGGCGGATCATCGGGCAGCACATGCTGCCCTCCTTCACCTCGTTCATCATCGTCGATCTCGTGATCTCGTTCCCCTACATGATCCTCTCGGAGACGGCGCTCTCCTTCGTCGGCCTCGGGCTGCGCCCGCCCACCGTCTCCTGGGGCGTCCTCCTCCAGCAGGCGCAGTCGATCCGCGCGATCGAGCAGACCCCCTGGCTCTTCATCCCCGCCATCTTCGTCGTGGTGGCGGTGCTGGCCTTCACCGTGATCGGCGACGGGCTCCGCGACGCGGCCGACCCCTATTCGGAGGCCAAGTGATGGACCAACCCGAGCCGGAGGCGGCCACCCGCCTGCCCAACGCCAGGGAGCGGATGCTGACGGTGGAGGGCCTCTCCATCTCCTTCCGCACCGACGAGGGACCGATCACGCCGGTGCAGGGCGTCAGCTTCTCGGTGGACACGGGCCGCACCCTCGGCCTCGTGGGCGAGTCGGGCTCGGGCAAGTCGATCTCCACAAAAGCGCTCATGCGCCTTTTGCCCGGCACGGCCTCCCTCGGCGCGGAGACGCGCATGACCTACCGCGCGAAGGACGGGCGCGACGTGAAGATCGAGGCGCTCGACCCCAAGGGCCGCGAGGTGCGCGCTCTCCGGGGCGGCGAGATCGGCATGATCTTCCAGGAGCCCATGGCGTCCTTCTCGCCGGTCTACACGATCGGCAACCAGATGATGGAGGCCATCCGCCTCCACAAACGCATGGCCAAGCGCGAGGCCCGCGACTACGCCGTGGAGATGCTCGACAAGGTGGGCATCTCCAACCCCCGCGGCCGGATCGACCAATACGCCTTCGAGCTCTCGGGCGGCATGCGCCAGCGGGCGATGATCGCGCTCACCCTCTCGATGGGCCCGCAGCTTCTGATCGCCGACGAACCGACGACGGCGCTCGACGTCACGATCCAGGCCCAGGTGCTCGACCTCATGCGGGGGCTCCAGGCCGATCTCGGCATGGGCATGATCTTCATCACCCACGATCTCGGCGTGATCGCGCAGATCGCCGACGAGGTGGCGGTGATGTATCTCGGCACGATCGTGGAGCGGGGCCCGACGCGCGAGGTGATCCGCAGCCCCCAGCACCCCTACACCCGCGGGCTCCTCCACGCGATCCCCTCGCTCGAGCGGCTGACCGCCCGGCTCTCCCCGGTGCCGGGCGACATCCCGAGCCCCCATGCCCGGCCCCCGGGCTGCCCCTTCCACACCCGCTGCGCCGAGGCGATCCCCGGCCTCTGCGACACCCGCGCGGCGCGGGAGGTTGCGCCCGCGCCCGGCCGGGCGGTGCGCTGCTGGCTGCACGACGAGGAGGGCCGCGCCGCATGACCGACGCCGACACGCTGATCGAGGTGAAGAACCTCGAGGTGCGCTTTCCCATCGCCCGGAAGTCGCTCTTCCGCACGGATGTGATCGAGCTCCGCGCGGTCGACGACGTCTCCTTCGACATCAAGCGGGGCGAAACCGTCGGGCTCGTCGGCGAGTCGGGCTCGGGCAAGACCACGATCGGCCGGGCGATCCTGCGCGCCATCGACCCCACCGAGGGCACCGTCACCTACCACACGGGCGAGGAGGCCGTGGCGCTCCACAGGCTCGAGGGCGAGGCGCTCCGGCTCTTCCGCCCGCGCATGAGCCTCGTCTTCCAGGACCCCTACTCCTCCCTCAACCCCCGGATGACGGTGCGCGACATCATCGCCGAGCCGCTCATCGCCTCGGGGCTGATGACCGACCGGGAGGCGATCGACACCCGGGTGCGTGAGATCGCGGGGCGCTGCAAGCTCAATCTCGAGCATCTCCGCCGCTTCCCTCACGCCTTCTCCGGCGGGCAGCGCCAGCGCATCTGCATCGCGCGCGCCCTCGTCTCGCGGCCCGATTTCGTGGTGTGCGACGAGTCCGTCTCCGCCCTCGACGTCTCGATTCAGGCGGAGATCGTGAACCTCCTCAAGGATCTGCAGGAGGAGATGGGCGTCGCTTTCCTGTTCATCGCGCACGACCTCTCGGTGGTCGCGCAGATGTCCCACCGGGTGGCGGTGCTCTATGTGGGCAAGTTCGTGGAGTACGCGCCGACGGAGAAGCTCTTTTTCACACCGCGGCATCCTTACACCCACGCCCTCCTCTCGGCGATCCCGCAGGCGGACCCGGATGCCGAGTTCGAGCCCATCCGCCTCACGGGCGAGATCCCGAACCCGCTGGCCGCGCCCTCGGGCTGCCGGTTCCACACCCGCTGCCCCCACGCGCAGGCGCGCTGCGCCGCCGAGGTGCCGGCCTGGCGCGAGGTGGCGGAGGAGCATTTCGTCGCCTGCCATTTCGCCGAGGAGTTCGACTTCTCCCGGCCCGGCCCGGGCTGAGACGCCATGGCGGGGACGGCCTTCAAGGCGGTGGTGTTCGACTGGGCGGGCACGATGGTCGATTTCGGCTCGGTCGCGCCCGTGGAGGCGTTCCTGAAGGCCTTGGCCGAGTTCGGCGTCGAGGCCAGCGTGGCCGATGCGCGGGCGCCGATGGGCGCGCCGAAGCGGGCCCACATCCAGGCGATGCTCGCCATGCCCCATCTCGCGGCCCAGTGGGAGGCCGCGCAAGGGAGCCCGCCGGATGCGGCTGCGGTGGACCGGATCTACAACGTCTTCGTGCCGATGACGGCGGCGGTGGCGGCGGAGCGGGCCACCCTCGTGCCCGGGGCGGCCGAGGCGGTGGCGGAGCTCCGCGCCCTCGGGCTCAAGATCGGGTCGACCACCGGCTACACCCGCGCGATCATGGAGCGGGTGCTCCCCGTCGCCGCCGCCCAAGGCTACGCGCCGGACAATCTCGTCTGCTCGGACGATCTGCCGGAGGGCCGGCCCGGGCCGCTCGGCATGTACAAGTGCTTTGTGGACCTCCAGGTCGCGCCCGCCTCGGCCGTGATCAAGGTGGACGACACCGAACCCGGGATTTCGGAGGGCGTCTCCGCGGGCTGCCTCACCGTGGGCGTCGCGCTCTCGGGCAACTCGGTGGGCCTCACGCCGGAGGAGCTGGCGGCACGCCCGGCGCGCGAGGTCGCCGCCCTCCGCGCCGTGGCCGCGGGGCGCCTCGCGGGGGCCGGGGCGGACCACATCATCGACACGGTGGCGGATCTCCCTGCGCTCGTCCGGCGGCTCTCCGAGGAGGCCTGACCGGGCGCTTCCGGCCCGGGGCGGGATCGGGTATCACCGCCCGGGAACGGCGAGGGAGGGGAGCCGATGGACCGACCGGTGGCGCTCGAGGAGGCCTGGGCCCGGGTGGACGCGGAGGCGGCGCGGCTGAAGGCGGCTGCGCTCCGGGATCTGGTGGCCGCGGGGCCGGGCCTGGCGGTGGATGTCGGCCCCTTGCATCTCAGCTTCCGGTTCGAGGCGCTCGATGGCGCGGCGCTCTCCGCCCTCCTCGATCTGGCGCGGGCGTCGGGGCTCGAAGCCCAGCGCGACGCCTTCTTCGCCGGTGCGCCCGTGAACGTGACCGAGGGGCGGGCCGCGCTCCACATGGCGCTCCGCGGCGGGGCGGCGCCCCCCGAGGGCGCCGATGTGGCCGGCACACGCGCGCGAATGCTCGCCTTCGCGGAGGCCGTGCGCTCGGGCGAGCATGGCGCCGCCGGCGGCCCGGTCCGCGACGTCGTCAACATCGGCATCGGCGGCTCGGATCTCGGCCCGGCGATGGCGGCCCGCGCGCTCTCGCCCCATGCGGACGGGCCTCGGCTCCACTTCGTCTCGAATGTCGACGGCGCGCATCTGGCCGACACGCTGGCGGACCTCGACCCCGCGCGCACCCTCCTCGTCGTCGTCTCCAAGAGCTTCACGACGCAAGAGACGATGATGAACGCGCGCACCGCCCGGGCCTGGCTCGAGGCCGCGGTGGGCGCGGAGGCCGCCGGGCGCCAGATGGCCGCGGTCTCCACCAATCTCGAGGCCTGCGCGGGCTTCGGCATCGAGGCGGCGCGCGTCTTCGGGTTTTGGGACTGGGTCGGCGGGCGCTACTCGGTGTGGTCGAGCGTCGGGCTCTCCCTCGCCATCGGCTTGGGCGCGGCGCGGTTCGAGGCGTTTCTGGCCGGGGCGGCGGAGGTGGACCGCGCCTTCCGCGAGGGCCCGCTCGATGCCACCAACGCGCCCCTTCTCTTCGGGCTCCTCGGGGTGTGGCGCCGCGCCATGGGCGCCAGCTCCGTCGCCCTCATCCCTTACGACCAGCGGCTGGAGCGCTTCCCGGCCTATGTCCAACAGCTCGAGATGGAGTCGAACGGCAAGCGCGTGACGGCCGAGGGAACGCCGGTGGCGCGCCCCACCTCCCCGGTGATCTGGGGCGAGCCGGGGACGAACGCGCAGCACTCCTTCTTCCAGCTCCTCCACCAGGGGACGGAGCGCATCCCCGTGGACTTCATCCTGGCCGCCGAGCCCTCCGGGCCCGGGGCGGAGCGGCCGGAGCACCACGCGGCGCTCACGGCCAACGGCCTCGCCCAGGCCCGCGCGCTGGCGCTCGGGCGCACGGAGGCGGAGGCCCGTGCGATGATGGCCGCCAAGGGGATGGAAGCCGCCGAGATCGACCGGCTCGCCCCGCACCGCACCTTCCCCGGCGATCGGCCCTCGACCACCCTCCTCATGCGCCGGCTCGAGCCGCGGGCGCTCGGCGCGCTGGTGGCGCTCTTCGAGCACCGGGTGTTCGTGCAGGCCGCGATCTGGGGGATCAACGCCTTCGACCAGTGGGGGGTGGAGCTCGGCAAGGAACTCGCCCAGGCGCTCCTCCCGATCGTGGAGGGCGCGGAGCCCGCGGGGCTGGACCCCGCCACGGTCGCCATGCTCGCCGAGATCCGTCGCCTCCGCGCGGGCTAGCCCTCGGCGAGCGGCAGCCGCACCACGAGCGCCGCCCCGCCCAGCGGGCTCTCGCCCACGGCGACCGTGCCGCCATGGGCCTCGACGATCTGGCGGACGATGGCGAGGCCGAGGCCGCTTCCCCCCGTCTCCCGCGACCGCGAAGCTTCCAGGCGCAGGAAGGGCTCGAACACCGCCTCCCGGCTCTCCTCGGGGATGCCGGGGCCATCATCGTCCACCACGAGCTCGGCCGCCTCCCCGGCGCTCAGCCGGATCTCGGCCCGCGTGCCGTAGCGGAGCGCGTTGTCGAGGAGGTTCGAGAGCATCCGCCGGAGCGCCACCGCCTCGCCCAACACAGGCACCGGCCCCTCGGTGTGCAGCCGCAGAGCCGCGCCCGCACGCGCCGCCAGCTCCTCCTCGGCCAGGCTCCGGAGGTCGATCCGCGCGCGCCGCGCCGCTTCGGCCCCACGGGCCACGGCCAGCGCGTCGTCGACAAGCCGTGTCATGGCCTCGAGATCGGCCTCGGCCCGGGCCCGGCGGGCGGGATCCTCGATGTCCTCGATGCGCAGGCGCAGGCGCGTGATGAAGGTCTTGAGGTCGTGGCCGACGGCGCCGAGGAGGACCGTGCGCCCCTGCAGAAGGCCGGCGATCCGCGCCTGCATGGCGTTCACCGCCTGGATGAGGCGCCGGATCTCGGGCGCGCCGCGGCTCGGCACCGGGCGGGGGCGGCCATCCGCCCCGAAGGCGGCGAGGCTCTCGCCGAGCCGGCGGAGCGGGCGCGCCTCCCGCGCGATGGCCCAGGTGGCGAGGGCGGCAAAGAGGCAGCCCACCGCGCCGATCCAGAACCCCACGGGCACGCCGAAGAGCCGCTGCGCCCCGATCCGGCTGACGGTGAAGACGGCCGCCCGCCCGTCCGCCAAGGCGACGGCCACCTCGACCCCCGGCGCGCGGCGCCCCAAAAGCCAGCGCAGAAGCCGCCCCCGCGCCGGCATCCGCTGGGCGAGGACCGCCCGGTCCGGATCCTCCAGCGCCTGGGCCAACACCCACTCCGCCGCGGGCATGCGCCGCGCGCCGGGCACCGCGGCCGGCATCTCGGGGCGGAGGCGGAGGGCGAACTCCGGGGTGCCGACCGCGCGGGCCACGGCCGGCGCGAGGTCGGCGGGCGCCCGGTCGAGGAGGGCAACGACCGCCGCCAGCTGCTCGGGCAGCGCAATGCGCCCCTCGGCGAGCCCCCGCTCCCGCGCCGCGTAGGAGAGCCCGACCCCCACCGCCGCGAGGGACAGAAGGCAGAGAAAGAGGATCGCCACCAGACGGCCGAGAAGCCCCAGCCGCCCGAGCACCCGGCGGAGGCCCTGGCCCGGCGCGGCCGCGGGCGGCGCGGCGGCGGAGGCCGATGGGGGGCGCTCCCTCACGGGTCCGCGCCGTCGTCGGCCCGGGTGGGCGGGGCCTCCGCCGCCGCGCCGCCCCCGCCATTCTCCGCAGGCTGGACGGGCGCGCGCAGCACATAGCCCGCGCTCCGCACCGTCGCGATCAGCGCCTCGCCCTCCCCCTCGAGCTTTTTCCGGAGCCGGCTCACCTGCACGTCGATCGTCCGGTCGTAGGGCCCCGCCTCACGCCCTCGGGTCCAGTCCATCAGCCGCTCGCGGGAGAGCACCCGCCCCGGCCGCGCGAGAAAGCAGGCCAGGAGATCGAACTCCGCGCCCGTGAGCGTCACCGGCCCCTCCGGCCCCGTCACCTGGCGCGCCGCGAGATCCACCCGGAAGCGCCCCACCATGAGCGCCCGCGCGGGCTTGTCCGGCGGCGCCTCGGCCCGGCGGAGGATCGCCCGGATCCGCGCCACCAGCTCGCGCGGGTTGAAGGGCTTGGCCATGTAATCGTCGGCGCCGAGCTCGAGGCCCACGATCCGGTCCACCTCCTCCCCGCGCGCGGTGAGGATGAGCACCGGCAGGCGCGAGCGCGCCCGGATCCGCCGGCAGATCGAGAGCCCGTCCTCGCCCGGCAGCATGAGATCGAGCACCAGGAGGTCGGGCTCCGGCCCCGCGGCGAGGCGCGTGTCGAGCGCGGCCCCGCCCGCGGCCACCTCGGCGCGGAACCCCTGGCGCTCGAGATAGTCGCGGGTGAGCGCCCGGATCTCCGGGTCGTCCTCGACGATCAGGATGGTGTGCGGCCGCTCGGTCATGGGCGTGAAGCTAGCAGAGCCCGCGCCCCGCGGGCGAGCGGGCCTCCGCCGGCTTTACCTTTCGTTACAAATTTTGGGCGTCCGGCAACACGCCTGCAACGGGCGCGGGCGAGGATCGCCCCATCGCTCGCCTCGCGGGCATCGACCGATGGAGAGACCCATGACCCCGACCACACCGGCCATCCGCATCGGCGTCGGCACCGGCACCGGCATTGGCACCGGCATTGGCA
>CAYXPI010000049.1:0-14625 GCA_964467005.1 uncultured Limibaculum sp. | reverse complement strand
GGCACCGGCACCGGCATTGGCACCGGCATTGGCAGCGGCGCGCTCGCCGTCCTGCTCGCAACGCTGCTCACGGCCCCGGCCTCGGCCCAGGGCTGGAGCTGGCGCTCCGACGCGACCGGGCCGCGCGGCGGCGCCTGGAGCGCCGAGGGCAGCGGCCGCTGCTCCGGCGGCAGCTGCAGCTCGAGCTGGAGCCGCACCCGGCCGAACGGCGCCACCGCCACCGGCCGAGGCTCCACCACCTGCGCCGGCGGCAGCTGCACCCGCACCCGCGACGTGACCGGCGCCGGCGGGCAGAGCTGGAGCCGCACCACCACGCTCCGGCGGAACTGAGCCCATGGCCCGGCTCGCCCTCCTCCCCGCCGCCGTCGCCCTGGTTCTGGCCGTCGCGGCCCCGTCCGGCGCCCAGTCCCAGTCGCTCCCCCAACCCGCGCCAGGCCATGCCGCCGCCCTGCTCGAGGCCCCGCGCGAGCGGCTCCGCGCCACCGCCCGGGCCTGCCGGGTGGACGCCGCCCGCCATTGCAGCGAGGTCGCCCCCGGCGGCGGCCGCGTCCTCGCCTGCCTCGAGGCCAACCGGGCGCGCATCGCCCCGGTCTGCGCCGACCGCGTGACCGAGATGAGCGCGATCCGCGGCGCCTATCTCGCCTGCTACGCCGACCAGCGGCGCCTCTGCCTCGACGTGACCCCCGGCGAGGGCCGCGTGGCCGCCTGCCTCAAGGAGCGCCGGGCCCAGGCCTCGCCCCAGTGCCGCGAGGCGCTCGGCCAGGCGGAGCGGGTCCTCGCCCGCTGAGGGGCGGGGGGGACGTTTTCCTCGCCGGCCGGCGAGCCCCCTGCTACTCCTCCCAGGATAAGCCTTGGGAGGAGCCCCCATGTCCGACATCATCCACCGCGAGAGCCGCGGGGTCTTCATCATCGCCGCGACCCCGTTCACCGAGGACGGGGCGCTCGATCTCGACAGCGTCGACCGCCTCACCGAGTTCTATCTCGGCCACGGCGTCACCGGCATGACCGTGCTCGGGATCATGGGGGAGGCCGCCAAGCTCTCGGGCGAGGAGGCCGAGACCTATCTCGCCCGCGTCCTCGGCCGGGTCGCGGGCCGGGTGCCCGTGGTGGTGGGCGCCTCGGGCGGCGGCTTCGGGCCGATGGCGCGGGTCTCGGCCCGGGCGATGGAGCTGGGCGCCGCGGGCGTCATGGTCGCGCCCCCCGCGGGCACCGACACAGAGGAGAAGCTCGCCGGTTACTACGCCGGGCTGTGCGAGGCTCTGGGCCCGGAGATCCCGCTCTGCGTGCAGGACTTTCCGCAGGTCACCGGCGTGCGCATCTCCGCCGCCACGATCCACCGGCTCGCCCGCGCGCATGCGCAGATCGTGATGCTGAAGCACGAGGACTGGCCCGGGCTCACGAAGCTCGAGCGCGTGCGCCAGGGCGCGGATGCCGCGGGCGCGCCGCGGCTCTCGATCCTCTGCGGCAATGGCGGGCTCTTCCTGCCCGAGGAGCTCTCCCGCGGGGCGGACGGCGCGATGACGGGTTTCGCCTATCCTGAGATGCTGGTGGGCGTGGTCGCGCGCCACCGGGCCGGCGATGTGGAGGGCGCGCACGACCTCTTCGACGCCTATCTGCCGCTGGTGCGCTACGAGCAGCAGCTCGGCCTCGGCCTCGCGGCGCGCAAAGAGGTGCTGCGCCGGCGGGGCGCCATCGCCTCGGCCCGGGTGCGCGCGCCGGGGCCCAAGCTCACCGCGTCGGATCAGGCGGATCTCACGCGGCTGATGGCCCGGCTCGAGCAGCGGCTCGTCACCCTCGGGGAGGCGGCCTGATGGATCTGGGGCTCACGGGCAAACGCGCCGTCGTTCTCGCCGCCTCGCGCGGGCTCGGGCTCGCCACCGCCGAGGCCATCGCGGCGGAGGGCGCCAATGTCCTCCTCGTGGGCCGCTCGGCCGAGACGCTGGCGGCGGCCGCGGAGGCGATCACCGCCCATGGCGCGGGCACGGCCCAGGCCTGCGTGGCGGACCTCGCCGATCCCGCCTTCGTGGAGATCGTGGCCGAGGCCGCAGCCGCACGGCTCGGCGGGGTCGATATCCTGGTGAACAATTCGGGCGGGCCGCCGGCCGGGCCCATCGCCGAGGCGGATCTCGGCGAGATGGCGCGCCAGTTCGAGACGATCGTGCTCCGCTTCATGGGGCTCACCCAGCGCGTGTTGCCCGAGATGCGGGCCCGTGGATGGGGGCGGGTGCTCACCATCGCCTCCTCCGGCACCGTTCAGCCCATCCCCAATCTCGGGCTCTCCAACGCGGTCCGCGGCTCGCTGGTGGGCTGGTCGAAGACGCTGGCCACGGAGGTCGCCGCCGACGGGGTGACGGTGAACCTCCTCCTGCCGGGGCGCATCCACACCCAGCGGGTGGACGAGCTCGACGCCGGCGCCGCCACCCGCCAGGGCACGGATCTCGACGCCGTGCGCGCCGCCGCCCGGGCGCAGATTCCCGCGGGCCGCTACGGCCGGCCGGAGGAGTTCGGCGCGGTCGCGGCCTTCCTCGTGAGCGCCCCGGCAAGCTACGTGACCGGCAGCCAGATCCGCTGCGACGGGGGGGCGGTGCGCTCGGTCTGACCGCTCTTGTATACGACGGCATACAGGCCTACCTCCCTCCCATCGGAAAGATGGGAGACCTGCCATGCCGCCCCACACCTGCACCCTTGCCGAGGCCCGCGCGATGACCGCACGGATCCGTGCCCTCCTCGAGCTCTCGGACACCGCGCTCGCCCGCCGCGGCCTCTCGCGCGACACGGTGGTGGCCGCCGTCTGGGCCGGCCGCGGGAGGATCTGAGCCCTTCCGCAGGCCGGAGGCCATTCCCGTCGGCGTCGATCGGCGTTATCACTTGGGAGGCGGGCACCCGAACGACCCGCCACCCATGGGAGGACTCGACCGATGACCATTCTCACCCGCCGCGCGAGCCTCGCGCTGGCCGCCGCTTTCGCCCTCGCCGCCGCCCCCGCGGTCGCCGCCGATGTCGACTTCTCCGGGGAGACGGTGGAGTGGATCATCCCCTTCAAGGAGGGCGGCGGCTCCGACAAATGGTCCCGCTTCTACGCCCCGCTCCTCTCCGAGGCGCTGCCGGGCAACCCCACCGTGGTGGTGAAGAACATGCCGGGCGCGGGCTCGACCAAGGGGGCCAACTGGTTCGCCTCGCGCGCGGAGGCGGACGGGCTCACGATCCTCGGCACCTCGGGCTCGACCCAGTTTCCGTTCCTCCTCGACGACCCGCGGGTCGACTACGACTACGCCGACTGGCATGTGGTCCTCGCCTCGGCCACCGGGGGCGTCGCCTATCTCCCGCCCGACCTGGCCGAGCGCTGGCAGGCCAACCCGCAGGACGTGATCGACACCGTGCAGTTCATCTACGGCTCGCAGGGCGCGACCCGGCTCGATCTCGTGCCGCTTCTGGCCTGGGAGATGCTGGGGATGACCGTGGAGCCCGTCTTCGGCATCAAGGGCCGGGGTGCGGGGCGCCTCATGTTCGAGCGGGGCGAGGCCAACATCGACTATCAGACCTCCTCGGGCTATCTCTCCGGTGTCGCGCCGCTCGTCGAGGCCGGCGAGGCCGTGCCGATCATGACCTGGGGCGCGCTCGACGAGGCGGGCAACATCGTCCGCGACCCGACCTTCCCGGAGATCCCGACCTTCAAGGAGGTCTACACCGAGATCAAAGGCGAAGAGCCCTCGGGCGAGGCCTGGGACGCGTGGAAGGCCTTCTTCGTCGCGGGCTTTCCGGCGCAGAAGATGGTGTTTTTGCCCGAGGGCACGGACCCGGCGATCGTCGACGCTTACACCGCGGCCTTCCAGGCGGTGATCGCGCGGCCGGACTTCGCGGAGATCTCGAAGGCGCGGCTCGGCGTCTACCCCCAGTCCACCGGCGCGGCGGCGGAGGTGAAGCTCCAGCAGGGCACCCAGGTGCCGGCCGAGGCCAAGGCCTGGGTGAAGAACTGGCTCAAGGAGCGCTACGGCGTCGAGCTCTGATCCCATGGGTGGCGCGGAGCCCATCGCGCGGCTCCGGGGCCTGTGCCTCGCCCTGCCGGAGGCGGAGGAACGGGAGACCTGGGGGGTCGCGACCTTCCGGGTCCGGGACCGGATCTTCGCGATGGAGGGTGTGCGCGCCGACGGCGCCGCGATCTGGGTGAAGGCCGAGGCCGGCGCCCAGGAGGTGCTGACGGGCGCCGACCCCGCGCGGTTTTTCGTGCCCCCCTATCTCGGGCCCAAGGGCTGGGTCGGCATGCGCCTCGCCCCGCCGCCCGACTGGGACGAGGTGGCCGCCCGGGTCGCCGCCAGCTACCGCCTCGTTGCGCCCAAGCGGCTCGCCGCCCAGCTCTGAGCGGCCCCCTGGCAAAGGACCCGCCATGGACCTCTTCCAAGACGCGCTGCCCGCCCTCGGCGAGGCGTTCTCGCTCATCCTCACCCCCACCTCGATCGGCTATCTGGTGGTGGGCGTGCTGCTCGGCCTCTCGGTCGGCGTCTTCCCGGGATTGGGCGGCATCGCGGGGCTCTCGCTCGTGCTGCCTTTCGTCTACGGGATGGACCCGGTGGCCGGCCTCTCCCTCATGGTGGGGCTCATCGCCGTCATCCCCACATCGGACACCTTCGCGAGCGTCCTCCTCGGCATCCCCGGGTCCTCCGCCAGTCAGGCCACCGTGCTCGACGGCTTTCCGCTGGCCAAGCGCGGCCAGGCGGCCCGGGCGCTGGCGGCGGCCTTCGCCGCCTCGCTCTTCGGCGGGCTCTTCGGCGCGGTGGTGCTCACCTTCTTCATCCTGATCGCGCGGCCCTTGGTGCTCTCCTTCGGGGTGCCGGAGCTCCTTCTCCTCACGATCCTCGGCTTCGCGATGGTGGGCGTGCTGGCCGGGCGCTCGCTCCTCAAAGGGCTCGTCGCGGTCGGCCTCGGGATGAGCGTGGGCGCCATCGGCGAGGCGCCGGCCCAGGGCAGCCCGCGGCTCGATTTCGGCGGCTGGTACCTGCAGGACGGGCTCTCCCTCGTCATCGTCGGCCTCGGCATCTTCGCCATCCCGGAGATCGTGGCACTCCTCCGCCAGGACCGGGCGATCGCCGAGGACGCCAAGCTCGGCGCCGGCTGGTGGGACGGCGTGGCCGACTGGTGGCGCAACAAATGGCTCTCGATCCGCTGCGCCGGCATCGGGGTGATCGTGGGCGTGATCCCGGGCCTCGGCGGCTCGGTGGTCGACTGGATCGCCTATGGCCACACGGTGCAGACCACACGCAGCCGCGAGAACTTCGGCAAAGGCGAGATCCGCGGCGTGATCGGTCCCGAGAGCTCGAACAACGCGAAGGAGGGCGGCGGGCTCGTCCCCACCCTCCTCTTCGGCATCCCGGGCTCGGGCTCGATGGCGGTCTTCATCGGCGGCCTCATCCTCCTCGGCTATGAGGCGGGGCCGGCCATGGTGCAGTACGAGCTGCCGCTCACCTACACGATCGTCTGGTCGCTCGCGCTCGCCAATGTGGTGGGCGCGGGGCTCTGCATCTTCCTCGCAGGGCCCATCGCGCGGCTCACCACGATCCGCTTCACGCTGCTCGCCCCCTTCCTCCTCATGATGATCTCCTTCGCGGCCTTCCAGTCGAAGCAGACGCTCTGGGACCTTGCGGCACTGGCCGCCATCGGGGTGCTCGGCATCTATATGAAGCGGTTCGACTGGTCGCGCCCGGCCTTTCTGATCGGCTTCGTCCTGGCGGATCAGGCGGAGGTCTACACCTATCAGGCGACGCAGATCGCGCTGTTGCGCGGCCGGACCGAGGGGTTCGAGGGCGCGCTCTCCTATCTCGTCTCGCCGGTGGGGGCGGCGATCCTCGTCGTCATCGTGGTCTCGGTCTGGCTGGGGGCGCGGCAGTCGACGGCGCTCCATGAGGACGAGCCGGTGCCCGAGGGGCGGGGACGCACCGCGCCGCTCGTCTTCACCGGGGTGGTCGCGCTCTTCCTCGCCGCCGTCTTCGTCGACGCCATGGCGGTGCGCGTGCTGATCGACAAGGTGTTTCCCGCCACCGTCGGCGGGCTCGCGCTCGTCGCCTGCCTCCTCCTCCTCTGGCGGATGCGCGCCCGCCCGGCGACCGACCCGCTCCACGCCGATGCCGAGCACGCGGCGGAGGCGCCGCACTCGCTCCCCGGCACGCTGGGCTGGCTCCTGGCTCTGCTGGGGCTCACCGCGCTCGTCGGCTTCGTGATCGCGCTGGCGCTCTTCTTCGTCGCCTTCCTCACGCTCCGCGCGCGCACCGGGGCGGGGCGGACGGCGCTTCTCACCGCCGGCGGCCTCGGCTTTGTGCTCGCCATGGCCGCCGCGCTCAACCGGGACTTTCCGCCGGGCCTCCTTCAGGAGGTCGTGCGGCTCCCCTGGCCCTTCGGAGACGGCTGATGCGCCAGACCGCGATCCCCTTCCTCTTCCTCCGGGGCGGCACCTCGCGCGGCCCCTACATCCCGCGCACCGCCCTGCCGGAGGACCGGGAGACGCTGGCAAAGGTGCTCGTCGCGGCCATCGGCTCGGGCCACCCGCTCAACATCGACGGCATCGGCGGCGGCGCCACGGTCACCTGCAAGGTGGCGATGCTCTCTCCCTCAACCGCGCCGGACGCCGATGTGGATTACTTCTTCGCCCAGGTGTCGGTGGAGGACGGCCAGGTCGACTTCAAGCCCACCTGCGGGAACATCCTGGCGGGCGTCGGCCCCGCGGCGCTGGAGATGGGGATTGTGGAGGCGCGGGAGGGCGAGACCCGGGTGCGCATCCGCGCGGTCAACACCGAGGCGCGGGTGGAGGCGGTGGTGGAGACCCCGGGCGGCGCCGTCCGCTACGACGGACCCGCGGCCATCGACGGCGTGCCGGGCACCGCCGCGCCCATCCGGCTCAACTTCTTCGGGGTGGCAGGCTCGGGCACCGGCGCCATGCTCCCGACAGGCGCGGCGCGCGAAGAGATCCAGGGCACCGAGGTCACCCTCATCGACGTGGCCATGCCGCTTTGCGTTGCGCGCGCGGCGGATCTCGGGCTCACGGGGCACGAGACGCGGGAGACGCTGGACGCGGACGCGGCTCTGAAGGCGCGGATGGAGGCGATCCGGCTCGAAGCCGGCGCGCGCATGGGCCTCGGCGATGTGTCCCGCTCCGTCACGCCCAAATTCGCCGTGGTGGCGGAGGCGCGCGCCGGGGGGGCCTTCGCCGCGCGGTACTTCACGCCCTGGGCCTGCCACCCCTCGATGGCCGTCACGGGCGCGCAGTGCCTGGCGGCCTCGGCGCTCCTGCCCGGCAGCGTGGCCGAAGGGCTGATGACCCCGCCCGAGGCGCCGGCCGACATCGCCATCGAGCACCCGATGGGCCGGATCGAGGTGGCGATGGAGTTCGCGCGCTCCACGTCCGGGCTCGAGGTGCGCTCGGCCGGCCTCACCCGCACCGCCCGGCTCCTCGCCCGCGGCGAGCTCTACGTGCCGGGCTCGGTCTGGGCCAACGGGTAGGCGGCGCGGAAGGCGTCGGCCCGGGCGCGGGAGGCGGCCAGCACCTCCTCGGACAGGAGCTCCGCCAGAAAGCGCTCGCTGCGGGCGTCGGTGGGGATGTCGAGCCGGCCCTCCGCCACCCCGTCGAGCGCGCGGGTCACGATCTCGTCGGGATCGGCCTTCTCCTCGGCGAGATTGCCCACCATGTCGGTCGCGATGAAGCCCGCATAGACGCCGTGGACCGCCACACCCCGCGGCGCGAGATCCCAGCGCAGGGAATGCGTGAGCGACATCGCCGCCGCTTTCGAGGCCGCATAGCTGCCGAAGGCCGGGAAGGGCACGAGGCTCGCCACCGAGAGCATGTTGACGATGGCGCCGCCGCCCTGGCCCGCGATCACCGGCGCAAAGGCGAGGGACATGCGCGCGAGGCCGAAGACGTTCACCGCCATCTCCGCCTCGAGGGCGGCCAGATCCCCCTGCTCGGCGAGGCTCCGCTGCCAGAGCACGCCGGCGTTGTTGACGAGGAGCGTCACGTCCCCGGCCGTCTCCGCCGCACGGGCCACATGGGCGGGCTCCGTCACGTCGAGGGCGAGCGGCGTCACCCCCGGGGCCGGGGCCAGCGTCTCGGACCGTCGGGCGGCGGCGTAGACCTTGGCGCCCCGGGCCGCGAGTGCCGTGACGAACGCCGCCCCCAGCCCCCGGTTGGCGCCGGTGACGAGGGCGGTCTGCCGGGCGAGGTCCATCACCGGTCGCCGAGGTGGTCGCGGAGCTGGGCCCGGAGCTGGGCCCGGAGCTGGGCCAGGAGCTCGGCCCGCCGGTCGAGGAGGTGGTTGAACTGCGCGTCGCAGCCCGCGATGGGCCGGGGATAGGCGTGGATCTCGGCCTTCACGGCCGCCAGCTCCTGGGCCAGATCGTCGGGGGCCTCTCGGGTCTCGGTCATGGGGCAATCTCCCGGATGGGGTGGCCGCCGGCCCAGGCCGCGATGGCCTCGACCGTGTCGGCGTAGAAGATCTCATAGGTCTGGCGGGACACATAGCCGATATGGGGCGTGAGGAGGAGCCGCCCCGCCCGGATGAGCGCGGCGTCGCGCAAGGGGTGGTCCGCCGGCACGGGCTCGTCCGCGAACACATCGAGCGCCGCCGCCCCCAGCCGCCCGGCCCGGAGCGCGGCGAGGACGGCGTCCGCCTCCAGGATCGGCCCGCGGGAGGTGTTGACGAGTACCGCATCCGGCTTCATCGCCGCCAGCGCCTCGGCGCCCAGTAGCCCGGCCGTGCGCTCGGAGAGGACAAGGTGGACGGACACCACATCCGCCCCGGCGAGGAGCGCCTCCAGGCTCTCGGCCCGGGCCGCCCCCACCTCGGCCGCGCGCGCCTCCGTGAGGTTCTGGCTCCAGGCGGTGAGGCGCAGGCCGAAAGGCTGGGCGAGCCGCGCCACCGCCGCGCCGAGCCGGCCGAGGCCGAGGAGGCCGAGCGTCAGCCCGTCGAGGTCGCGCCCGAGGCCCCGCTGCCAGCCGCCCTCGGCCATGCTCGTGGCCTCGCGCACGAGCCCCCGCGTGGCCGCGAGGATGAGGCTCATGGCGTGATGCGCGGTGGCGGGCGCGCGGGACCGGGTGCCGCAGACGGTGACGCCCCGGGCCCGAGCCGCGGCGAGGTCGATGGCGAGGTTGCGCATGCCGGTCGTCACGATCAGCCGGAGATTGGGCAGCGCGGCGAGGAGCGTCGCCGGCATCGGTGTCCGCTCGCGCATGAGGCAGAGGACGTCGAACGGCCGGAGGCGCTCGGCGGGGTCCGGGCCCAGCGGGTCGCGAAACACCGTGATCTCGGCGCCCAGGCTCTCCCAGTCGGCCAGGCCGAGCGCCACCCCTTGATAGTCGTCGAGCACGGCGATCTTCATGTCCCCTCCGCGTCGCGTCTCAGGCGGGTTTTGTAGGCGTTGACGATGTGGGTCCGCGCCGCGGCCTCGGCGCCCGCCTCGTCGCGGGCTTCGAGGGCGGCGACGATGCGGTCGTGCTCCTCGATGGAGGCGAGGCGGCGGGTCTTGTCCGCCAGCGTCGACCCCGAGAGGAGGGCGAGGGACCGCCGCATCCCGTCGAGCGCCTGCTCGAGGAAGCGGTTGTGCGAGACCCGGTGGAGCGTGCGGTGAAAGCGCTTGTTGGCGCGGGCGAGCTCGGAGACCTCGGCGCCCGGGGCCATCGCGCGGTCGGCCTCCACCATCTCGCGGAGGACGGCGATCTCAGGCGGCGAGGCCCGGCGGGCGGCGAGGCGGGCGGCGAAGCCCTCGAGCACCTCGCGGAGATCGTAGAGCTCGCCGAGCTCCCGCGCGTCCAAGGCGGCCACCGTGAGGCCCCGACCCTCGCGCGCGACCACGCCCTGGCTCTCGAGCCGGCCGAGCGCCTCGCGGACCGGCGTGCGCGAGACCCCGAAGCGCGCGGCGAGCTCGGTCTCCACCAGCCGGGCGCCCGGCGGGTAGGCGCCCTGGTCGATGGCGTCGAGAAGGGCCGCGTAGACATCGGTGTCGTCACGGCCCATCGCGCCCTCCCGTCAGCCGCATGGCGATGGGCGCCCCGAGGATGACGATGAGAAGCCGCGAGAGATGCACCGTGACGACATAGGTCATGTCGGCCCCCGCGACGATGGCGAGCACCACCATCTCCGCCTGCCCCCCGGGGGCGAAGGCGAGCGCGGCCTCCATCGCCGGCGCGAGCCCCGCGAGATAGACGATCTCGGCGAAGAGGAGCGCGAGCGCGGCGAGGATCAGGCAATAGCCGAAGGCCGCGGCCACCACCCGGCGGAGCTCGGCCGCGGTGACGCCCACATAGTACGTCCCGATGCCGATCCCGATGAAGAACTGCGCGACCAGGATCGCCTCGGCCGGCGGGCGATGGGCGAGGAGGCCCGAGAGCGCGACCGGCGCGGTGAGGAGCATGGGGCCCAGGATCGCCGCGCCGAAGAGCCCGATCTTCACGCCCGCGCGCCAGCCCACCACGCCGCAGAGGGCCATGAGCGCGAGGGCGGAGAGCGGGATCTCGGCGGCCGGCGCGCCGGGCGGATTGTCGAGCGCGCGCCCCCAGACGAGGGTGAGGAGCACGGGCATGATGGCCACGATCACCAGCACCCGGGTGGCGTGCACGAGGGAGAGCGCGCGGGCCTGCCCCCCCGCCTCCTGGCCGAAGAGGATCATGTCCTGCAAGCCCCCGGGCATGGCGGCGTAATAGGCCGTCACCCGGTCGAACCCGCAGAGGCGGCGGAAATAGGGGTAGCCGATGAGCCCGATCACCGCGACGAAGAGGGGCACGAGCGCCACCGAGAGGGCGAAGTCTCCGAGCCGGCCCACCAGCTCGGGCGTGACCGAGGCGCCCACCGCCACGCCCAGCACCGTGCGCATGAGGGTGGAGGCGTAAGGCAGCTCCTCGAGCCGCAGCCCGGCGAGCGCGGCGATGAGGCAGGCGAACATCGGGCCGAGGAGACAGGGCAGCGGCAGGCCCGCGAGGGCGAAGGCCCCGGCCCCGGCGCCCGCCAGCGCCAGCGTGCGGATGAGGAGGTGGACGGTCATGGCTTGCGAGAGTGTATACGGCTGGATACAGTGAAACAAGGCACGGGAGAACGCGCATGGATGAGATCGAGAGCGTGGACGTGGTGGTTGCGGGCGGCGGCAACGCCGCGCTCACGGCGGCCATGGCGGCGGCCGAACGGGGGGTGTCGGTGCTCGTCTGCGAGGCGGCGCCCGAGGGCTTCCGCGGCGGGAACTCGCGCCACACCCGCAATCTGCGCACCGCCCATGACGCCCCGACGGAGGTGCTGACCGAGAGCTACGCGGAGGAGGAGTATCTCGACGACCTCATGCGCGTGACCGCCGGCAAGACCAATGAGCGCCTCGCCCGCATCGCGATCCGCGAGAGCGCGGCGATGCCCGCCTGGATGCAGGCGCGCGGCGTGCGGTTCCAGCGCTCCCTCGGCGGCACGCTCTCGCTCTCGCGCACCAACCCGTTTTTCCTGGGCGGGGGCAAGGCGCTCCTCAACGCCTACTACCTCACGGCCGAGCGGCTGGGGGTGCGCGTGCTGTACGACACCGAGGTGGTGGGCCTCGACCTCGAAGACGGGCATGTGCGGGGGGTGGAGCTCCGCTCCCGCGGGTTCGCCGCGCGGGTGCGCTGCCGGGCGCTGATCGCCGCGGCGGGGGGCTTTCAGGCCAATCTCGACTGGCTGGAGGAGGCCTGGGGCCCGGCCGCGCGCAACTTCCTCATCCGCGGCACGCCTTATGCCAAGGGCTCGCTCCTGCGCCAGCTTCTCGACGCCGGGATGGCCCCCGTGGGCGAGGCCGACCAGTGCCACGCGGTGGCCATCGACGCGCGCGCGCCCAAATTCGACGGCGGCATCGCGACCCGGCTCGACTGCGTGCCCTTCTCCATCGTCGTCAACAAGGCGGCCCAGCGCTTCTATGACGAGGGCGAGGACTTCTGGCCCAAGCGCTACGCCATCTGGGGGCGCCTGGTGGCCAAGGAGCCGGACCAGATCGGCTATGCGATCCTGGATGCGGACGCGGTGGAGCTCTTCATGCCCTCGATCTTCCCGCCCGAGACGGCGGACACGGTGGAGGGCCTGGCGGACAAGCTGGGGCTCGACCCCGCGGCCCTCCGCGCCACGGTCGACGCCTACAACGCCGCCTGCGCCGAGGACGGGCCCTTCGACCCCACGGTGCATGACGGGCGGCGCACCCAGGGGCTTGCGCCGGACAAGACCAACTGGGCCCGACCGATCCGCCGCGCGCCCTTTTCCGGCTACCCGCTCCGCCCCGGGATCACCTTCACCTATCTCGGCGTCACGGTCTCGGAGGACGCGAAGGTGGCGATGGCGGACGGGCGGCCCTCCTCCAACATCTGGGCCGCGGGCGAGATCATGGCCGGCAACATCCTCGGCCAGGGGTATTTGGCCGGGATCGGGATGACCATCGGCTCGGTCTTCGGCCGCATCGCGGGCGCGAACGCCGCCCGTCACATCCGCAACTGAGGGAGGCCCCATGGCCCCGCGCGACCTGGCCCACGACGCATCCCCCGCCGTTCTCGAGGCGCGGCGCACCATGGAGATCTGCAACGCCTGCCGCTATTGCGAGGGGTATTGCCCGGTCTTCCCCGCGATGGAGCGCCGGCGCGCCTTTTCCGAGGCCGATCTCGGCCATCTCGCCAATCTCTGTCACAGCTGCAAGGGCTGCTGGTACGCCTGCCAATACGCGCCCCCGCACGAGTTCGGGCTCAACCTGCCGCGGGCTTTCGAGGAGCTCCGCACCGAGACCTACGCCGATCATGCCTGGCCTCCGGGCGCGGGCCGGCTCTTCGAGCGGAACGGCCTCTGGGTCGGCCTCGCGCTGGCGGTGGGGCTCGCGGCGGTGATGATCGGGGCGGCACTCCTCGTCGAGCCCGCGGCGATGACCGGGGTGCATCGCGGCCCCGGCGCCTTCTACGCGGTGATCCCGCATGAGGTGATGGTGGCGCTCGGCGGGGTCACCTTCGGCTGGGCGGTGCTGGCGATGACGCTCGGGGGCGTGCGCTATTGGCGGGCGCATGGGGGCGGGCCGGTGGGCCTCGGCCACATCGCCACGGCCTTCCGCGAGGCCGCCACCACCCGGCATCTGGGCGGCGCGGGCGAGGGGTGCAACGATGTGGATGCCCGCTTCGGCCTCGGGCGACGGCGGCTGCATCTCGCCACCATGTGGGGCTTTCTCCTCTGCTTTGCCTCCACCTCCGTGGGCACACTCATGCATTACGGCCTGGGCTGGGACGCGCCCTATTCCTGGTACTCGGTGCCCGTGGTGCTCGGCACGGTGGGGGGTGTGGGGCTCGCGATCGGCACAGCGGGGCTCTTCTGGCTCAAGATCGTGGCCGACCCCGCCCCCTCCCGCGCGCGCATGGGCGGCATGGGGTTCGCCTTCCTCGCGCTTCTGCATCTCTCGGCCACCACGGGGCTCGCGCTCCTCTTCTGGCGGCACACCTCGGCGATGGGCTGGCTTCTCGCGGTGCATCTGGGCGTGGTGCTCGCGCTCTTCGTCACCCTGCCTTACGGCAAGTTCGTGCACGGCATCTACCGCACGATGGCGCTGGCGCGGGACGCGGCGGAGCGCTGAGGTTTACCGGTCGTTCACCATGATCGCGCACACTCCCGGCAACGGGAGGGGCGGATGCGGAAGACCTTCATCCTGGGGCTCGGCGCGCAGAAGGCGGGCACGACCTGGCTCCACGACTACCTAAGCGGGTTCGCCGAAGCGGATTTCGGCTTCACCAAGGAGTACCACGTCCTCGACGCGGTGCATCTCTCCATCGGCCGCCCGTTTCACGCGGACCGCGTGGCCCGGGCGCAGACGCTCCTTGGCGAGGGGCGGCGCTTCGCCGCCAACCCGATGCTCTGGCGCCAGATCGCCTTCGAGGCGGATCTCGACCAGTATTATGCCTATTTCCACTGGCTCCTGGCGCGGGAGGGGGTGACGCTGACCGGGGACATCTCGCCCGCCTATTGCGGCCTCTCGGCGGAGGTGCTGGGCGAGGTCCGCCGCGCCTTCGCCGCGCGGGGGGTGCGGGTGGTGGCCCTCTTCCTGATGCGCGACCCCGTGGAGCGCTGCTGGTCGGCCGTGCGCATGTATCGCCGCCGGGCGCGGGAGGCGGATCCGGGCGTGGCCTTCCCGGAGACGGAGGAGGCGGCCGTCGCGGCCTATGCGGCCTCCGAGATCGGGCGGGTCCGCACCCGCTACGACCGCACCCTCGCGGCCATCGAGGCGGCCTTTCCGGCGGAGGACACCATCCTCGGCCTTTACGAAACACTCTTTACGGAGGGCGAGATCGCCCGGATCTGCGGGGCCCTCGGCCTGGCCCCCCGCCCGGCGGAGACGGGCCAGCGGCTCAACGCCTCGGCCAAGACCGCACCTTTGAGCGCGGCGACCCGGGCGGCGATCGCCCGGGCCTATGCGCCGGTCTACTCGGCGGCGGCGGCGCGCGTCGGCGCGGAGGCCATCGCGCGCCACTGGCCCTCGGCGGCGCGCACCGCCGAGGGGGCGATCACTTGACCGCGCGGTGCTCGATGAGGTCGTCCACCACGGAGGGATCGGCGAGCGTCGAGGTGTCGCCGAGCGCGCCGGTGTCGTTCTCCGCGATCTTGCGCAGGATCCGCCGCA
>CAYXPI010000048.1:0-22130 GCA_964467005.1 uncultured Limibaculum sp. | reverse complement strand
CGCTGCTGGCGGGTGCTCCCGGATGTGGGCCGGCACACCCGCCCGGGCCTCTGCGCGCGGTGCGACGCCGCCGTGGCCGCGCTCGAGGAGAGCTGAGCCCTCGCCCTAATTTCGTCTCAATTTTGGTACATTTCGTGCACAAAGGCCGCGTCAGTTGGCTGGTTCGCTCGAGGTGACAACGATGCGCGTGCGCGTGTTTGGGGCGGCGATTGCCATGCAGATCGCCATCGGGACGAGTTGCGGCGCCACGGCCTTCGAGGCCGCGGCGACCCATGTGACCGTGGAGGGCAAGACGCTGGTGCTGCCGGCCATCTCCGGGCTGTCCTGCGACGAGATGGGGGCCGTCATTGCCCGGCTCGACGCCTCGGGCTATCGCGGCCATGGCATCCTGCCGGAGCAGCACCCGGACTTTCCCGTGTTCGCTTACGAGGATCGCCTCGCCATTGCGCATTACCGCGACTGCACCTTGAGGAAAACGCGCCTCGCGGATCCCGGCGGCGCCTTCGCCCGCGGCTTCGCGCGCCCGTGAGTGCGGCCGCGGGCTCGGGCGGCGCGCTCTCGATGGGCGCGACGCTGGCGCTCGCGGGCGGGGTGATCGCGCTCGACCGTGCCTCGAAGCTCTGGATGCTGGAGGGCCTCGACCTCGACCGTGTGAGACGGATCCCGGTGTTCGAGCCCTTCCTCGTCTTTCTCTACGCCGAGAACCGCGGGATCAATTTCGGGCTGTTCGGCTCGGGCGATCTTCGCTGGCTCCTCGTCGCCATCGCCGTGGCGGCCGCCATCGGGGTCGCGATCTGGGCGGCGAAGCGCCCGCTCACGCTCTTCCGCCTGGGCGCCGCGCTGGTCGTCGGGGGAGCGCTCGGCAACGCCTGGGACCGGGTGCAGTACGGCTTCGTGGTCGACTTCCTCAACATGAGCTGCTGCGGCGTGATCAACCCCTTCGCGTTCAACATCGCCGATGTCGCGATCTTTGCCGGCGCGGTGCTGATCGCCTGGAAAGCCTGACGGCGAGGATTGCCCTCGCACGCCGAACCGGGCATGAACGGACAAACCGGAAAGGAGGGTGGCATGGCACGTCGTTCGACTGGACAGGGCTGGCTTGCGGGCGCCCTTGGCCTCATCGCCCTCGGCGGGTGCTCGGCGATCGGAAACCCGATCGACGCGCTGGACCGCAAGAAGACCGCGCCCGACGAATTCGCCGTCATCAACCGCGACGCGCTGCGCGTGCCGCCGGGGCTCGGGACCTCCACCCTGCCCGAGCCGCGCCCGGGAGAGCCATCGCCGTTGGAGCCGGATCCGCAAGCCGAAGCGATCGCCGCCCTCACCGGCCGGCGCGACGCCGCCCTCACGCCGCGGAGCACGCCGATCAGCCGAGGCGAGGCCGCGCTTCTCGAAGCGGCCGACGCCGCCGCGGTGTCGCCGACCATCCGGATCGAGATCGAGCGCGACAAGGAGGACCTCCGCGACATTGGGCCCTACGAGCCGCCGACCGTGGTCGAGCTCTTCACCGGGCGCTCGGACGGGGTGGACCCGGGGGATCTTATCGACCCCGTAGCCGAGAGCCGGCGCCTGCAAAGCGAGGGCGTGCCGACGCCCGTCGACCAGCGCGCCCTCCGCACCGAGGCGATCGCCGCGGCGGATGCCGAGGAGGAGGCCGTCGAGGCCGCCGAGGCGCCCCGCATCCGCGAGCCGCGCTTTCGGTCCTCGAACCCCCGCAGCAGCATCATGGATGAGGAGGCGCCGGGCGTGACCATCGGCACGCGACGGGTCCTCATCCCTTAGTGGCCGAGCGACCGGCCGCGTCCTATCTGCGGAACAAACCAACCGAGGAGGACCCATGCCCTTGTCTCCCAGGGCCACGTTGCCCGTGCTCATGGCCGCGACGCTCGTCGCCGGACCGGCCCTCGCGCTCCCGCAGGCCAGCACATTCACGCTCGAGAACGGCCTTCAAGGCATCGTGATCGAGGACCACCGCGCGCCGGTGGTGACGCATATGGTCTGGTACCCGGTGGGCGCGGCCGACGAGCCGCCGGGCAAGTCCGGCATCGCGCATTACCTCGAGCATTTGATGTTCAAGGGCACGGATGAGATCCCCGAGGGCGCGTTCTCCAAGATCGTGGCGGACAATGGCGGGTCCGACAACGCCTTCACCGCGCAAGACTACACCGGCTATTTCCAGCGCATCGCGGCCGACCGGCTCGGCATCGTGATGGGCATGGAGGCTGACCGGATGCGCGACCTCGCCTTCTCAGAGGAGACGGCGCTCACCGAGCGGGACGTGATCCTCGAGGAGCGGAGCCAGCGGACCGACAACAACCCCCAGTCGCTCTTCTACGAGCAGGTGACGGCCGCACTCTTCCAAAACCACCCCTACGGCATTCCCGTAATCGGGTGGCGCCACGAGATGGAGGGGCTGACCCGCGAGGACGCCTTCGACTTCTACCGCCGTCACTACGCGCCGGACAACGCGTTCCTTGTCGTGGCGGGCGCCGTCACGCCCGAGGAGGTGGAGCGCCTCGCGGTCGAGCACTATGGCGCGCTCGAGCCCGCCGGCCTCTCTCCCGATCCGAGGCCGAGCGAGCCGCCCCAGCTTGCCGAGCGCCGCGTGACGATGTCCGACCCCCGCGTGCGCCAGCCCTACGTGCTCCGCCAGTATCTCGTGCCGAGCCGCGGCACCGGCGACGCGCGGACGGCGGCGGCCCTCTCGGTGCTGAGCGAGCTTCTGGGCACCGGCATCACCTCGCGCTTTGCCGAGGCCATGCAGCGGGGCGACAAGACCGCGATCGACACCGGCGCCTGGTACAGCGCGGCCAGCCGCGACGCGACCGGCTTCGCGGTCTACGCCGTGCCGGCGGAGGGGGTCGAGCTCGCCACCGTCGAGGCCGGCCTCGCCGCCGTGATCGCGCGGGTGGCGGCCGAGGGCCCGACCGAAGCCGAGCTCGAGCGGATCAAGCGCCGCTCCAAGGCCTCCTACATTTATGCGCTCGACAGTCAGAGTTCGCTCGCCCGCCTCTATGGCCGTGGGCTCGCCATCGGCCTCACCGTGGAGGAGATCGAGGCGTGGCCCGGCCTCATCCAAGAGGTCACCGCCGAGGAGGTGAAGGCCGCCGCCGCCCTTCTCCGGGCGGAGACGTCGGTGACCGGATGGCTGATGCAGACCAAGACGGAGGAGCAGGGATGACGATCGCGCGGAGTTTTCAGGCTCTCGGCCTTGTGGCCGCTCTCGTGATGCCGGCTCAGGCCGTGGAGGTCGTGGAGGGCACGAGCCCCGGCGGCACCACCTTCTGGCTGGTGAGCGAGCCGGCCATCCCCATCGTCGCCGTGGAGCTCTCCTTCAAGGGCGGCCAGCGGCTCGACCCGGCTGAGCGCCCCGGCCTCGCGCGGATGACCGCGGCCTTGCTCGACGAAGGCGCCGGCGAGATGGACGCGGTTGCCTTTGCCGAGGCGCGCGACGACCTCGCGGCCCGCTACGGCATCAGCGTCACCCGCGACTCGGTGGAGGTGAGCGCGCGCATGCTGGCCGAAAGCGCGACCGAGAGCGCCGAGCTCCTCGCGACCGCCCTCGCCGAGCCGCGCTTCGACCACGAGGCGGTGGAGCGTGTGCGCGGCCAGCTGCTCTCCACCATTCGCGAGCAGGAGACCCGACCTCAGGACGTGGCAAGCAAGGCCTTCGCGTCCCGGGCGTTCGGCGACCACCCCTACGCCCGCCCGATCGACGGGACCCTCGAGAGCGTGGCGGCGATCACCCGAGCCGATCTCGAGGCCGCCTATGCGGAGCTGCTGACCCGAGCCAACGTGATCGCCGCCGTCGTCGGCGCCGTGGATCTCGCCGAGGCCGGCGCGCTCATCGACACCATCTTGGCCGGGGTTCCTGAGGGCACGGCGCTGCCGGACCCCGAGCCCGCGCCGACGCCCCCCGCGGGCACCGAGGTGATCCCCCTCGACATCCCGCAATCGGTCGCCGTCTTTGCCCAGACGGGCATTGCGCGCGACCATCCGGACTTCTTCCCCGCTTATGTGATGAACTACATCCTCGGCGGTGGCGGCTTCTCCTCCCGGCTGATGACCGAGGTGCGGGAGCGGCGCGGCCTCGCCTACGGCGTCTACTCCTACTTCTCGAACCGGGACGCCGCTGCCCTTCATCTCGGCGGGGTGCAGACCGCAAACGCCCGGATGGCGGAGAGCATCGAGGTGATCCGGGGGGAGTGGGCGCGCATGGCCGAGGAGGGTGTGACGGCCGACGAGCTCGCGAAGGCCAAGCGCTATCTCACGGGCTCTTTCCCGCTCCGCTTCGACTCGAACGCCAAGATCGCGCGCTTCCTCGTCGCGGCGCAGGAGCAGGAGCTGGGGATCGACTACATCGACCGGCGGAACAGCCTCGTCGAGGCCGTGACGCTCGAGGACGTGAACCGGGTGGCGCGTGAGCGGCTCACCCCGGACGCCCTCTCGATCGTCGTGGTCGGGCAACCGGCCGGCCTCTGAGCGCGATGGAGACGGTCCGCCGCGTGGCCGACCTCCGTGCGCGCGTGCAAGGCTGGCAGGCGGCGGGCGAAAAGGTGGGCCTCGTGCCCACTATGGGTGCGCTGCATGCGGGGCATCTCAGCCTCGTTGCGCGCGCCCGCGCTGCAGCGGACCGGGTGGTGGCGACGATCTTCGTCAATCCCACCCAGTTCGGCGCAGGTGAGGATTTCGAGAGCTACCCGCGCGACGAGGGCCGCGACGGGCGGCTTCTGGACGAGGCGGGCGTTTCGCTCCTCTTCGCTCCTTCGGTCGACGAGATGTACCCGCCCGGCTTCGCCTCCGAGGTGCGCGTGACCGGCCTCACCGAGGTGCTCTGCGGCGCGGCCCGGCCCGGGCATTTCGACGGCGTGGCGCAGGTGGTGACCAAGCTCCTCAACCAAGCGGGCGCGGACATGGCCGTCTTCGGCGAGAAGGACTGGCAGCAGCTCTCCGTCATCCGGCGGCTCGCGCGCGACCTCGACATCGGCACCGAGATCCTGGGCGCGCCGACACTCCGGGAGGCGGACGGCCTCGCGATGTCGTCGCGCAACCGCTACCTGACTGCGGAGGAACGCGGGATCGCCCCCCATCTCCACAGCGCGCTCGCAACGGCCGCCCAGCGCATCGGCTCGGGCGCAGATCCCGCGCACGAATGCGAGGCGGCCCGTCGCGCCCTCCTCGAGGCGGGGTTTGCCAGGGTCGATTACGTGGAGGCGCGCGAAGCGGACACCCTGGCGGCGATCACGGCCGCACCGCCGGAGCGTCCCGCGCGCGTGTTTGGGGCCGCCCATCTCGGCCGCGCCCGGCTCATCGACAATCTTGCGGTGCCCGCACGCGCATGACCGCTGGCCCCAAGCGCGCAATTTGCTAGGAGAACGGCCGAGGGCAGCGCAGGGGAGGACAGGATGTCGGCGCTCAAATGGCTCGATCTGCCGCCGATCTGGCTCGCCGGGGGCATGGTGCTGGTCGCGATGATGGCGGCCGTCTGGGCACCGCTCGGCGACAGCGTGGTGTCCCTCGGCTGGGCGATGATCGTCTTTGGCCTCGGCGTGGCGATCTGGGCGGTTCGGACGCTCGTCCGGGCGGGGACCACCGCGGTGCCCCACCAGCAGCCGGACCAGCTCGTGACCGACGGGCCCTTCGCCTATTCCCGCAACCCGATCTATCTCGCCGATCTCGTGATCCTCGCCGGCTGGTGCCTGGTGCAGGGCACGGCGGCGGGGCTCGTTCTCGTGGGCGGGCTTTATGCCGTGCTCGAGCTCCGCTTCGTGCGGCCCGAGGAGGCCCGGCTCCGCGCGGCGTTCGGCCGGGCCTTCGACGCCTATTGCGCGGGGGTCCGCCGCTGGGTGTGAGCCCTCTCCGGCGCTGCCTCGGCCAATCGGTCGGCAAACCAAGAGAGCACGAGGTTCATCCAACCCTCAGGCGCCCCATGCCCGCCCCCATGGAGGAGGAGGTCGATCCGCCCCTCGCGGCAGGCCTGCCAGCTCCGCCGCCAGAGGGCGCCGGCCTGTCCCTCGTCGGGCTGGCGGAGGCGGCACCCCAAGGTCTCGCGCAAGACCTTCAAGCTCGCGAACACGTCGCCCTGAACGAAGGCCTCGCCGCGGAAGGACCGTCCCTCGAGCGGGACCACGCGGTCGGTCCACCCGTGGGTGTGGTGGAGCGCGACCGGGCCCGCGCAGCGCTCGGGCAGGGGCTCCCAGAAGGCACCGGCCAGGGGCGCGTAGGCCCGGAATAGCCCGGGCCGCGCGCAGGCCACGTCCCACACGAAGGAGCCGCCTCGGGAGAAGCCCGAGAGGAGAACCCGCCCGGCGGCGACCCCCCGGGAGGCGGCGTCCGCGAGCACGGCGTCGAGGAAGGCCAGATCGTTCCGCGGGTGGGTGCCCTGGTCGCGCACCGCCCAATCCCGCTGGGTGCGGCCCTCCCGCGGCACGCCCTCCGGCAGAATGAGCGCATGGCCCGCCGCCAGGATCTCCGCCCCGTCGCGGAGGCGGCCGAGCGCGCCCCGCGGCCCGCTCCCCCAGCCGTGCAGGAACACCACGGCCGATTTCGGCGTGGCGCCCCCGCTCGGCATGAGGAGCAGATAGCGCCCGCCATCCACCTCGCAGAAGGCCGCGGGGCCGCCGCAGGCCGAGGCCGGCCCCGCCGGGGCGAGGAGCGCCAAGAGTGCCGCCGCGAGGCAACGGACGAGCAGGGACACGCTCAGCCCTCTCCGCCGCCGAGGGCTGCCTGGAGGACGTCGCGCCCGATCTCCTCCTCGAATCGGCGCCAGACCGGCTGGAAGGCGGCCACCCACACCGCCCGCTCCTCTGCGCTGAGGCGCCGCACCACGGCGCCCTCCTCGATGAGCTTGATCTTGGCGAGCGCGTTGATCTCGAAGCTGAACCGATTGTACTCGTGGGTGACCTCCGCGAGGATGGCGGCGAGGTCGCTGCGGAGCCCCGGCGGCAAGCCGTCCCAAAACGCGACGGAGGTGACCACGAGGTAGTCCAGCAGCCCGTGATTGCTCTCGGTCACCCCATCTTGGTGGTCGTGAAAGCGCTGGGTGTAGATGTTGGACCAAGTGTTCTCCTGCCCGTCCACCTGGCCGCTTGCCAAAGCGTCGGTGACGGAGCGGAAGGGCAGGCGCACGGGGGTCGCGCCCATCGCCTCGATCTGCGCCTCGATCACCTCGGAGGCCTGGATGCGGAAGGTAAGGCCCGCGGCGTCCTCCGGCCGGAGCAGCGGCCGGGTGGCGGAGACCTGCTTGAGCCCGTTGTGCCAATAGGCAAGGCCTCGGAGCCCCGCCCCCTCGATCGAGCGCATAAGCGACCGCCCCATGGGGGAGGCCTGGAAACGCTCGACCCCGTGGATGTCTTCGAAGAGAAATGGCAGGTCGAACACCCGGAACCGGGTGGTGTAGGCCTCGAATTTCGACAGCGAGGGAGCGGCGAACTCGACATCTCCGGAGAGCAGGCGCTCCAGCACCTCATCGTCGGTGAAGAGCGCGTTGGCCGGGTAGACCTCCATGCAGGCGCGCCCGTGGAGTTCCTCGTTGATCCGGGCCGCGAACGCGCTCGCGGCGTTGCCCTTTGGGTGCCCGGTGGCCGCCACGACATGGCTGAATCGCAGCACGCGCTCGCCGGGGTCGCAGGCCGCGGCCGCGGCCCCTCCGGAGAGGGCGAACAGGGCGAGGGCGAGGGCGGCAAGACGCATTGACGGCTCCAAACGCTTCGGACCTGGCCGGACATGTGGCGCGGCCAAGGCCCGTGCCCAGGTCGCCGGTGGTCACCTCCGACGACGATTGGCCCGGATGGCCGTGGCGATCTGATCGAAGCCGATGTCGCCGCCGAAGGCGAACCACACGGGCTGCATCGCGCGTTTCCAGGCCAGACGCTCCGGATCGGACAGGCGCCGCACCGGCAGACCTCGCTGGCCGAGGGCGATTCGGGCCGCCTCGTTCAGCTCGAAGACCAGCCGGTTGCGCTCGTGGCTCACCTCGCGCACGATGCGTGAGAGATCCTCTCGCAGCGTGGGCTCCAGCCCCTCCCAGGTCGACTGAGCGATGAGGAGCACGAATTTCGACACGGTGTGGTCGGTTTGCGTGGCGTCGGCCAGCACGCGGTCGAGTCCCTCGGAAAGCATGGTGGAGAAGCTGCTGGTCTGGCCCGAGATCACCCCGTCTCGCAGCGCGAACGCGACCTCCGGGCGGGAGAGCTCGATGTAACTCGCCCGCAGCGCCTCGAAGGCGGCCGCCTCCACCGGCGAGCCCGTGGCCGCGAAGGTCAGGTCCGCCGCATCCGCAGGCCGGGCGATCATCCGGTCCGCCGCGATCTGCTCGAACCCCTCGAGCCAATGCGCGAGCCCGACCAGCCCCTCTCCCGCCATCTCGCCGAGAAGATCCCGCCCGGTTCCGCTCGCGTCGAAGGCGAGGACGGCCTCGATCCCGTCGAAGAGAAATGGCAGGTCGTAAATACGGAAGCGAGGGTTCATCGCGCCGAGCACAGCCGTGTCGGCCGCCGCAAAGTCGAACCGACCCTCGCGGAGCGCCTCCGCGACGGTGGCCTCGGTGTGATCGTCGGCCTCGGCCACCACCTGCATGCAGGCGCGGCCGTTGAGATCGAAATTCACGCGGTCCGCCAGCGCGCGGGCCGCTTCGCCACGGGCGCTCCCGCGGTCCGGGCTCGTGTGGTGGAACGACAAAACCCGCTCACCCGGATCGCATGCCGCCACGGCCACCCCGGCCGACAGCGCGAGAACCGCGGCGGTGAACAGGATGCGCATGATCTTTCCCCTCGAAAACCGATTGCAGATTTATACCCTGCCGGCATGTTGGAAAAGGGCACGGGGGCTCACCCGGGCGTGACGGCGAGTTACCGCCCCTTCCAGACCGGGTCGCGCTTTTCCGCGAAGGCGCGCGCGCCCTCCAGCTGGTCCTCCGAGGCGTAGAGCCGGTCGACGGTGGCGAGCTGGCGCTTGGTGATGCGCGAGAGCATGTCGTGAAAGCGCGCGTCCTCGGCCTCGCGCACGATTTCCTTGATCGCCGCATAGACGAGCGGCGGGCCGGAGGCGAGGAGCCGCGCAAGCTCCCAGGCCGCCTCCATCAGCCGTTCGGCGGGAACGACCTCCTTCACGAGGCCGAGCCGTTGGGCCTCCGCCGCGTCGAACCAGCGGCCGGTGAGAAGGAGATCCATGGCCACGTGATAGGGGATGCGCTTCGGCAGCTTGATCGAGGCGGCGTCCGCCACCGTGCCGGAGCGGATCTCCGGCAGCGCGAAGGTGGCGTGCTCGGCGGCCAGCAGGAGATCGGCCGAGAGCGCAATCTCCAGCCCGCCCCCGCAGGCGATGCCATTGACCGCGGCGATCACCGGCTTGTTGAGCTGCCCGAGCTCCTGCAGCCCGCCGAAGCCCCCGATGCCATAGTCCCCATCCACCGCGTCGCCGTCCGATGCGGCCTTGAGGTCCCAACCCGCGCAGAAGAATTTGGGCCCCGCGCCGGTGACGATGGCGACGCGCAGCTCTGGATCGTCACGAAAATCGCGGAAGGTCTCGCCCATGAGGCGAGAGGTCACGAGGTCGATGGCGTTCGCCTTCGGCCGGTCGAGCGTGACCTCAAGGATGTGGCCCTCGCGGCGCGTGCGGATGGGGATGTCGGTCATGCTGGATCTCCTGGCCCGGGGGCGCGGCGGACAAGGGCGTCGACCGCCCAGACCCCCCGCGGGGTGACGATGAGAGGGTTGATCTCGACCTCGAGCAGCCGCGGCGCCTCGGCAAGCGCGAAGGCCTCGAGCGCGCGGGCGGCGGCGAGGAGGGCCGCGCGGTCCCCCGCCGGGCGGCCGCGATAGCCGGCCAGGAGCGGCGCGCACCGGAGGCGGTCCAGCGCCGCCTCCAGCGCGTCGCCCGCCGGGAGGAGCACCGTGGCCGTGTCGGCCAGAAGCTCGGCGAGCACCCCGCCCGCGCCGACGGTGAGGGCGAAGCCATGTGCGGGGTCGCGCGTGACACCCATTAGGAGCTCGGCCACCGCCCCCTCCGCCATCCGCTCGACGAGAAATCCATGGGCGCCCGGCATGGCCCGGGCCGCGGCCGCCACATCCTCCGGCCCGAGCCCGAGGCGGACCGCCCCCTCCTCGGTCTTGTGCGCGTGGCCGAGGGCCTTAAGCGCCAGCCGCCCGCCGAGTGCCGCGGCGGCAGAGGCCGCATCCTCCGGCGTCGTCGCCCGCCGACCCTCCGGCACCGGCACGCCATAGGCGGCGAGGAGCGCCTTGGCCGCCGCCTCGTCCAGGGTCTCCGCCGGGCCCGCTATCGCCGGCGCAGGCGCGAGTGGGGCCGCCGGCCGCCGCGCCCAGGCCGCGCCGATCTCCGCCGCCGCCTCGGCGGCCGACAGCGCTTCGGCCACACCTTGGATGGGCACAATGCCGGTGTCGAGAAACGCCTCCGCCCGCGCCTCGGCGATCCCGCCTGGAAGGGTCGCCACCACCGCGATCCGCCCCCCCGTCTCGGCGCGCGCGCCGCGGAGCGCAGCGGCGGCGCAATCCCACGCCGCGTCGGAGCAGCGCCCGGGATGGGGAAAATCCACCACCACCAGAGTGAGATCGTAGCCCGCTCCGAGCACGGCTGCGAAGGTTGCGGTCATCGCCGCAGCGTCGCCCCAGATATAGGTGTGATAATCGAGGGGGTTGGCGAGCGTCACCTTGGGCCCCAGCACCTCGCCCAGCCGCGCGCGCGCGCCCTCGGGCAGGGGAGCGAGGTCGAGCGCTCGGCCCTCCGCCATGTCGGCCACCAGATTGGCCTCCCCGCCCGAGCAGCTGACCGAAGCCACCCGCCGCCCGGGAAGCGCGCCGGCGCCGTGGAGGAGGGTGAGCGCCGCGGCGAACTCCGGAAGCCCCGCGACCCGCCCGATCCCGAGGCGACGGAAGAACGCGTCCGAGGCTGCGACGTCGCCCGCCAGCGAGGCCGTGTGCGTGAGCGTGCCCGCCTGCGCGGCGGCGGAGCGGCCCACTTTGAGCGCGACCACCGGCACCCTGCGAGCCCGGGCCAGATCCGCCAGCACCTCCCAGGCGCGGAGATCGCGCACACCCTCCACATGGAGCCCGAGCGCGCTCACTCTGTTGTCGTCGAGAAGAGCCAGCGCGATCTCGGCCTGGCTGGTCTGCGCCTGGTTGCCGGCGGCCACGGCGTAGGCGACGGGGAGGGCCGGCACCATGGTGAGGTTGATCAGCATGTTGGAGGACTGGGCGACGATGGCCACGCCCCGCGCCCGCGCGCGCCCGCCGTGTTGATCCGGCCAAAGGGCCACCCGGTCGAGATAGTTGAGAAGCCCGTAGCAATTGGGCCCGAGGAGCGGCATCTCCCCGGCCGCCTCGACGAGCGCCGCCTGGAGCGCGGGGCCGTCGGCCAGCCCATCCTCGGCCTCGGCAAATCCGGAGGCGAAGCAGACCGCACCACCTGCCCCCGCGGCGCGAAGGGCCGCCACCGCCTCCACCGCGGCCACGCGATTGATCGCGACGAACGCCGCATCCGGCACTCCCGGCAGATCCTCGATCCGGCGCCATGCGGGCGCGCCGCCGATCTCCGCCCGCCGGGGGTGCACGGGCCACACCGCTCCGGCAAAGCCCACGCGCGCCGCTTGCTCCACCACGCCCGCCCCCCAGGCGCCACCGCCGATCACGGCAATGGAGGCGGGGCGCAGGAGGCGCGAAAGGTCGCGGGGCATCGGCTGTCCGGCTGGCTGAGGTCGCGCCACGCTCGGGCAGCCCGGGCGCCCTTGTCAATCAGAGAAGCGCGCCGGCGGCTCCCGTTCCGGGCAGCGGCAGCGGCTCCGCCCCCGAAGGCCCGAGCCGGCCCACCCAATGTTCCTCGATCACGAGGCAGGAGAGGGCCCCGCCGAACACCGCGCCAGTGTCGATCCCGATGCGATTGGGCCGGATCTCGATCCGGGGGCGCGGGGTGTGGCCGTGCACCACCACGGCGCCGAAGCTTCCCTCGTGTTCGAGGAAAGGCCCGCGGATCCAAAGGAGGTCGTCCTCCCTCTGCTGAGCGAGCGGAACCCCGGGGCGGAGACCGGCATGGACGAAGAGAAAGTCCCCGAACCGCGCCATGAGGCGGAGGCGGCCCAGAGCCATCTGCACGGGCTCGGGCGTCCGCTGCCGAAAGTCGGCGCTGAGAGCGGACCGACCCGCGCGCGTCACGGCCGCCGACACCCGCCGAGGGGCCACGCCGAAGGATACGAGGCACTCGGCACCGCCATTGCCGACCCAGGTCTCGAAATCGGGGTCGTCCGGATCGGCCAGGAAGCCCGCGCACATCGCGTCGTGATTCCCGCGAAGGAACACATAGAACGGGTCGTCGATCCGCTCCGCGACCCAGGCGAGGACGCCCGCACTGTCGGGGCCCCGATCCACGTAGTCGCCAAGAAGCACGATGCGATGATCCGCGACGGGGCGCCGGGCGAGATCGGCCGTGATCATGTCGGACACTGCCCCGAGCTCGTCGAGGCAGCCATGCACGTCGCCGATCGCATAGATCCTGAGGCCGTCGGGCCCGCGCGCGCCGGGAAGCCTCACCATCCGAGGGCCCGCCGCATCCGGCGACCGGGGCCCGCGTGGCACGGGCTCAGAGCAGGCCTTCGCGCTGCGCCTTTTTCCGGGCCAGCTTGCGCGCGCGGCGGATTGCCTCGGCCTTCTCGCGCGCCCGCTTCACCGACGGCTTCTCGTAGTGTTGGCGGAGTTTCATTTCGCGAAACACGCCCTCGCGCTGGAGTTTCTTCTTCAGAGCGCGGAGCGCTTGATCAACATTGTTGTCGCGAACCTGGACCTGCACAGGGCCTCCACCTTTCGGGTTGGGGATGTCGGATTGGATTGCTGTCGTATATACGGAACTGTGGCCGCTCTGTCCACCGGTCGCTGCAAATAGCAACGGAGACGTCATGGACCCGATTTCATCCACCGAGGACCGAGACCATCTGTCCGACACCCGCGCTCGTCTGGTTGCGGCGGCCCTCCCCCATGTCGCCTTCGACGGCTGGTCGGCCGAGACCCTGCGCCTCGCAGTGGCCGAGACCGGCGTGGAGCCGGAGCTGGCCAAGCTCGTGTTCCCCAGGGGCGGGGTGGACATGGCGATCGCCTTCCACGACGAGATGGACGCCAAGCTCGCGCGCGACCTCGCCGCGGACGACCTCACGCGCCTCCGGATCCGCGACCGGGTGACCCACGCGGTGCGGCGGCGGATCGAGCTCGTGGCCGAGCACCGCGAGGCGGTGCGCCGCGGCGCCACGCTGCTTGCGCTGCCGATCTACGCGGCCGACGGCGCCAAGGCGATCTGGCGCACGGCGGACATCATCTGGACCGCCTGCGGCGACACGGCGACGGACTACAATTGGTACACCAAGCGCGCCATCCTCGCCTCGGTGTACTCCGCCACGCTCCTCTACTGGCTCGGCGACGAGACGCCCGGTGCATCCGGCACCTGGTCGTTCCTCGACCGGCGCATCGAGGGGGTGATGCAGTTCGAGAAGACGAAGGCGATGATCGAGCAGAACCCGGTGGCGCGGCTGGCGCTCGCCGCGCCGATGACGCTCCTCAGCTTCGTGCGGGCGCCCCGCTCGGCCCGCGAAGGCGGGCGCTGACCGGGCCGATGCCCGAGCTGCCCGAGGTGGAGACCGTGCGCCGGGGCCTCGCGCCGGTGCTGGTCGGCCACCGCTTGGCGGAAGTGGTTCAGCGCCGGGCCGATCTTCGCTGGCCGCTGCCCGAGCGATTTGCCGAGCGGCTTTCCGGGCGGAGGGTGCTCGCCCTTTCGCGGCGCTCGAAGTATCTCCTTGCCGAGCTCGAGGGGGGCGAGACCTGGCTTGTCCATCTCGGCATGTCGGGGCGCATCTCCATCGTCGCGGGCGGCGAGGCGGAGACCCCGGGCCGCTTCGCCATCGCCTCCGGCGGCATCGCCGCGCACGATCATGTGAGCCTCTGCACGGATGCCGGCACCTGGGTCGTGTACAACGACCCTCGCCGGTTCGGCGCCATGGATCTCTGGCCGACGGACGATCTGGAGAACCACCGGCTCATGCGGGCGCTCGGGCCCGAACCGCTTGGCAACGCCTTTTCGGGCGCTGTGCTGGCCGAGGCGCTCGCCGGGCGGCAGACGCCCATCAAGGCGGCGCTTCTCGATCAGCACGTGGTGGCGGGGCTCGGCAACATCTATGTCTGCGAGGCGCTCCACCGCGCCGGGATCCACCCGCGGCGGATCGCGGCCAGCCTCTCCCGCCCGCGGATCGAGCGTCTTGCCGGGGCGATCCGCGACACGCTCACCGAGGCGATCGCGGCCGGCGGCTCCTCGCTGCGGGACTACCGCCGGGCCGACGGGGAGCTCGGCTATTTCCAGCACGCCTTCCGCGTCTACGGCCGGGAGGGCGCGCCCTGCCCATGTGGCCGGGCCGGCGCGCGGGTGCTCCGGATCGTGCAGTCCGGTCGATCGAGCTTCTACTGCTCGCGCTGTCAGCGCTGAGCCCTGAGCTTGATCGGCGGGGCCGGTCGGGCTAGGTGCGGCGCACAGCGTCTGCGCCGGGAGGGACAGCCATGGCCTACAAGACGATCCTCGTCGAGACCCGCGACCATGTGGGGCTCATCACGCTCAACCGACCGCAAGCGATGAACGCCCTCAACACCGAGCTGATGAAGGAGCTCGGCGAGGCGCTCATGAAGTTCGAGGCCGACGAGGCGGTGGGCGCCATCGTGATCACGGGCTCGGACAAAGCCTTCGCCGCGGGCGCGGACATCAAGGAGAAGCGCCCCAAGAGCTTCCGCGACGTGTTCCGCGAGGACTTCATCACCGCCGAATGGGAAACGGTGACGCGCTGCCGCAAGCCCGTGATCGCGGCCGTGGCCGGCTACTGCCTGGGCGGCGGCTGCGAGCTCGCCATGATGTGCGACTTCATCCTGTGTGCCGACACTGCGAAATTCGGCCAGCCCGAGATCAATCTGGGCGTGATGCCGGGCGCCGGGGGGTCCCAGCGCCTCACCCGCTTCGTCGGCAAGTCGAAGGCGATGGAGATGAACCTCACCGGGCGATTCATGGACGCGGCCGAGGCGGAGCGTGCGGGCCTGGTCAGCCGGATCGTGAAGGCGGACGAACTGCTGGACGAGGCGGTGGCCACGGCCGACAAGATTGCGGACAAGGCGCCGCTCGCCGTCATGGCCTGCAAGGAGGCGGTGAACCGCGCCTACGAAACCACCCTGGCCGAAGGTGTGCGGTTCGAGCGCCGGCTGTTCCACGCGCTCTTCTCCACCGACGACCAGAAGGAGGGGATGGACGCCTTCACCGAGAAGCGCTCGGCCAAGTTCACCGGAGAGTGAGGGCGCGGGCGGGCGTTGACTGGAGCGCGGCCTTCAGGTATCGGCACGCTTCCCACGCGAGAGATGGAGACCTAGGAGACGCATGGCCAACTCGCCGCAAGCCCGCAAGCGCATCCGCCAGATCGAGCGGCGCACCGCCGTCAACAAGGCGCGCAAATCCCGGATCCGGACCTTCCTGCGCAAGGTCGAGGAGGCCATCGCCGGCGGCGACCAGGCCGACGCGATCGCCGCGCTTCGGGCCGCCCAGCCCGAGGTGATCCGCGGCGCGAACAAGGGCGTCCTGCACAAGAACACTGCGAGCCGGAAGATCTCCCGGCTGCATGCGCGCGTCAAGGCGATGGCCGCTCAGGCCTGATCCGCCAACATCCGTGAGTTGAATGCCCGCCGCGCGGCCCGCGGCGGAGCCTTTGTCATATTTCCGACACTTGACTGAAATGTTCGCGTTTCTTTCGTCTTGTGGCCTTGGCGCGGCCCGGTTACTCTTTCAGACAGAAAGACGTCTCACCCAAATCGCTGCGGCACGCACCGTCACTCCCCTCTCCGAGTAAGATGCGAGAGCGGGCGCAAAAGGCGTCTATTACATCTTTACAATGGAGCGGCGATCTCTCGACTTAGAGTCGGGTGGAAAAATCATTGCTTCGAATCTCTTTCTCTCGCTACGCAGGGGTAAGCAAATGAGAACCCGCAGGGAGTGGCGTGGCGCATGACACATCCGTTGCCCCGGGTCGACGTGGTCGACCCGCCGGAAGCCTACGCATGGTTGAGCGAACATGCGGACGCGGCGCTCGTCGATGTCCGCACCCGCGCCGAGTGGACCTTCGTGGGCGTACCGGACATCCGGGGCATCGGGCGCCAGCTCTGGCTCGTCGAATGGGTGCGGTTTCCGGATATGGCGCCGAACCCCGACTTCGTGCCGCGCCTGCGTGAGCTCATGGGCGAGACCGTGCCGGAGCGGGTGTTTTTCATCTGCCGGTCGGGCGGGCGCTCGATGATGGCGGCCCAGGCAACGGCCGAGGCGCTCTCGCGGGAGGGCCTGCCGGCGCATTGCACGAATGTGGCCGAGGGCTTCGAGGGCGACCTCGACGGCAACGCCCGGCGTGGCACCACGGCCGGCTGGAAAGCGCGCGGCCTGCCCTGGGTCCAGAGCTAGCAACCCTGCGGTTTGCGTAGGTTCCCGGCGCCGTCGTCATCGGCGCGCGCCGCTTCTGACGGCTTTTTTTGAAGGGTTGATGATGTCGGACGGAGTGAACGCGCGGCCGGAAGGCCGAAGGACGGATCTCGATCGGCTCTGGGAGGCGGTGCTGGCGAAATCGGCCCAGACCTTGGGGCGAGACTGCGCCGACCAGTGGATCCGCCCGATCCGGCTGACCGCGATCGAGAAGGATCTCGCGATCCTCGCCGCGCCGACCACCTTCATGGCCGACTGGATCGAACGCAACTACGGCCTCCAGATCCTGCGGAGCCTTCAGGCGCTCATGCCCTCGATCCGCCGGATCGACATCACGGTGGCCGGGCCCGAGCCGGAGCCCGCCGCGCCCACGCCCGCACCGACCCCGCCCGCCGCGCCGGCGGAGGACGATCTTCTCTCGGCCCCGCTCGACCCGCGCTTCACCTTCGAGAGCTTCGTGGTCGGCAAGCCCAACGAGCTCGCCCATGCCGCCTCGAGGCGTGTGGCGGAGACCTGCGACGCGGCCTTCAACCCCGTCTTCCTCTACGGCGGCGTGGGGCTCGGCAAGACCCACCTCATGCACGCCATCGGCCAGCATCTCAGCCGCACCCGACCCAAGGCGCGGGTGCTCTATCTGTCGGCCGAGCAATTCATGTACCGCTTCGTGCAGGCGCTCCGCTTTCGCGACACCATGACGTTCAAGCAGCAGTTCCGCTCGGTCGACGTGTTGATGATCGACGCCGTCCAGTTCATCGCCGGCAAGGACTCCACGCAGGACGAGTTCTTCCACACCATCAACGCGCTCATCGATCAGAAGAAGCAGATCGTGATTTCCGGGGATCGCTCGCCGGACTTGATCGACGGGATGGAGGACCGGATCAAATCGCGCCTGCAATGGGGCCTCGTGGTGGACATCCATCCGACGGATTACGAGCTCCGGCTCGGCATCCTGCAGCAGAAGGCGGAGACGATGGCGGTCGCCGCGCCCGAGGTGCGGCTCGACCCCAAGGTGCTCGAGTTTTTGGCCCACCGCATCTCGTCGAATGTGCGCGTGCTCGAGGGCGCGCTCACGCGCCTGTTCGCCTTCGCCCAGTTGGTGGGCCGACGCATCGATCTCGACATGACGCAGGAATGCCTGTCGGATCTCCTCCGCTCCTCGGAGCGCAAGGTCACGATCGACGACATCAAGCGGAAGGTCTGCGACCATTACAATCTGCGCATGTCGGACATCACCTCGGCGCGGCGCGCGCGGGCGGTGGCACGGCCCCGGCAGGTGGCGATGTTCCTGGCCAAGACACTCACCTCGAAGTCGCTGCCCGAGATCGGCCGCGGCTTCGGCGGGCGCGACCACACCACGGTGATCCACGCCGTGAAGCGCATCGAGGAGCTGCGCGCCACCGACCCGCAGCTGGCGGAGGACATCGAGCTCTTGCGCCGGATGCTCGAGGCCTGAGAGCGCGCGCGTCCGGCCTGCGGGCGCAAGGGATTGCGCGGGCGGCCATTTCGGATAGGCTCATGCGCCCTCACCCACGGCCAGGATCCAACCCATGAAGCTCCGCATCGACCGCGCTGTCCTCTTGAAGGCGATGAGCCGCGCCCAAGGCGTCGTGGAGCGCAAGACCACGATCCCGATCCTCGCCAATGTGCTGCTCGAGGCGGGCGAAGGCACGCTGTCGCTCCGAACGACGGATCTCGACATCGAGCTCGTGGAGCGGATCGAAGCGGAGGTCGAGGCCCCAGGGTCCACCACGGTCGCCGCCCATCTCCTGCATGACATCGTGCGCAAGCTGCCGGACGGGGCGGAGCTCGTGCTGGCCGTCGATGCGGGCGCCGGCAAGCTCGAGGTCTCGGCCGGGCGCTCGCGCTTCTCCCTCGCCACCCTGCCGCGGGAAGATTTCCCGATGATGGCGACCAGCGACTACGATGTGACCTACCGGGTCGAGGCTCCCCTCCTCCGACGGCTCTTCGACAAGTCGCGCTTCGCCGTCTCCACCGAGGAGACGCGGTATTATCTCAACGGCGTCTACCTCCATGTGGCCGAGGACGAAGGCACGCCGCATCTCCGCGCGGTGGCCACCGACGGGCATCGGCTCGCCCGGATCGACGGGGACTTGCCGCCGGGGGCGGAGGCCGCACCGGGGGTGATCGTGCCCCGCAAGACCGTGGGCGAGCTCCTCAAGATGCTGGCAGACGACGACGCGGTGGTCGAGGTCTCGGTCTCGGAGACAAAGATCCGCTTCGGCGTGGGCGACCTCGTGCTCACCTCCAAGGTGATCGACGGCGCCTTCCCCGACTATCAGCGCGTGATCCCGGCGGACAACGCGCGGAAGATGGAGGTCGAGGCCAAGGACTTCAAAGACGCGGTCGACCGGGTGGCGACGGTCAGCCAGGAGCGCTCGCGCACGGTGAAGCTCTCGATCGACGAGGACCGGCTCGTGCTCTCGGTCACCGCGCCGGATGCGGGCTCGGCCTCGGAGGAGCTCGCGGTCGCCTACCCCTACGACCAGATGGAGATCGGCTTCAACGCCCGCTATCTCCTCGAGATCGCCGGCCAGATCGACCGGGAGAACGCCGTCTTCGCCTTCTCAGACCCCGGCGCGCCGACGCTCGTGCGCGAGGGCGACGACCGCTCGGCCATCTATGTCGTCATGCCCATGCGCGTCTGAGCCGACGGGCTCGACAGGGGTGGCCGGCGTCCCATTTTCTACAACAACATACTGAATTAGGAACCGCGTGATCATGAGAAACACCGTTTTGGCCGGCGCTGTGTTCGCCGCGGCGCTTGGCCAGCCGGCCGCCGCCGCCGAGCGCACGATCATCTTCCTGCACAACGCCTGGTACGAGGGCCACAAGGCTGGAGAGCCGCATCCGGCATTCGGCGCCTACGATCTTGAGGGCATCGTCGCCGCGCTTTCGGCCGGCGGGGCCGTGGAGGCGCCCGAGCGCGGCGCACAGGCGGATCCGGAGGCCGCGGCCGAGGCGCTCGCCGCTCGGCTGGAGGCCGCGATCGCCGAAGGGCAGGACCCGGGCTCCATCACGGTCATCGGCGCCTCGAAGGGCGCACAGATCGCCCAGATCGCGAGCGCCCGCCTTGGCGAGCCGGCGCTGTCTTGGGTGCTGGTCGGCGGCTGCCACGCGGCGCGCATGGAGGCCGGCGCGCCGCCCGAGATGACGGGCCGGGTGCTCTCGATCTACGAGGCGTCCGACAGCGTGGCCCCGGCCTGCGCACCGCACACAACGCTCTATGCGGAGGCGGCGGCCTTCGAGGAAGTCGAGACCGACACGGGCCTCGACCATGGCTTTCAGTTCGCCCCGCATCGGGCCTGGATCGAGCCCGCGCTCGCCTGGTAGCCCTCGCGCCCGTTCCGGGCGTTGCGTGCAGCTGGGTCTCAGCCGCCCTCGCACGTCACTCGGCGGCGAAGTTCGACGGGAACATCGCCCGCGCGGTCTCCTCGTCGAAGTCCTTCTTGAAGTCCAGCCCCTGGCCGATCGCGCGGGCCTTGGCCACCGCGGGGCGGGCGTCGACGTGCTCGAACCAGCGCTTCAGATGGGGGTGGGCGTCGATCCCGCCCTCGCCCAGCACGCGCGCATGCCGGTCCACCCAGCCCCAGGCCGCGATGTCGGCGATCGTGTAGCCGTCGCCCACGATCCAGTGCCGCCCCTCCAGATGCCCGTTCAGCACCTCGTAATGCCGATGGGCCTCGAACCTGTAGCGTCGCTTGGCATAGTCGCCGCCCTCGGCCGCGCCGGCGGTCTGGAAATGCACCCACTGGCCGGAGAATGGCCCGAGCCCCGACGCGATCCAGAAGAGCCAGGAGAGAAGCTCGGGCCGGTCCTCCGGCTGGCAAAGGAATTGGCCGGTCTTCTCCGCCAGATGAAGGAGGATCGCGGTCGAATCGAACACCCGCGCGCCGTCGTCCTCGATGGCCGGCGCCTTGCCGTTGGGGTTGATCGCGCGGTATGCGGGCCCGTGCTGGTCGCCGCGAAACACGTCGAGGGGCACGACCTCGTGGGGCAGCCCGGTCTCGGCCAGCATGAGCGCGACCTTCATGGGATTGGGCGTGTGGTGATAGTGAAAGCGGATCATCTCGGTCCTCCAGAGCCAGGGCGCCCACGCGGGCCGGCGCGTCCGGGCGGCAAGCGCGGGCGGACCCTAGGCCCTGCCGGCCGCGCCGTCACCCGGGCCGGGCGCACGGTTGCGTGACCCCTGCATTCCGCCTCGAGACCCTGCGGCTCGCCCAGTTCCGGTCTTATGCGCGGGCGGAGGTCGCGACCGGCGGGGAGAGCGTGGCGCTCTTCGGGCCAAACGGGTCGGGCAAGACCAACCTTCTAGAGGCCGTCTCGCTCCTCGTCCCCGGTCGGGGCCTCCGCCGGGCCGCGCCCGAGGAGCTCGCCCGCCGGGCCCTTGGCGTCGGCTGGCGCCTCTCGGCGGAGGTGGCGAGCCCGGAGGGCCCGGCGGAGATCGTGACCGGGGTGGAGGCCGGCGGCCGGCGGAACGTCGAGATCGACGGGGCCATCGCCACCCAGACGGCACTTGGCCGGCATATGCGCCAGATCTGGCTCACCCCGGCCATGGACCGGCTCTGGAGCGACGCCCCCGCCGAGCGCCGACGGTTTCTCGACCGGATGACCTTGGGCTTTGCCCCGGATCACGGAACGGATGTGGCGGGCTATGAGCGGGCGATGCGCGAGCGCGGGCGCCTCTTGAAGGACGGGATGCTGACGGGGCCTTGGCTCGACGGGCTAGAGGCGCAGATGGCCCGCCTCGGCGCGCGCATCGCCCGGGCCCGGGCGGGCGCCCTTGCGGCCGTGACGGCGGCGCAGGGAGCGGCGGAGACGGCCTTTCCCCGCGCCGAGCTCGAGATCCTGGGCCCGCTCGAGGCGGCCTTTGCCCAGGCAACGGCCGCGGAGGAGGATCTCGACCTGGCCGAGGCTCGGGAGGCCGCCGCCCTCTCCCGCGCGCTCGGCATAGCGCGGCCGGCGGACGCGGCGGCTGGGCGGGCGCTCTCGGGCCCCCATCGGAGCGATCTCGGGGCCGTTTACGCGGCGAAGGAAATGCCGGCCGCCGCCTGCTCCACCGGCGAGCAGAAGGCGCTCCTTATCTCGCTCTGCCTCTCCAACGCGCGCGCGCTGGCCGTGGCGACCGGGGCCGCGCCCGTCCTCCTCCTCGACGAGGTGGCGGCGCATCTCGACACCGGCCGCCGGGCCGCGCTCTACGGCGAGATCGCCGCCCTCGGTGCCCAGGCCTGGATGACCGGGACCGGGCCCGAACTCTTCGACGCGCTGCCGCAACGCACGCTCCGCATCAGGGTGGAGGAGACGCCGGAGGGCAGCGCGCTCGCAACCGGATGAGCCGCACGCAGCCCGCGCCCGCATTGCCCCGTGACACCCCCCGCGCAAGGGGATAGAATCCCGGTCTCACAAGGGAATAGGCATGATCGAAGACGAACCGAACGGGGCCGAACCCGAGGCGACGGCAGCCGGCGCCGACAAGACGCCGCCCGAGCCACCCCACGCGCGGCCCGCGACCCTGGAGGACGAGCCGCCGGCCTACGACGCCGAAAGCATCAAGGTGCTCAAGGGCCTGGACGCGGTGCGCAAGCGCCCGGGCATGTATATCGGCGACACGGACGACGGCTCCG
>CAYXPI010000047.1:0-22166 GCA_964467005.1 uncultured Limibaculum sp. | reverse complement strand
AGACGTCGACATCCCCGGATTTCAGCGACGCGTAGGTGACGGGGACGGAGAGGATCTTCACATCCACCTCGTAGCCCAGCGCCTCGAGCACGGTGCCCGTGGCCGCGGTGGTCGCGGTGATGTCGGTCCAGCCGACATCGGAGAAGGTCACCTCGGTGCAGTCGGCGGCGGCGGTGCCGGCCAGGGCGACGGCGAGAAGGGCGGCGGTGGCGGGGGTTGTGGCGGTCATGTCTCTCTCCCTCGTGCGGCGCGCGGGGCCGGCGCCTGCGGCTGCATCATCGAAGGGCGGCCCGGGGCGTTCAACCCCCCATTTGGGATCGGCCGGCTTGCCCCACCGCAGGGCCCGCGCAATCATGGACGCGGAGAGAGAGGAGCCCCGCCCATGAGCCTCGCCGACGCCCCATCCCCCGCCGCCACCCAGGCCGACTGGATCGCGCGCGCCGAGGCCGTGCTGCCCGCCGGCGGGTTCGGCAACTTTCCGAGCGACCTCGTGCTCACCCGCAGCTCCGGCGCCCGGGTGTGGGACGCCGACGGCGCCGAGTATGTCGATTTCCTCATCGGCTCGGGGCCCATGCTGATCGGGCACGACCATCCGGAGGTGCAGGCCGCCATCGCCGAGCAGGTGCCGAAGGGCCTCACGTTCTTTGCGTCCAACCCCCTCGGGATCCAACTGGCCGAGGAGATCGTGGCCGCCCTCCCCTGCGCCGAGCAGCTCCGCTACGTCTCCACGGGCTCGGAGGCCGATCTCTACGCCATGCGCCTCGCCCGCGCACACACAGGGCGCGAGCTCATCCTCAAATTCGAGGGCGGCTATCACGGGATGTCGGACCAGGGGCTCATGAGCCTCGCGCCCACACGGCTCGCGAACTTCCCGGAGCCGGTGCCCGATTCGGCCGGCATCCCCCGCGCCGCCCGCGACGGTGTGCTGGTGGCCCCCTTCAACGACCTCGCCGTGGTCGAGAGCCTGCTCGCCGAGCGGGGGCAGGAGGTGGCGGGCATCATCGTCGAGCCCTTCCAGCGGATCATCCCGCCCGAGCCCGGATTTCTCGAGGGGCTGCGCGCCCTCGCCTCGGCCCACGGGATCGTGCTCATCTTCGACGAGGTGGTGACCGGCTTCCGCTTCGGCTATGCGGGCGCCCAGGGCCTCTATGGCGTGACCCCCGATCTCGCGACGCTCGGCAAGGTCATCGGCGGGGGCTTCCCGCTGGCCGCCCTCGTCGGGCCCGAGGCGATCATGCGCCATTTCGACAAGGCGGCGGTGGGGGCTGACGCCTTCCTCTACCAGGTGGGCACGCTCTCGGGAAATCCGGTGGCCGCCGCGGCGGGGCTCGCCACCCTTGCGGTCCTCCGCCGCCCTGGGATGTATGAGAGGATCGAGGCCAATGGCCGGCGCGTGCAGGCGGCCATCGCGGCGGGGGCGGCCGAGGCGGGCCTCGCGGTGGAGGTCGTCGGCGTCCCCAGCCTCTTCGACGCGGTCTTCACCGACCGCCCGGTGCGGTGCTACCGCGACGTGGCCGCCGCCAACAAGCGCCGGGCGATGGACTTCACCAGGCGCCTCCGCCAGCGCGGGGTGCTGAAGCCGGACGGCAAGTTCTACGTCTCCGCCGCCCTCACCGAGGACGACCTCGCCCAAACGGAAACGGCGATCCGCGAGGCCCTTCGCGAGATCGCCGCCGAAAGCTGACGGGGGGCGGCGCCCCCCGCCTCAGTTCGTGATCACCGGGTATTGCGAGATCCGGGGGTCGTTCGCGTCCATCACATTCAGAAGCTCCACCGTCATGTCGTCGTGCCGGTTCTGGGTCGCGGTCGTGTTGGTGAAGGAGATGTCGTCGATCGCGCCCGAGCCGGTCATGTGATAGATCATCGTCTGGATGCCGTCCGACGAGATCGTGCCCGCCGCCACGGCCGCCAGATAATCGGGGTGGCTGTCGATCCTGAAGGTGCGGTGGAGCCCGTCGCCGATCACCGGCACCGAGAGGACGAGATCCGGCGTGTAGAGGTCGTCGAGCTGGTCCGGATGGGTCATCGCCCCCACCCCCTCGAGCACGATCTTCTCGTTGTAGAGCTTGATCGTGTTGTGGGCCTCCTCGCCGTCGAAGAACACCACCGACCCGATGCTCGAAGGCTCGTCGAACTGGAACAGGATCATGCCGCCCCGGGCGTGGTCGTCCGGCCGGTCCGGGCGCGGATGCTCGGGGATGATGACGACATTGCCCCGGTCGACCGACTGGAGATCGGGGTCCTCGGCCCAGCCCTCCTGGGTGTCGAACAGCATCGGGTAGTTGTAGCCGCGGTGGCTGCCCGTGGTGATGATCGAGTCCGGGACGCTGCCGGTGAAGCTGAAGGCGCGCACCCGCTCCAGCGTGCCGCCGCCGAGGCCGAGCCCCTCCATCGACCAGTCGCCGCCCGCCCGCGCGTTTTCGTAGACCGAGACCGCGATGCCGCCATTGCCCTCCCAGACGAGAAGCTGCCGGGCGTTGCTCGAGTGCCAGGTGCCGGAGCTCTGGCCGATCGCGCCGGCATCGAACCCGCTGTTGATGCCGGTTTTCCGGTCGTGCCCCACTTGGGAGAAGCCGCCGAGGCCGAGGGCGTCGAGGAAGTCCAGGGCGTCCTCGTTGGCGCTGTTGCGGTCGAGCCGCGAGCCCGAGGCGTTGGGGAACACCGCGCAGAAGTCGCCCACCGCGCAGGGCGTGTAGTCGAGCGTCGGGTTGCCGTTCGAGGCGATGGCGAGGGTGTGCACGCTCATGCCCTGGGCCGCGTAGGGGTCGTAGCCCACTTTGCCGGTCACGGCCTGGCCGGGCAGCATGGCCTGCGGGTTGTCCACCCCGTCGTTCGGCGTGCGGTCGATGAGGTGGTCGAAGGTCGCGACGAAATACTCGGTCATCTCCACCGGGTTGGTGAGGAAGACATCCGCATAGGCCTCCACCGGCACGTCGGCCTGGTCGACATTGGTCATGTTGCTGCAGTCGACGAAGGCGATCTCGAAGAGCCGGCGGTTGGCCTTGGTGTCGGTGCCGCCTTGCGTCGGGTGGCAGATGGCGCGGGGGCCCTGGGTGCCGGTGCCCTCGGGATCGACGAGCCCGGTCGCCACCTCATGGCGGTAGACGTCGTAGCGGGTCTCGAAGGGCTGGCCCTCGAAATCGGTGGACGGCAGCGAGCCGCCATGCGCCTTCTCCCAGTAGCGGTCGAGCTCGGTCTGCGTCACCGGCGCGCTCATGAAGTCGCAGCTGCCGTCCGAGAAGCAGGGATGCATCGGCAGGCTCTGGGTCTCGGACGAGATGTCGACCACATCGCCCGTGCAGGCATAGGGCACGCCGGTGATGTGGTTGCGGTCGATCGAGACCTGGTCCGAGCTCGCATAGGCCGAGGTGCTCGGATCGAAGATGCCAAAGCGGATGTTCATCGGCGCGTGCACGTCGAGGCTGTCGTTGCGCACGATGAGATTGGTGCCGTCGGCCGCCGTCACGGTGGTGGCCACCGTCCGGTCGCCCTGGAAGGAGACGTCTGCCGGGCCGCACTCGGTCTGGTGGGTGTCGAGCGCGAGCAGGCATTCGAGGAGCTGGTTGCCCGTGAAGCTCGAGCAGGTGCCGGCCGCGTCGTCCGGCACGCCGGTGACGAGGCCGTACTCGCCGGCGGACCAGTTGCCGTCGCGGTTTTTGGTGAGCTGGATCTGCGAGCCCGGCTGGAAGGTCGCGGGGTCGGCGCCCGCGGGCAGGCAGGCGGTGAAGAGCGGCGTGGCGCAGGCCTGGTCGCGCACCAGCGTGGCGGCGGCCCAGGTACGCACGGTGTAGGCGCCGGGGTTGTTGTCCGACCGCAGGAACGGGTCGAGGATGTTCAGCGCGCTCCAGGGCACGTCCTCCGGCATCGTGGTGAGGAGGACATGGGTCGCCTGCGTGGGGTCGGTGGTCTCGAGATGCTGGTAATCCGCCGCCGTGAGCGTGCTCGTGCCCGTGGCGGGCGGGCCCGACAGGAAGTGCACCGAGCCGAGCGAAAAGGCGCCCGAGCCGTCCGTGCGGATGGTGGTGGACTTGCTGAGGGGCGAGCTGTTGATCACCACCATCGCCCGGGCCAGCGCGTCGGCCTCGCCGTCGAGCTCGTTGGCGACCGCGAGCGCCAGGTCGTCCACGTAGTTCTGCATGTTGGAATGCGCCACGAAGGAGCGCGAGCTGTCGACCACCAGGCCGAGGAGCCCGGTCATGAGAACGGCCATCAACAGAAGGTAGATCGTCATGCCGCCCTGTTCCTCGGCGAGGAACCGGTCGAGACCCAACTCGCGTCCTCGGGGCGCGGCCACGGCGGAGATACGGAAAGTCAGCACAGGCATCGCTCACTCCTCAAGCAGGGACAAACCATCGCGCAGAACGAACGGCGGCCGACACCCGGCCGCCGCGATGGGGCTAGGACGACATGTCCTCGCCCATGATGCTGGCCGTTGTCGCGCGCAACTCGAGGAGGCCGACGAGGCTCAGGAAATTGACAGGGGCCGGGCGCCGGCTGATCGAGACCGAGATCTCCGGCACGAAGGGCCCGCCCGCGACGCCGAGGCGGCGGTAGACATAGGCCACGGTGACGTCGTCGGGCCGAACGGTGGGATAGAGCCGGCGCACCTCGGCGATGAGCGCATCGAAGGCGGCCGGGTCGCAACCGGGCTCGAGGGCGTTGCCCGTGCACACCCAGGCGCGCCCGGGGTTCATGCAGGCGTCGCCCGTCGGCTGGTAGCAGGCGTCGCCCGCATTTCCGAAGCGCGGGTCGAGCCGGTTGGTCTCCCACACCTCGGTGTGCACGGGCTCCCGGCCTGCGGCGAGTCGCACCGCGAGGTTCGCGCTCTTCTGGGCGGCCGAGGTGAAGTGGAAGGCGATCACCAGCTCCGCGATCGTCAGCACGAAGAGGAGCACCGGCACGAAGACCATCACGAAGTCGAGCGTCGCCGCGCCGCGCTCGTCTGTCAGAAACGCGCGCATCAGACCGGCCCTCCGCAGAGCGCCTCGGCGCGCGCGATCTGCGGGCAGGCGCGCTGGCCGGGCAACAGCTCGCCCACATAGCGGGCGCGGTCACGCGAGTTCATCATCAGCCCGGTCTTCACGATGCTCGACCCGTCCTCGCCAAAAAGGAGCTGGGTGCGCAGGAAGGCGAGGAGCCGGAGGTCGAGCGGAATGGCCACCCGGGTCTCGATCACGATGTGCTGGGTGCGGAGCGCCGTGTCGCCGGTCAGAACCTGGAGCTGGGCGAAGAAGGCGATGTCGCCTTCGGCGACGCCGGTGCGCTCCGAGAGGATCCGCCGGGCATCGGCCAGAAAATCCGGGTAGAAGGTAGGCTGCGTGTCGCCCGTGGCTGGGTCGACCGCGAGATCGAGCGGCGCCCGGGAAAGGAGGCGGGTGGCGTCCGAGAGCGCGCTGTCGAGTTGCTCCCGCGCCATCAGCCCGTTGCCGTACTCCGCGGCCATGACCGTGAGCGCGACCGAAAGCGGCAGCGCGACCACGAACTCCACCGCCGCCGTTCCGCGCTCGCACGCAAGGAATTCAAGCAACCACGACATGCGCATCGTCTCACACCTCACGACGTCACAGACCAAAACCAATCTTCGCGCGCCCGAGCCGGCGCCTGCACGCGGCGAGAGGCGACCCTCCCGGCTCCGGCCGCCCCGCAGGCGACCGGTCCGCCGGCCAGCGCCGGCGCCGTTGGGTCAGAGACTCTCCACCCCGTGTCCCGACCCTGTTTTGGCCGGTGGGGTTGGCGGAATGTTGGAGGGTTTGTGACAAACTCGCCTAAAAGGCGAGTGTTGGCAGAGTGCGACGAGACCGGCCGCTTGGTGGGTGCGGGGCGGCGCCCGGCGCCTCAGGGCCCGGGCCCGAGGATGAGGTCCACCGCCGCCTGGGTGACGCGATCGCCGAGGGCGCCGCGCCGGTCCGCCACGATGGCGTAGCCTTCGGCCGCCCCCTCCCCCACCCGTTCGAGGCCGATCTGCGCGAGCTGCCACGGCCCGAGATCCGTCGTGCCGAGGACCGCGCGGATCACGGCCCGCCCCGCCAGCGGCCAGCCGGGGCCCGAGAGCGCCACCGCGGCGTCGGCCCCGATCCCGCCGGCCTTGACGACGATATGGCCGCCATCGGTGACCTTGACCGGGATCCAGCCCCCGCCGGTCGCCAACACCGGAATGTGCCCGCCATCGGTCGCCGGCACCGGAATGTGCCCGCCATCGGTCGCCAGCACCGGAATGTGCCCGCCGCCGGTGCCGCCACCCCTCGAATGCCTCGGAGCGCGCGCGGCGGCCGCGGCGCCGATCTCGGCCGCGGCCCCCGGGAGGTGGACCGTCTCGAAATCGCCGGGATGCGCCGCGACCAGGGCGCTCCAGGACGGGTTCTTCCGGTGCATGTCGGCGGCCAAGGCGATCATCCGCGCCTGCGCGACCGAGGTCTGCCCGGTGAGGAGAGCGCCCATGACGCCCGCGGCCACCGCATGGGCCGCGTAGAGCCCGCCCTGGAGCGCGTCCGGCGGCATCCGTCCGCCGAGAACGGCGCTCACGGTGAGGGCCTCCACGATCTCCTCGTCATGCTGGCGCCAATCCTGGATGTCGCGGAGCCGCTTCTGCTCGAGGGGCGCCACCCGCTCGTTGAGGATCGCCCGCGCGGCGTTGGCGGCGGCGGCTTCCACGGCCGCCGAGGGGATCCGCTCCCCGGCGAGCACGAACCCCTCCTCCGGCACATCCCGGCGGATCTCGGCCCGCAGGGCGGCGCGCCAGGCGGCGCTCTTGGCGAAGCTGCACTGGCCGATCGCCTCGGCCATCAGAAAGCCGCGGGCGAGCGGCGCGGGGTGCTCCGAGCTCGCGAGCCCGACGGCGGACAGCCGAGCGACCCCGTGCGAGACCGCCCGGAGGCCGCGGAAATAGGCCACGAGCGCGACCGCGGCGGCCGGGCCCATATTGAGGACGCCCATCACATCCGAGGCCGACTCGTCGATGCGCTCCGCCCAATAGTCCGCGAGCCGCGTCCGGAGCCGATCCTTCTCGGCCTTTTCCTCCTCGGGCGCGCCGGGTTTGGCCTTCAGGTCCTGGTCGGTCGAGGCCAGGATCTTCTCGCGCACCGCCTCGGCCAGCGCCTCGCGCAGCCCCTCGTCGGCATGGAGGACGTGATGGCCGGAGGTCTCGTGCCCGATGGCGCCCCAGGCGGCGAGCCCGCGCTGCGCGAAGGCCGGCGGCATGTTCACGAGCCCCGCCTCGCAGGCATAGAGCTGGGCGGCCGGCGCGGTCCAGGCATAGGGGCCCCAGGCCGGGCGCCCCCATTTGACGAGCGGGGGGGCGACGCCGTGATCGGGCGGCTTCACGCCGGAGCGGTCGGCCGCGCTCAGGAACCCGTCGTAGAGGTCGCTCACCACCTCCTGGAGCGCGTCCGTCGGGTCCGGCAGGTAGCCCTCGCCCCGCTGGGTCACCGCCTGGACGAGGTCGTAGCCGAGGAGCGCGATGCCGCTCACCCCGGGGTCGCGGCGGCGGATGTCGTCCCAGCCGCGGGCCCCGATCCGGCGGAAGGTCTCGGCGAGCGGCTGGCCCACCGCCCCGCGATAGACCGGCGGCAGGGCCACCTCGGCGGCGGACACGCGGCGCAGGATCTCGGTGTGCTCCACGATGTCGGGCGGGGCTACGGGCTCGGGGGCGGCCACGGCGTCGGCCGCGTCCTCGATGAGCCGGGCGAGTTCGGTGATGTCGGAGAGGACGGCCATGACGCGGGCTCCTTTCAGCTGGGCGCACGGGCCGAGGGCCCGCCGGTTGCGGCGGCGCCGTCCGTTCCGGCCCCGCCCGCCGGTTGCGCGCCCGCGGCGGGGGCGCCCTTCGGCTGGGATTTCGGAACCGGGGCCGCCGGCGCGGTGACGGTGACCGTCCCGTCCGGCGCCACGTTCACCGTCATCTGGGCGGCGGCGGACTTGGCGCCGGCGGCGGCGCTGGGCTTGGCCGCCGCCCTCACATGGTAGACGACCCTGGTGAACCGGTCCTCGTGCCAGCCCGGGCCCGCCGCCGACGTCGTGGGACGGCGGAGGATGAGGCGGCTCCCGCTCGGGCGGACATTCGCGACGCCGAGCGCCTTCGCGGAGGGGAACATGGCCACGAGCCGGCCCTTGTCGACCCGCATCTCAGTCGCGTTGAAGGGGACGTAGACGCCGTCTTGCCGGCGAAGCTCGAGCGTCGCGATCGTGCCCGGCGCGAGCTTGCCCGTGACCCCGGCCACCTCGACGCTCATGCGCCCGACGCCGTCGTCGAACGCGCCCACGGAGCCCGTGTGGTTCGCGCGGCTGGTGCGGCCGGCGATCCTCATCTCCCCGGTCTCCGCCTCGATCTTCGGCAGCACGAGGGTGGTGGTCCGGAAGCCCGGCGAGTTGCCATAGGCGTCGATGAACACGTGATAGAGCGCCTCGACCGGGAGGTACTCGGGATCGCAGCCGGTCAGACGCTTTGTGAAGGTCTCGTAATCGGCCATCGGGACGAGACGGATGTTGTTCCTGATAAATTCGTCGAAGCTCTTGGCGCCGCACGTCTTGGACCCGCTGATGCCCGGTCGCTCGAGGCCCAGCTCCTTCATGAGGGTGAGCACGCGGTCGACCGAGCCTGGATCCCCATGGGCCTGGGTGCTGAGCGGGGGGCCGACCTCGTCCGGCCGGCGGAGCTCGGTGTGGAAGAACACCTGGAGGCGCCGCTCGAGGCACATCTTTTGGGTGCTCGGGTGTTCGCAATGCTCAGGCTTGAGCGGTTGGGCCTTCACGGTCGCCGGCCCGCCGTCGCGCCGGGCCGCGTCTCGGCCCTCGCCCCCGGGCACGTTGAGGAACTGCGCCTCGGCCTCGGCGATGTCCCGCGGCACCATGATGAGGAGCGAGACATTGTGCGTGCGCCGGACCATCGCATAGTCCGACACCGGATTGCGCGGCGCGCCGAGCACCGCCGTCAGCCCGTTTTGCGCCGTGCGCCCAACGGTGAAGGTGCTGGTGAGGTCGGTGCCGAATACCGCGGCGGACCGGTCGCTCAGCGTGTTGATCCCGAGCGCGGCCGCCACCCCGCCGATGGTGCCCTGGGCCGCGAGGCTGAACTGGCGGATCAGCTCGGCGGCGCGGGAGACGCTCTGCGCCTCCACATTGTCGGTGATCATCACCGGCACCACGATCGGCAGGAGGGGGTAGTGCGCGCGCTTGTTCGCCCCGGGATCCAGGAGCTTGGGGTAGAAGCTCAGGCTCACATACACGTCGTAGGGCTGGTGACGCGTGTAGGGCACCGAGGTGATCTGGAACGTCACGAGATAGGGGACGAAGTTGTCGTAGCTCGGCGTCGACCTGATGAGGCGCTGGAGCACTTGGACATACTGGTAGATCGCGTTGGCCGCCTGGTAGCGCAGGAGCGGGTCCGAGCGCGTGAGCGTGGCCTCCCGCGTCTCCTCCTTGAGCCCCGAGAGGGTCCGCGCGGACCGGTCGCCGAGGGCCGGCAGCAGATCCGAGCCGGGAAGCGCGCCGCTCTCCTCGGTGAGGGTGCGCTGTCCGGTCACGGTCCCCTCCGCGAGGTCGGTGGTTTGCGTCGATGCCAGGCTTTCGGTGGGCAGGCCGAGGCCGAGCTTCGCGGCGAAGACGTCGAGCAGCTTCTCCTCGAGGGCGGAGACCCGCGGCAAGGCCTCGGTGAGGGCCGTGGCCGGCGTGATGGCGAAATCGGGCGATATGGCGTCGACGACCTGGCTCCACGGCTCGACGGCCAGCAGCGCGATGTGCGTCTCGCCCGAGCGCTGCACGCTCGCCACCTCGTTCTGACGGAAGGAGAGTGCGAGGTCGGAGCAGCCCGCAAGAGTTGCAACGATCAAGCAAGAAAATAGAGAGGCGCGCATCCAATCAACCCCCGGTCGAAATGACTTTTTGGTACCTAATCAGTAGTGGGGAGCGCCGGCGTCCGGAAGTCAAGGGCCAGCGACTTCCCAATCCTGGAAAAGTTTCAAATTACATCTGTTGGAAGGGCGGGGGCGGCGCGGGAGGCCGCCGCCTGGTACCCGGAGTCGGACTCGAACCGACAAGGTGTTGCCACCGGCGGATTTTGAGTCCGCTGCGTCTACCAATTCCGCCATCCGGGCGCGGGCCGCATATTAAGCCGGGGGCGGCCCCGGTCAACCGCGGGGGCCGGGCTCAGCGCGGGCTTGGCGCCCCGGCGTCCATGGGGGCAGACGGCCCGGCGGTCTGCGGCCCGATGCCGTCGCACTCCATCACGTCCTCCGCCTGATAGCCGATCACGAAGGCCTGGTGCCGCCGCGCGCCGCGGAGGTTGTAGCGCTCCCCCACCCGCAGAAGGGTGCCGAGGAGCCCTGGCGTGAGCTCGTGGCCCGCCAGCGCGTCGTGCCGCGCCCAGAGGCCGGCGAAGCAGTCGGCCTGGAGGCTCCGGGCGGGCTCCTCGAGCGGGCGGAGCTTGACGCCCAGCACGTCCTGCACGTGCCGCCCGATCTCGTGGGCGACGGCGAAGAGATCCGTCACGGTCGGCATCGCCTGCGGGTCGAAATAGACGCTGCGGTCGTGCACGCAGTAGATCGGCAGATCCGGCATCGCCCGGTGGGCGCAGCCGCCCTCGCCCCAGAAGGCGGCGTCGACGAGATGCACCGGCTCGTAGCGGTGACCGCCGTCGTGGAAGAGCCGGCTCCAGACGAGATTGCTGGCCGCGACGATGAGAGCCGCCGGCTTCTCCACGGCCGGGGGCGTCGAAAGGGGCGCCGGCTCGGCCTCGGCGTCCGCCTCCGGCAGCGCGGCTGGGGCGGAATCGTCCGGCAGCATGAAGGCGGTCTCGGGGAAGAGCGCGGGGTCCTCCTCCGGCGCGGCGAGGGGCACGGGCTGGCGCCGGGCGAACTCGGACCGCGCGGGCGACGTCTCGACCACGGGGGTGCGCCCGCCGAGCTCCTGCGGGATCACCCGAGGCACCGCGCCGCCATCGGCGATCGAGGCGGTGAGGGGGTTCGGCCCCTGGGTGCGGACCGCGGGCCCGAGCTGCGCTTCCGGCGCCGCCGAGCCGCCGAGCAGGCCCGCCGTGACCAGAACGGCGCCGAGCGCCGCCGTCACCACGCCGGCGATGAGGGCCGCGCGGGTCCGCCGCGCGGTGGCGGACTGGCCTTCGTCGAAGCGGTCGAGACGCTCGGGCGACGGGGGCGGTGGTCGCTCCCCGTTGATCAGCTCTCGCAACGCATCGTCGGAATGACTCATACACTCTAACCCTTGGGCACGCACTCACTGGACTTGGCCGACGCCGGTTGCTACCGACGGCGCTGGCGCTGCCGAGGATCCCACCTATCCCCCACATCCAAACACCAGAACCAGATGCTAAGCAAATTATATGACCAGATTTTGGCCTTGGCCGAGCGGAAGAGCGCGATGTGGTGGCTGGCGCTCATCTCCTTCGTCGAGAGCTCGGTGTTCCCGATCACGCCGCTCGTGATGCTGATCCCGATGGTGCTGGCGCGGCCGGACCGGGCGTGGCTGATCGCGGGGGTCTGCACGCTCGCCTCGGTGGCCGGCGGCGTGGCGGGCTATGCGGTGGGCGCGCTCTTTTTCGAGGAGCTCGGCCGCCCGGTGCTCGAGTTCTACGGCAAGACGAGCGAGTTCGAGGAGGCCGCGGAGATGTTCCGCGACAACGGTTTCGCCGCGGTGCTCTTTGCGGCGTTCACGCCCTTCCCATATAAGGTGATCACCATCGGCTCCGGCGTCGCCGGGCTCTCGATGACGACGCTCGTGCTCGCCTCGCTCCTCGGCCGGGGCGCGCAGTTTTTCCTGGTGGCCGCAATCCTCTGGAAGTTCGGCCCACCGGCGCGCGCCTTCATCGAGAAGCGGCTGGGCCTCGTGGCGACGGTGGGGGCGGTGCTGATCATCGGGGGCTTCGTGGCGGTCAAGTTCTTGATATGACGGTCTATGGGCGGATCTTGCTGGCCGGCGCCGGCTCCCTCGCGCTCCTCTTGGGCGCGTTCGGCTTCCAGTATCTCGGCGGGCTCGCGCCCTGCCCCTTGTGCGTCTGGCAGCGCTGGCCGCACGCGGCGGCGGTGGTGGTGGCGGTGCTCGCCGTCACGGTGCTCTGGAAGGTCTCGCGCGCGATGGCCGGGCTCGGCGCCGCGGCGATGGTGGCGAGCCTCGGTCTCGCGGCCTTCCATGTCGGGGTGGAGCAGGGCTGGTGGTCGGGCTTCGAGGGCTGCTCAGCGCCGGATCCGACGGGGATGTCGGCAGCCGATCTCCTCGACCGGCTCGAGACCACCGAGATCGTGCGCTGCGACGATGTGGCCTGGTCGTTCGGCGGGATCTCGATGGCGGGGTGGAACGGAATCGTGTCGCTCGCGCTGCTCCTCGTCTGGGTGTGGTCGGCGCGCCCGCAGCCGCCGATCCCCGCGCGGGGAAGCTGAGGCCCTCAGGCCTCGAGCTCGGCGTCCCAGTAGAGGAAGTCCATCCAGCTCTCATGCAGGTAGTTGGGCGGGAACTTCCGCCCCTTGTTCTGCAGCTCGGCCGCATCCGGGCGGTAGGCCGGCCGCGCCAGGGCCATCCCCGCCTGGCGGAGCGTGAGGTTCGCCTTTTTGAGGTTGCAGCGCGAGCAGGAGGCCACGACGTTCTCCCAGGTCGTGCGCCCACCGCGGGAGCGGGGCAGCACATGGTCGAAGGTCATCTCGCCTTTCGCACCGCAATACTGGCAGGTGAACTCGTCGCGCAGGAACAGGTTGAACCGGGTGAAGGCCGGGAACCGCGCGGGCTTCACATAGTCGCGCAGCACCACCACCGAGGGCAGGCGCATGGCCATCGAGGGCGAGCGCACCTCGAAATCGTACTCCGCGACGATGGTGACGCGATCGAGAAAGGCGGCTTTCACCGCCTCCTGCCAGGGCCAGAGAGAGAGGGGGAAGTAGGACAACGGTCGGTAGTCGGCGTTCAGCACGAGGGCCGGATGGTCGCGCAAGCTTGCCGGTTGCCTGACGAAACTGTTTGCGAATGATCCGTCCATAGCTGCTCGCCTCGTCGTTCAGCGCGACGCTCACGAGACGGGTCAGTCGAGCACGCCCCGCACGCCCACTATATCTCGGGCCGGCGCGACCGCAACCCTCTACATGGGGCCGTTTCGCCGCGCTGCGACCCTCTTATCAAAGGGTCACGACAGAAATATGTCGGGCGGCCTGCGGCGGTTGTCCCCAGGCTTATCCCCAGAGTTCACAAGGGGGTCACTGGGGGGTCACTGGGGGCGCGCCACCCCCAACGCGTCGACCAGAAATCCGGTGGCGAGGCCGAGCCCGTCGGGCGCGATGCCGTGGCCCACGCCCTGCATGGTGAAGCTGGAGACGGCGAACCCGGCCTGGCTGAGCCCCGCCTCGGCCTCGGCCATGGCGCTGTGGGGCACCACCTCGTCGCGGTCGCCATGGAGGAGGAGGACCGGCGGGCGCGCCGCGGCCAGCGCGAGCGCATCCGGATCGACGAGCCGGCCCGAGAAGCCCACGATCCCGGCGATTCCCGGCGCCCGCCGCGGCCCCACCGAGAGCGCCATCATGGTGCCCTGCGAAAAGCCGAGGAGCGCGGTCGCCTCCCGCCCCACGCCCTCCTCCGCGATCAGCGCCTCGAGGGTGGCGTCCAGCCGCTCGGCCGCGGCGATGTAGCCCGCGCGCATCTCCTCCGCGCTCGAGCCGTCGATGGGCGGGATCGGGAACCACTGCCGGCCCATGGGGTTCACCCGGCAGGGCTCTGGGCCGTTGGGCGCGCGGAAGGCGGCGTCCGGCAGATACTCCGCCATCGGGCGCGCGAGGTCGATGAGGTCCGCCCCGTCCGCCCCATAGCCGTGGAGGAAGACGACGAGCTGGCGCACGGTGCCGGATTTGGGAGCGGCCCGCGGGCCGTCGAGTGGGGTCATGGGGCAGCCTCCCTGGTGCCTGTGTGATAGGCGGGCGGGGGCGCCGGCGCAAGCTCAGGCACCGAGGCCCTCCCGGTCCTTCGCGGCGGCGTAATAGGCCCAGAGGAGCCGGGCGGCCACCGAGCGCCAGGGAGACCAGACCTCCGCCATCTCGCGAAGCGCCGTGGGCCTCGGCCGCTCGGGCAGCGCGTAGAGGAGCCGGGCGGCCTCCTGGAGGGCGAGGTCGTCGGCCGGCATCACATCCGCCCGCCCGATGCCGACCAAAAGGTAGATCTCCGCCGTCCACCGCCCGATGCCGCGCAGGGCGGTGAGGGTGGCCAGCGCCGCGTCCTCCGGCCCCGCGGCGAGGGCGGCGTAGTCGATCCGAGCGGCGGCGAGCGCCCGGGCGGTCGCGATCTTTTGCCGAGAGAGCCCGGCGGCGCGGAGGGCGGCGTCGTCGAGCGCGTCGATCCCCGCCTCCGTGCTCCCCCCGGCGGCCTCGAGCCGGGACCAGACGGCGGTGGCGGAGGCCACCGAGAGCTGCTGGCCGACCACCGCGCGCAAGAGCGTGGCAAAGCCCGGGGGCCGCCGGCGCAGCGGCGGGGGGCCGCAGCGGGCGCGCGCCGCGGCCATGCCCTCGCAGCGGGCCGCGAGCCAGGCGCAGCCCTCCGCGATGTCCGCCTCCGTGTCGATCCGCCGCTCGGTCATGGGCGGCGAGCCTCGGCCCCCGGGCCGCCGGGGTCAAGCGCCGCGGGCGAGCCCGTAATGCTCCGCCAGGCGGCCGAGGGCGATCTTCAGCACCACCTTTCCCGAGCGCGCGGACCAGCCCATGCGCTTCTCGCAGCTCTCGAGCCCTTCGAGGAAGCAGCAGACCCGGAGTGCGGCGTCCGCGAGCCCCGGGCCGAGGGCCGAGAGCGCGCCGCTCACCCGCCGCCGGGCCGCCTCGGGGCCCATGGCCGGCTCCCGCGCGGCCGATCCCGTGCCGCGGCTCGCGGGCGTGAGGAAGGCCGACCAGTCCTGCGTGATGCGCGGGCCCATCTGGGCCGCCTCGAAGTCCGAGCGCAGGCGCTCGCCCGCCTCCACCTCCGCGGCCGTGAGGAACCCGCGCCCGTCCGCCCCCTTCCGCCGGGCGAGCCATCCGAGCGGGCTCTCGGCGATGTTGACCGGCCGGGCCACCGGCGCGCCGCCCGCCTCCGCGGCCTCGAGGCGCGTGCCCGGGATCTGGTGCTGGAGGCGGAAGGGGCTCGGCGCCTCGGCCAGCCCAGGGCCCTGGCGCGCCGCGGCCTCCGCCGCGAGGAGCCGCTTGAGCGCGGCCCGCCCGGCCTCGGTCAGCTTGTAGCGGGTGCTCGCGCTGCCGGTTGCGACGGGCTGGATCCAGTCCCGCCGCACGAGCTCGGCCGCATGGGCCACCTCCACCAGCGCGATGGGCTTCGCATGGCCGTTCGAGCGGCAGAACACCCCGCCCCGCGGGGCCCCCTCGCCGACGAGCAGAAAGGCCTCCGGCTCGGCGAGGCGGCGGAGGAGCGTGGTGGCCCGCTTCTCGAACCCCTTGGGCGCTCCGGGCCCGTCCAACAGACGGTCGAAGAGCGGATCGTCCCGGCGATCCTCGATGCGGCGCACCGCCCGCGACACGCTGGACGGGTGCTGCCCCTTGACCCGGGCGAGCGCGCGGATGCCGGCCCCCTCCTCGGTGTGCGCCCGGTAGAGCGCGGCGTCCCGCGCAACCGGTGTCGGGGTGTCGGTGGCCCTCTCCGCCTCGCCGTCGCAGGGGAAGGCCGTGCGCGCCCAGTCCGCGCACCGCTCGTAGATGTCGCAAGTGTCTGCCACAGGATACGCCCTTCTTTATGGACAATTTTCTAGAAATGCAATTTATGTCCCAAATTCTAACAGTTGGTTAAGATCCAACCTCAGACTGTAATTTACCTCTTGTTAAGAATTTGGGCATGGCAGCGCGCGCCGCCGGCCGATTTCGCGCAACATCGGAAGTGTGGGGCGATCATGTCGGCGCACCGACCGAAGGAGACCGTCATGCTGGATGTCTGCCCCGCCGCCGCGCCCTTTCCCCTCAGCCGCCCGGCGCTCCTCGCGCGGAGCGCCCAGGCCGCCGCCCGCCGCTACCGACGCGAGCGGGATCTGGGCACCGCCCTGCCCAAGCTCGCCGCCGAGCCGCCGCGGCGCCTCCTCGCGCGGCTGGCCGCGGCGGAGGCCCGCTGCGAGGCGGACCGCCGGGCGGGTGCCGCCGATTATCGGCCGAGCCGACATGTGCTGGTGCTGGCCGCCCTTCTGGCCGAGGCGGCGGCGGGCTGACGCGCGCTCAGCCGAAGGCGTCCGGCTCCTCGGCTTTGCGCCGCGCGACGAAGGCGCGCAGGCTCTCCTCGATGCCCGGGTCGAGGGCCGGGGGGGTGTAGCTCTTAAGGAGGTGCTCCACCCGCCGGGCGGCGACCTGCGCGCTGTCGAGCCCGCCCTCCTCGGCCCAGGTCTCGAAGGGCTTGTAGTCCAGCACCTGGGTCCGCCAGAAGGCCTCCTTGAAGTTGGCCTGGGTGTGGGCGCAGCCGAGGAAATGCCCGCCGGGACCGACCTCGCGGAGCGCGTCCATCGCCTGGGCGTTCTCGTCCAGGCTCACGCCGCGGGCGAGGTGGTGAAGAACGCCGAGCTGGTCCGCGTCGAGCACGAGCTTTTCCAGCGACGCCACCAGCCCGCCCTCGAGCCACCCGGCCGAATGGAGCATGAAATTGACGCCGCCCAGCAGCGCCGCGTTCAGCGTGTTCGCGGTCTCGTAGGCCGCCTGGGCGTCCGGCAGCTTGGAGGTGCAGAGCGCCCCGCCCGAGCGGAAGGGGAGCCCCAGCCGCCGCGCGAGCTGGCCGGCGCCGTAGAGGATTTGGCTCGCCTCCGGCGTGCCCATGGTGGGGGCGCCCGAGTTCATGTCGATCGAGGTGACGAAGGCGCCGAAGATCACCGGCGCGCCCGGGCGCACGAGCTGGGAGTAGGCGATGCCGGCCATCACCTCGGCGAGGAGCTGGGTGAGCGTGCCCGCCACGGTCACCGGCGCCATGGCCCCGCCCACGATGAAGGGCGAGACGATGCAGGCCTGGCCCGCCGCGGCGTAGACCTCGAGGGCGCCCATCATCACCGCGTCGAAGGTGAGCGGCGAGTTGATGTTGATGAGCGAGGTCATCACCGGCTCGTCCGGCAGCGCGCCCTGCCAGAGAAGCCGGCACATCTCCACCGAGTCCTCGGCCCGCTTGGGGTCGGTCACGCTGCCCATGAAGGGCTTGTCCGAAAGGCGCATATGCGCGAGCAGCATGTCGAGATGGCGCTTGTTGACCGCCACATCCGTCGGCTCGCAGACGGTGCCGCCCGAATGGTGCAGCCATTTCGACTGGTAGACGACCTTCACGAAATCCTCGAAGTCGGCCATCGTCGCGTAGCGCCGCCCGCCCTCGAGGCTGCGCACGAAGGGCGGCCCGTAGACCGGGGCGAGGACGAGGTTGCGCCCGCCGATCCGCACCGAGCGCTCGGGGTTGCGCGCGGCCTGGGTGAACTCGGACGGCGCGGTGGCGATCAGGCTGCGGGCGAGACCCCGGGGGATGTGCACCCGCTCGGCCTGGACATCGGCGCCCGCCTCGCGCCAGCGGGCCAGCGCCGGGCCATTGTCGGCGAAGGCGACGCCGATCTCCTCCAGCACCGTCTCCGCGTTGGTCTCGATGATCTCGATCGCCTCCGCGTCGAGGATCTCGAAATTCGGGATCCGCCGCTCGATCACCGCCGCGACCTCGTGCCGCGTGCCCGTGCGCTCGGCCCGACGCGCCGCGCCGCCGCCGCCGCGGGCGCGCTTGCGACCGCCGCCCGCGCTCCCCTCCGTCGCCCCGCCGAGATCCGCCATCGTGCCCCGCCCCTTCTGGTCACAGAGCCTCCGATGTGGCCCGAGCGCGGCGCGGGCGGCGGGCCGTTTTCGCCTCTCCCCGGCCCATCTGCGACATTCTGTGCCGCGCGCAGCCCGCCGGGGCCGCGCCGCCCCGTGACAGCGCCGCCGCAACCGCCTATGAAGGCGCCGGACCCCAGCCCCCGAGCCATGCCGATGCCGCGCGCCCCCGACGCCTCCACCGCCCAGGCCCCCGACGCGTCCGTCGCCCCCGCCGCGCGCCACGAGACTTGCCTCGTCGTCGATTTCGGCAGCCAGGTCACCCAGCTCATCGCGCGGCGCCTGCGCGAGGCGGGGGTGTATTGCGAGATCCACGCCTTCGACCGGGTGGACGCGGCCCTCCTCGGCAAGCTCGCGCCCCGGGCGGTGATCCTCTCGGGCGGCCCCGCTTCGGTGGAGGATGCGGACAGCCCCCGCGCCGCGCCGGAGATCTTCGCGCTCGGCGTCCCGGTGCTCGGCATCTGCTACGGGCAGATGGTGATGGTGCATCAGCTCGGCGGCCGCGCGGAAGGCGGGCACCGGCGGGAGTTCGGCCGGGCGGAGCTCACGCTCGCCGAGGCCTCGGTGCTCTTCGCGGGCATCGCGGGGCCGGGGGAGACCGCGGAGGTCTGGATGTCCCATGGCGACCGGGTGACCGCCCTGCCCCCGGGCTTCGTGGTCCAGGGCGCCTCCGAGGGCGCGCCCTACGCGGTGCTGGCCGATCCGGCGCGGCGCTTTTACGGGCTCATGTTCCACCCCGAGGTGGTGCACACGCCCCGGGGCGGGCGGATCCTCGAGAACTTCGTGCGCCGGATCGCGGGCATGTCGGGCGACTGGTCGATGGCCGCCTACAAGGACGAGGCGATCCAGCGCCTCCGCGCCCAGGTGGGCGAGGGCCGGGTGATTTGCGGCCTCTCGGGCGGGGTCGACAGCGCGGTGACGGCCGTTCTCCTCCATGAGGCGATCGGCGACCAGCTCACTTGCCTGTTCGTCGACCACGGGCTCCTGCGCGCGGGCGAGGCCGACGAGGTGGTGACCCTCTTCCGCGACACCTACAACATCCCCCTCGTCCACGCCGAGGAGGGCCCGCGCTTCCTGGCCGCCCTCGCCGGCGTGACCGACCCCGAAGCGAAGCGCAAGACCATCGGCCGGCTCTTCATCGACGTCTTCGAGGAGCACGCCAAGGGCCTCGACGCCGCCTTCCTCGCCCAGGGCACGCTCTACCCGGATGTGATCGAGAGCGTCTCGGTCACCGGGGCGCCGGCGGTCACCATCAAGTCGCACCACAATGTGGGCGGGCTGCCGGAGCGGATGAACCTCGCCCTCGTCGAGCCCTTGCGCGCGCTCTTCAAGGACGAGGTGCGCGCCCTCGGCCGCGAGCTCGGCCTGCCGGAGGGCTTCGTCGGCCGCCACCCCTTCCCGGGCCCGGGCCTCGCGATCCGCATCCCCGGCGAGATCACGGCCGAGCGGCTCGACCTCCTCCGCCAGGTCGACACGATCTATCTCGACGAGATCCGCAAGGCCGGGCTCTACGACGCGATCTGGCAGGCCTTCGCCGTCCTCCTGCCCGTCCGCTCGGTGGGGGTGATGGGCGACGGGCGCTCCTACGATCTCGCCTGTGCGCTCCGCGCCGTCACCTCGGTCGATGGGATGACGGCGGATGTCTACCCCTTCACCCCCGCCTTCCTCTCCCGCGTGGCCACCCGGATCGTCGGCGAGGTGCGGGGCATCAACCGCGTGACCTACGACATCACCTCGAAACCACCGGGGACGATCGAATGGGAGTGATGTGGCGGCGGCTGCGGGTTCTCCTCCGCCTCGGCGTCGCGGCGCTGCTGGTCACCCTCGCGGCGGTGATCTATTGCGACCGTCAGGTGGTGGCCGAGACCACCGGCGGCGCCACCATCGCCCAGTCTGTGGACGCGGCCATCGTCCTCGGCGCCGGCGTGGCGGGCGACGGGCGGCTGGCCTACAACTCGCGCCGCCGGGTGCAGGCGGCCGTGGCGCTCCTCGAGGCGGGCAAGGCGCGGCATCTCATCTTCTCCGGCGGGCTCGGCGGCAATCACCCCACCACCCCGGCCGCGGCGCTCATGCGCGACCACGCGGAGGAGCTCGGCGCCGACCGCAGCCGCCTCCTCATCGAGCCGCGCTCGATCTCCACCTTCGAGAACCTCCGCTTCTCCTTCGAGATCGCGGAGGACCGGGGGTTCGAGACGCTGGCGCTGGTGTCGGACGGCTACCACCTCACCCGCGCGGGCTGGATCGCGTCCTATTTCGGGCGGCCGGGCCTGCCGGTCTCGGCGGCCACGGGGTTCGAGCGCTCCTGGTGGCCGATCCGGGGCGTGCATTACGTGCGCGAGGCGCTGGCCTGGTGGCTCCATCTGGCCAAGGTGGCCGGCTGGGAGGCGCTCGGCGCCCTCGGCCTCGAGCCCGACGCGCGGTCTCAGTATGTCCGCTGACGGACCCGACCGGCGGGCTTCGGACGCCCTCGTCTTCGACCGCGAGGCCGGGATCGAGCGCCTCCTCGAGATCATGATGCGCCTCCGCGCGCCGGATGGCTGCCCCTGGGACCAAGAGCAGACCTTCCGCTCCATCGCGCCCTACACGATCGAGGAGGCCTGCGAGGTGGCCGAGGCCATCGAGGCGGGCGACATGGCCGCGCTCACCGACGAACTCGGCGACCTTCTCCTCCAGGTCGTCTACCACGCGCGCATCGCCGAGGAGGGCGGCGCCTTCGCCTTTCCCGACGTGGTCCGCGCGGTGTCGGACAAGATGCTCCGCCGCCACCCCCATGTCTTCGGCGCCGCGCCCGGCGGGCCGAAGGCCGACCCCGCGGAGGTGGACTGGGAGGCGCTCAAGGCCGCCGAACGCGCGGAGAGGGGCGAGACCCGGGAGAGCGCGCTCGACGGTGTGCCCGCCACCCTCTCGGGCCTCACCCGGGCGATGAAGCTCACCAAGCGCGCGGCCAAAGTGGGGTTCGACTGGTCCGAGCCGCGCCACGTCCTCGCCAAGATCGCGGAGGAGGCCGAGGAGCTCGCGGCCGAGATCGGCGGGTCCCGGGATCGGCTCGAGGAGGAGTACGGCGACCTCCTCTTCGTCCTCGTCAATCTCGGCCGCCATCTCGAGGTCGATCCCGAGGCCGCGCTTCGCGGCGCCAACGCGAAGTTCGAGCGCCGGTTCCGCGCGATCGAGGCCGCCCTTGCGGGACAAGGCCGCCGGCCGGAGGAGGCCACCCTCGCCGAGATGGACGCGCTCTGGGACGCCGCCAAGGCCGCGGAAAAGTCCGGGCCATGAGGCCCATCCGGACCGGGCGCGTCCGGAGGCCGATGGGGGGCGCTCCCGGCCCGGCATGCGCGGCGACGGCCCGGGTGGGCGGGGCCTCCGGACGCGCCCCATTGCCAGCGGCACGCCCGCTCGCTAAGCCTGCCGCCGTCCCGCCCCCTCATCGCGCCCGGAGGCCGCCCCATGAGCGCCATCATCGACATCACCGCCCGCGAGATCCTCGACAGCCGGGGCAACCCCACCGTCGAGGTCGACATCCTCCTCGAGGACGGCACCATGGGCCGCGCGGCGGTCCCCTCGGGCGCCTCGACGGGCGCCCATGAGGCCGTGGAGCTTCGCGACGGCGGCACCCGCTTCCGCGGCAAGGGCGTGCTCCGCGCGGTCGAGGCCGCCAACGGGCCGATCTTCGACGCCCTCGCCGGGGTCGACGCGCTCCTCCAGAAGTCGATCGACCAGACGATGATCGAGCTCGACGGCACCCCCAACAAAGCCAAGCTCGGCGCCAACGCGATCCTCGGCGTCTCCCTCGCCACCGCCCACGCCGCCGCCAAATCCACCGGCCTGCCGCTCTACCGCTATGTGGGCGGGGTCGCGGCCCGCACCCTGCCCGTGCCGATGATGAACATCGTGAACGGCGGCGAGCACGCGGACAACCCGATCGACATCCAGGAGTTCATGATCATGCCGGTGGGGGCCGAGAGCCTCGCCCATGCGGTGCGCATCGGCTCCGAGATCTTCCACACGCTCAAAGCCGAGCTCAAATCCGCGGGTCACAACACCAATGTGGGCGACGAGGGCGGCTTTGCGCCCAATATCGGCTCGGCCCGCGAGGCGCTCGACTTCATCCTCAACGCCATCCGCACCGCAGGCTACGACCCGGGCGGCGATGTCTTCCTCGCCCTCGACGCGGCCGCCACCGAGTTCTACGACGCCGGCACCGGCCGCTACGAGTTGAAAGGCGAGGGCACATCGCTCGACCCGGACGGCATGGTCCGCTACCTCGCCGATCTCGTCGACGCCTACCCGATCATCTCCATCGAGGACGGCATGGCCGAGGACGACTGGGAGGGCTGGGCGGCGCTCACCGCCGAGATCGGGGAGCGCTGCCAGCTGGTGGGCGACGATCTCTTTGTCACC
>CAYXPI010000046.1:0-22283 GCA_964467005.1 uncultured Limibaculum sp. | reverse complement strand
CCATTTCGAGCTCAACGTCTTCAAGCCGATGATGATCTACAACCTCCTCCAGTCGATGCAGCTCCTCGGCGACGCGGTGGTGGCCTTCACGGACAATTGCGTGACCGGGATCGCGGCCAACGAGGCGCGCATCACCAAGCTCATGAACGAGAGCCTGATGCTGGTGACCGCGCTCGCGCCCGAGATCGGCTACGACAACGCAACGACGGTGGCCAAGACCGCGCACAAGAACGGGACCACGCTGAAGGAAGAGGCGATCAAGCTCGGCTTCGTCGACGAGGCGACCTTCGACCGGGTTGTGGTGCCGGCCAACATGATCGGCCCCCGCTGAGGGGGCGCGGGGGCGCACGAAATGGGCTAGGACTAGTGGCGGACCCACAGCCCAGGGAGACCCCGATGCGCACCCCCCTCGCCGCCGCCCTCGCGGCCCTCCTCTTCCTCAACCCCGCCCGGGCCGATCTCGAGATCGTCGCCACCTTCGGTCCGGAGACGCCCCCCGCCAATGTGGCCGTGGGGCCGGACGGCCGGATCTTCATGACGCTGCACCCCTTCTTCGGCCCGGAGCTGCGCCTCGTCGAGGTGATGGAGGACGGCAGCACCCGCCCCTACCCCAGCGAGGCCTGGGCCCGCGCGCCCGAGGGCGACGGCCCCGGCCTCGCCGGCGGGCTCGGGATCCAGGTCGACCGCCAAGGCATCCTCTGGGTGCTCGACGGTCAGGGGCCGGACCGGGCCGGCCGCCTTATTGGCTGGGACACCCGGGCCGAGCGCCTCCACCGCGTGATCACCCTCGCCGCTCCCATCACCCGGGAGGACAGCTTTCTCAACGACTTCGCCGTGGACCGCACGCATGAGGCCGTCTACATCGCCGACACCGGCGGACCGGAGACCGCGGCGCTCATCGTCGTGGACCTCGAGACCGGGCGCGCGCGCCGGGTGCTCGAGGGCTCCGACGTCACCCGCTCCGAGGACCTCGACATGGAGATCGACGGCCGGGTCGTCACCCTGGGCGGCGGGCCCGCGCGGATCGGGGTCAACCCCATCACCGTCGATCCTCAGAACGCCCATGTCTATTTCGGCGCGATGAATGGGCGGAGCCTCTACCGCGTCGCCACCCGCGACCTCCTCGACGAGAGCCTCGCTCCCGACGATCTCTTGAGGCGGGTCACGCGCTACGGCGACAAGCCGATCTCCGACGGGATCACGATGGACGGCGACGGAAACGTCTACGTGACGGACATCACCGCAGACGCGATCGGGGTCGTGCGGCCGGACGGGTCCTACGAGATCCTCTACCAGCGCGACGATCTTTCCTGGCCGGACGGGGGCGCCTTCGGCCCGGACCAGAAGGTCTATGTCACCGTGAACGAGCTCCACCGCTCGCCGCCCCTCAATGGCGGGGAGAACGGGGCCCTGGGCGAGTTCAAGCTCGTCGCCTTCGAGGCCGTGGCGCCCGGCCAGTCCGGGAGGTGATCGCCGTGCCCCGGCCCGCGGTGCCGGCGGAGGCTCGTGCCCTCGCCGCCATCGCCCGGGCGGCCTATGCGCCCTATGTCGCGACCATCGGGCGGGAGCCGCCGCCGATGCGTCAGAACTTCGCGGCCGACATCCCCCGCGGCCGGGTCTGGGTGGCGGGCGCGCCGGATGCCTTCGTCGTCGCTTACGCCGACGGGACGGACTGGCATGTGGAGAACCTGGCCGTCGCGCCGGCCGAGCGGGGCCGGGGCCTCGGCCGCGCGCTCCTTGCCGCGGCGGAGGCGGTGGGCCGCGCCCGGGGCCACGCCCGCGTCACCCTCTACACCAACGCGGCCATGGCGCCGGCCCTCGCCCTCTATCCCCGGCTCGGCTACACTGAGGTCGCGCGGCGGACGGAGCAGGGACTCCACCGCGTGTTTTTCGCAAAGGAGCTCGGCCATGGCGGAGGCCCCGATCAATCTTCGCCGGGCGCGCAAGGCCAAGGCCCGGGAGGCTGAGCGCCGAGAGGCGGAGGCCAACGCCCGCCGCCACGGCCGCTCGAAGGCGGAGCGGGCGGCCCAGGCGCGGGAGGCGGAGCGGAACCGGTCGGCGCTCGACGGGCATCGGAGGGAGGGCCCCGCCGCCCCCGCGGGCGATGACGACGGAGCCTGACCGACCGGTCAAGCGCTCCCTCACGCTCGCGGGCCACCGGACCTCCGTAAGCCTCGAGGCGGCGTTTTGGGAGGCGTTCAAGGAGATCGCGGCCGACCGCGGCCTGTCGGTCAACGCGCTCGCCACCGAGATCGACCGCGACCGCACGCCCCCCGCCTCCCTCGCGAGCGCGATCCGCGTGCATGTGCTGGCGGATCTCCGGGCCCGGCTGCGGGCGGCGGCGCCTCAGGGCGGGGGCGCGCGCCCGACGAGATAGGCCACGAGATCCTCGACCTCTCCCGCGGTGAGGCGGGGGCCGTTGTAGAGCGGGTCCTCCGGCGCGCGGCGCTGGCCCGCCACATGGTAGGCGGGCATCGCCGTCCTCGGCGCGCGCACCCGTGGCGCGACGATCCAGAGCCGGATCTCCCCGGGCGAGAGGCCGGCGCCGGCGCCGCCGGCGTGGCAGCCCGCGCAGCCCGCCTCGGCGAAGAGCCGGGCGCCCCGCTCCGCGTCGCCCGGGTGCCCGGTCAGGCTGTGCTCGATCGCCCGGGCGTTCGTGATGGTGTAGGGCGCGATCTGGGGCGTGTCGGCCTGCACCACGGGCGCGGCAAGGGCGAGCTTGAGGAGCGCCGCCGCCCCCGCTAGGAGAGCCCTATGATGGGAGAGCCCGAGGGCCTCGGCAGCCCGGATGCCGAACTCGACGCGCGGGGGCTTCTCTGCCCTTTGCCGGTCCTCAAAACGCGGAAGCGCTTGAGCGCCCTTGCCCCGGGCGCGGTGCTGCGGGTGATCGCGGACGACCCGGCGGCCCGGGTCGACATCCCCCATTTTTGCGTGGAGCAGGGACACGGCCTTCTCGAGGAGCGGGAGGACGGCACCGGCGCGCTCGTCTTTCTCCTGCGCAAAGGCGGCTGAGCGCGACCTCAGCGGAAGGCGTCGCACGGGTCCGGCCGCTCGGCGGGCGGGGAGAACCACACATAGTCGTATGGCAGGCTCTCGGCGGGGTAATCGCTCACCGAGAGGCGGCGGGGGTCCACCTCCACCTGGCCGAGGGCGCGCACGGTGAGCCCGGGATCGCTCGCCCGGAGATAGAGCGGCACGCCCCGGTCGGTCCGCGCATGGCCGTTGCCGGTGACGAGCACGCCCCGGCCCCCGCCGACCGCGGCCGCCCGGCGCACCGCATGGGCAAAGCGCGCGTCGCGCAGGCGCTGGGCTTCGACCATCGGCGCCGCCGCCTCGGCCGGGAGCGCGTTGCAATGCGACGCGATCATCTCGGCAAGCGCGTCGCTCTGCTCGTCCGAGGGGAGCGGCTCCGCGAGACCGTAGGCCCCGGCGCCCGCGCCGAAGGCCGCCACGGCGCCCGCCTGCATGGCGAGGGCCAGCCGGTCCCGCGGCACGCCGCCGCCGGCGATATAGGCCCCGTCCGACGCCTCGAAGACCGGGCGGTAGATCTCCCAATCCGGCCAGCCGAGGCGCGACCATCCGATGGCGGGGCCGAGATCCGAGAGCGCGCCCCCCTCCTCGAGAAACACGCGGATGCCCTCCTCGCTTGCTTCCGGCACCATCTCGAAGGCGACGCCCGCCGGCTCGATCGCGGCGATCAGCCGGGCCTGGCGCCGGTGATGCGCCGCGTTGTCGTGAACCTCGCCGAGCACGGCGACATCCGCCTGCCCGAGCGCCTCGGCCAGCGCGCGTTCGTCGATCGCCCGGCCCGCGGCCATGTCCCAGATCACGCCCTCCAGCGGGTGGCCGGTGGGCGCCGGACCGGCGGCACAGGCCGCACAGGCGGCGATGAGGCCCATGAGAGCCAGGGTGAGCGCGTGCATGTGACCTCCGCGGTTGCGTCGCACTGGCTGGGAGCCTAGGCCGGCCCGGCGCCGATGCAAGGCGCGGCCTCTGCGGTCATGGCGAGGCGACCGTCCTCTCCGCGTATCCAGAGGGCGAGGCCGCCATCCGCGGGCTTCGCGCAAGCCTCGAAGGGCTCGCCGGCGAAAACGGGCGCCCGCGCGCGAAAGGCGAAGGCGGCGGGGGGACCCGCGATCTCGGTGGCGAGCTCGAGGAGGAGGGTCGCAAGCAGGGGCCCGTGCACCACGAGGCCGGGATACCCCTCCACGTCGCGCGCATAGCCGAGGTCGTAGTGGATGCGGTGGCCGTTGAAGGTGAGCGCGGAATAGCGGAAGAGGACGGTCGCGTCGCAGCTCCAGAGCCGGGATGCGGTGTGGTCGGCGGGCGCCGGGGTCGGGGCCGGCGCGGCTCCTGGCGCCGGGTCCGTGCGGTAGACGATGTCCTGCTCCTCGGTGAACGCCGGGCGCCCGGCGGAGGCGATCTCGTGCCGCAGCGTGACGAAGCTGAGCGGACCGGAGCGCCCGGCGGTGCGGCGGACGGACGCGATGGTCGAGACCCGCTCCGCCGGCTGGCCGAGGGTGAGGGGCCCCGCCGCCCGGAGGCGCCCGCCGGCCCACATGCGCCGGGGTTCGGGCACCGGTGGCATGAAGCCGCCGAGTGCCGGGTGCCCGTCGACCCCCAGCGCGGATCGGGGCGCGGCCTCCCGGAAATGCAGCCAATGCCAGAAGAGGGGCAGCGCGGCGCCCGGGGCGAAGGGCGGGCGCTCGAGCTCGAGCGTGGCCGCCAGCGCGTTGGCCGCCCAGGGGTCCATCGCGTCGGCGCGGCGCTCCTGCCGCCCGACCCAGTCCTCCGGCTCCGCCATCTCCGCCACGTCCCTTTCGCCCCCGCTCCGCAGCGATAGCGCATTCGGCCCGCCACGATCCAGAGCCGGCGTCGCGGCCTCTTCGAGCCTGCCAAAACCGGAGGGCTCAGGACCGGTCGCGCGACAGCACGTTGAGAAAGAGCCCCATGAAACCGGTGCCGACGACGCTCTGCAGCCCCCACGAGTGCCCGGGCGAGGTAGGAGATCGGCGCGATGTCGTAAGAGCCGGGCGTGGTGATCGTCACCGCGCTCAAAATACAGCATCTGGCGGAACGTGGCCCAGGTGCCGTCGTCCCGCCCGGCCTCATGGGCCAGGACGGTTCCAAGCGCGGCGCGTTCGCGATCGGTCAGCCTGCAGGGCACCGTCTCGGCGTGCCGGGCCCTCGCGCGAGCCGAGATCACCCCGGGGCCGGACAAGGCGCGGGCCTCGCGCACACCGGCGTCGACCATCCGCCGGCCCTCCCCGAACTCGCGGGGCTGGTCGCGGACCCAGGGAATCTCGTAGCGGATCTGCTCCTCCACCGGGCGCGCGCGGTCGAAGCCGAGTTCGGCCGCGGCCTCCGTCACCAGCCAGACGACCGTGAGCTCGAAGACGCCCGCGGTCGCCCGCGGCGGAGACGAGCTCCCAGTCCGCCCGCACCTGCCGGAGCCCCCGGTTGCCGCGCCGCGCCCGGTCCGTCTCGAGCCGCTCGATCGCCGTCCAGAGCGCGTTTCCCACCGCGCGCACCGTCTCGGCCCGGCGCTGCCGGCTCTCGGCCTCGCGGGCGATGTTGGCGTGGTAGAAGGGGCTGGGGGTGCGGGTGTAGACGCCTGCAAAGGCCGGGATGGCGAGGAGGTAGGCGGCGGCGTGGCTCCGGGCCCTGCGCGAGCCCAGCCAATCCATGAGCTCGCCCGGCCAGCCGGTTACGCGCCGCAGCCCGACGCGGCCCCTCGCCAGGCGGGACGCGAGCGCCTGGCACATGGGCTAGACCGAGAGGTCGGCCCGGCCGCCATGGGCGGCGGACCAGGCCAACGGGGCGTCGAGAAAGGCCCCGACCTCGTCGAGCACGCCCGTGGGAAACGCCGCGCGGGCCCGCGCCTCGGCCAGCACCTCCCGCCAAGTGGCGAGGTAGTGGAGCTGGATCCCGTCCTGGGCGAGCCGAGCCTCCACACCCTCGAACACGCCGTAGTAGAAGAGCACCACGGTGTGGCCGCACTCCGCCCCGGCCTCCCGCAGGGCCTGGACGAAGCTCAGCTTCGAGCCGCCATCCGTCGTCAGATCCTCGACCAGGAGCACGCGCTGGCCCTCGATCAGGCGCCCCTCGATCCGCGCGTCGCGGCCGAAGCCCTTGGCCGTCTTGCGCACATAGAGCATGGGCAAGCCCAGCCGCTCCGCCATCCAGGCGGCGAAGGGGATGCCCGCGGTCTCGCCCCCCGCCACCGCATCGAACCGCTCATAGCCCGCCTCGCGGAGGACGAGGGAGCAGGCAAAATCCATCGCCACGCCCCGGAGGCGCGGATAGGAGATGAGCTTGCGGCAGTCGATATAGACGGGCGAGGCGAGGCCCGAGGTGAGCGTGTAGGGCGGATCGGTGCGGAAATGCACGGCCTCCACCTCGAGGAGCATGCGCGCGAGCTCCCGCGCCATCGTCGCGCGGTCCGGAAAGGGCAGGCTCACGCGGCCACCTCCCAGTGAAGGGGAAAGCCCGGGTCGAACACCGTGACGGGCCCGGCCCCGGTCTCGATCTTGGGCGGCACCGCCACGGGCTCGGCGCGTCGGACGAGGCGGACCCGCGCCTCGGCGGGCGCGCGCCCGTAGAAGGCCGCGCCATGACGGGAGACGAACCCCTCCAGCCGGTCGAGCGCGCCGGCGTCCTCGAACATGTGGGCGAGGATCGGGAGCGAGACCGGCGCGGTGAAGCAGCCGGCGCAGCCGCAGGCGCTCTCCTTGGCCGGGTCGGCGTGCGGCGCGCTGTCGGTGCCCGAGAAGAAGCGCGGGTCGCCGGAAGTCGCAGCCTCCAGCAACGCCAGCCGATGGGTCTCGCGCTTGGCCACGGGCAGGCAGTAGTAATGCGGCCGGATGCCGCCCGCGAGGATGTGGTTGCGGTTGATCACCAGATGATGGGTGGTGAGCGTGCCGGCGGTGTCCGGGGTTTCGCGCACATAAGCCACCCCCTCGGCGGTGGTCACATGCTCGAGCACCAGGCGAAGGCCCGGAACACGGGCGCGCAAGGGGGCGAGCACCCGCTCGAGAAACACCGCCTCCCGGTCGAAGATATCCACCTCCGGGTCCGTCACCTCGCCATGCACGCAGAGAGGCAGGCCGATCTCCGCCATCCGTTGGAGGACCGCCACCACCCGGCCGAAATCGCGGACCCCCGAGGCCGAGTTGGTTGTGGCGCCTGCGGGATAGAGCTTCACGGCGGCGATCAGGCCGGCGCCGGCGGCGCGGGCCACGTCCTCCGGATCGGTCTCCTCGGTGAGGTAAAGGGTCATGAGCGGCTCGAACGCCGCGCCGGGGGGCAGGGCCGCCAAAATGCGCGCGCAGTAGGCCGCGGCGTCGGCCCCGGTCACCACCGGCGGCACGAGATTGGGCATCACGAGCGCCCGGCCGAGGGTGGCGGCGGAGTGCCCGACCACGCCCGCCATCATCGCCCCATCGCGCAGATGCAGATGCCAATCGTCCGGCCGGCGGATCTCGATCTCGGTCGCGCTCATGGCCCCGTTCTGCCCCCCGCCGGACCCGGGCGCAAGGGCCGGCCGCGCCGTGGGTGGGCCGCGCGGGCGAACCGGCCGCCGCGACGGCGCCGGGGTGGGGCGCGGCCGGCCCTAGCCGAGCTCTGGAAAGAACCGACCCTCGGGCGAGAGCGTGAAGATCTCCACGCCCTCCTCCGTCACGCCCACCGAATGCTCGAACTGCGCGGAGAGCGACTTGTCCCGGGTCACCGCCGTCCAGTTGTCCGCCAGCGTCTTGGTGTGGGGCCCGCCCAGATTGATCATGGGCTCGATCGTGAAGATCATGCCGGGGCGCAACTCGGCCCCCTCGCCCGCCCGGCCATAGTGGAGCACGTTGGGCGCGTCGTGGAACACCCGGCCGAGCCCGTGGCCGCAGAAATTGCGGACCACCGAGCACCGTTCGCGTTCCGCATAGGCCTGGATCGCCGCCCCGATGTCGCCGAAATGCCCGCCCGGCCGCACCGACGCGATCCCGAGCATCAGGCACTCATGCGTCACCTCCACAAGGCGCGCGGCTTTCCGGCTGGCCCGTCCCGCCACATACATGCGGCTCGTGTCGCCGTACCAGCCGTCGAGGATCACGGTGACGTCGATGTTGATGATGTCCCCGTCCTTGAGCGCCTTCGGACCTGGGATCCCGTGACACACCACATGGTTGATCGAGGTGCAGATCGACTTCGGAAATCCGCGATAGCCCAAGGGCGCCGGCCGCGCCCCGCGCTCGATGATGAAGGCGTGGCACAGATCGTCGAGCCGCTCGGTGGTCACCCCCGGCACCACATGCGGCCCGATCATGTCGAGGCACTCGGCCGCGAGCCGCCCGGCGCGGCGCATGCCCTCGAACTCGTCGAGCGGAAACAGCCGGATGCCTTCGGCGGTGCGGATCTCTGCCGGCTGGCCTTGCAAGCTTCTGTCCATCATCACCTCGTCACGATTACACCGCGATCGGTATAGGCCGATCAAGGACGATTTCCCCGGGGTCGATCCGGCAGGACCAGGCCAGCGCCTCCACCCCCGCCGCCCGTGCCCTGTTAAAGGCGGCCGCATAGCCCGGATCGAGATCGCCCGCCAGCCGCAGCCGTGCGCAATCGGTGCGCTGCACGCAATACACCATCACGGCCCGATGCCCCGCCGCCGCCATCGCCGCGAGCTCGGCCAGATGCTTGGCCCCCCGCGCGGTCACGCAATCGGGGAACTCGGCCCAGTCGCCCTCTCGCCGGAGATGCACGTTCTTCACCTCGATATAGGTGGCGCGACCGTCCGCCGCACGCCCCAGAAAGTCGATCCGGCTCCCCGCTCCATAGGGCACCTCCGCCCGGATCTCCGACAGGGGCCCGAGCTCCGCCATGCGCCCCGCGGCCAGCGCCTCGCCCACCACACGGTTGGGCACCGAGGTGTCGATGCCCGCCCAGTGCCCGCCCCCGAGTTCGAGCAGCCGCCAAGAATAGCGGAGCTTGCGCTTGGGGTTGGTTGCGGGCTCGAGCCAGACCCGCGACCCCGGCTCCGATACCCCAAGCATCGCGCCCGGATTGGCGCAGTGGGCGGTCACCGCCTCGCCGGTGTCGAGCACCACATCGGCCAGGAACCGCTTGTAGCGGCGGAGGAGACGCCCGGGAAGAAGGGGTTGCGCAAACTGCATCGCAACGCACTTATAGCGCCGGCCGATGGGAGAAAAGGGGGCAGCCATGGCGCAACCGACCGCGGCGATGCTGGTGATCGGTGACGAAATCCTCTCCGGTCGCATCCAGGAGGCGAACGCGCACCACCTCGCCGGGGCGCTCACCGAGATCGGGGTGCGGCTTGTCGAGATCCGGGTGGTGGAGGATAGTAGGGAGGCCATCGTCGACGCCGTCCGCGCGCTGTCGGGCGCCGTGGACCACCTCTTCACGTCGGGCGGCATCGGACCCACGCATGACGACATCACGGCCGACTGCGTGGCCGAGGCGATGGGCGCAGACATCGATGTGCGCGCCGATGCCCGCGCGATCCTCGAGAGCTATTACGGGCCCGACGGTCTCAACGCCGCGCGCCTTCGGATGGCACGGATCCCGGAGGGCGCGCGCCTGATCGAGAACCCGCTCTCCCAGGCGCCGGGCTTCATCCTCGGCAATGTGCATGTGATGGCCGGGGTGCCCGCGATCTTCCGCGAGATGCTGAAGAGCGTCGCGCCGGGCATCGTCGGCGGGCCGCCGGTGCTGGCCCATGCGTTCCGTGTGGCCCTGCCGGAGGGCGACCTCGCGGACCTGCTCCGCGACGTCGATGCGGGGCACCCGGAGGTGCGGATCGGCTGCTATCCGTTCTACCGGGCGGGCCTGGGCTGCACCCTGGTCCTCCGTTCGGCCGACAGCGCGGCGCTCGCCGCGGCGGCCGGGGCGCTCCGCGCCGTCCTGGCCGGGCTGACCCAGGAGGTCGCCGAGACGCCGCCGGGCTGAGCCCTCAGATCACCCGGCCGAGGGCCCAGCGGACCGAGACCCGCGCGGTTCCCCAGGCGAGGAGGGCGGTGCCCACCGGCACCCCGAGCGCGATGGCCACCCAGCCGCGGCTGTCCGGCAACAGACGGGTCTCGGCGATGCCAAGCTCCGCGACCGGCAGCGCATTGAGCGCGAGGAGCGCGAGACCGGCCCCCAACATCCCGCCCGACAGCCCGCGGAGCGCCAAGCGGCGCACGAAGGCCCCGGCGATGTAGCGGTCCTCCCCCCCGATGAGGCGGATCACCCGCACGATGTCGAGATTGGCCGAGAGAGTCGCCCGCGCCGCGAGCACGACCATGCCGCAGGCAGCGACCACCACGAGCGCGGTCGCGGCCCAGGCCAGGCGCCCGATGGCCTGCGCCGCCTCGGCAAGGGGCGCGCGCCAGGCCGCATGGTCGTCGTAGACCGCGCCCGGGGCGTCACGGTCGAGCCGGGCCTGAAGCCGCGCCGTGTCCGGCCCGGGCTCCTCCAGCGTGAGGTCGATGATCCGGGGCATCGGCAGGGCGTCGAGCGACGCGGTCTCGCCGATCCAGGGCTCGACGAGGGCGAGATGCTCCGCATCCTCCAGCACCCGGGCGCGGGCGATCCCGGGCGTGGTCCGCGCAACGTCGAGCGCCCGGCGAACCCTCAGCTCCATCTCCGCCGCATCCGCGCTCACCCGAACCGTGGCGAAACCCGTGAGATCCTGCTCCCAGTCCCGCGCCACCCGGTCCGCGGCGAGCCCGGCCACCAGGGTCAGCACCGCGAGGAAGCTCATGGCGGCCGAAGCGAGGGTGGTGAGCGGCGCCGACCAGCCGGTCATCGGCACGATCGGCGGGGCCTCGGCCTTGCGCTGGAGCCGCTTGAGACCCTGCATCAGAGATCCGTCGCGCCGACGCTCAGCCGCCCATCCGAGAGGCGGAGGATGCGCGCGCTGACGCTGCCGCGGGCCGAGCGGATGAGACCGAGATCGTGGGTGGCGATGAGCACCGTCTTGCCGAGGCGGTTGAGCTCGATGAGAAGGCGGAGAATGCGGGCGCCCATCTCGGGATCCACATTCCCCGTGGGCTCGTCCGCGAGGATGAGATCGGGCGAGTTGATCACCGCGCGCGCGATCGCCGCCCGCTGCTTCTCCCCTGCCGAGAGCTCGCGCGGATAGGCCTCGACGCGGGATTTGAGACCGACCCACTTCACGAGCTCCATCACATCGGTCTGGTAATCGTCGAGCCGGTGGCCCGCGACGCGGAGCGGCAACGCGATGTTTTGCACCACCGTCATGTGCTCGAGGAGCCGGAATTCCTGAAACACGATCCCGATCCGGCGGCGGAGACGGGGCACCAGCCGACGCTCGAGCTCGGTCGGGTCCTGGCCGAACAGGGTGAGCCGCCCGCCCTTCGGCACATGGTCGAGATAGAGGAGCTTCAGCAGGGTCGTCTTCCCCGCCCCAGAGGGTCCGGTGAGGAAATGGAAGCTGCCCGGCGCCAGATCGATGCTCACCTCTCGCAAGGTGTCCCGGTCGTCATAGCCGAAACTTACGCGATCCAGCGAGATCATCCGGCGAAAGTCCCTCCTGCCCGGCCTCGAATCTGCCGAGTTTCCCGGAGTTTGACAACTGGAGATAACATCGCGTCTCTTGGCCTCGGCTCGCCGGCCGACTATACATTCCAAAGGGGAGCCAATCGGGAGTGCGGCGATGGTGGAGATCGAGTGCCCGAACTGCAACGCGCGGTACCAGGTGCCGGCGGCGGCGCTGGGGCCGAACGGGCGGGATGTGACGTGTTCATCCTGCGGAAACATCTGGCATGCGGTGCCCGTGGCGCCGGAGGAGCCGCCCATTGAGGCGGCCGCCCTCGGCATGCAGACGCGCCCGCCGCAGAGGGACGTGCGCCGCTCCGAGATCCGCCAGATGCTCGACGAGGTGCAGAGCAACGAAAACCGCCGGCCGATCCCGCCGGCGCCGGAGCAAGGTGGCCCGGCGACCCAAGGCTGGGGCGTGACGGCGGACCCCATCGGCACGCCACAGCCCTCGCCCGAGGTGCGGGAGAAGGTGTTTGGCGAGGTCGCGCGCTATGAAGAGGAGGACGCGGACGAGGCGTTCCTGCGGTCGCGCGTCGGGGTGGCGGGCCAGTCCGGGCGCCTCAGATCCGTGCGGGCCGACGAGTCCACCGACGGCAACACCTCGCGCAAGCGCCTGCTCAACAAGCACCGCCGGCGGAACCGAAAGTTCGAAGCCGAGAAAAAGCGCGGCACGGGCGCGGGCATGACCGGCTTTATCTTCGTCGCGCTCGTCGCGGGCACCCTCTTCGGCCTGTATGCACTTGCCGAGCCGATCGCCCAGGCGATGCCCGAGAGCGCGCCGGCGCTCCGCACCTATGTGGAGGTAGTCGACGGGGTGCGCGCGGGCCTGGCGGCGGAACTCGGCGATCTTCGCGGCATCATCGGGGAAACGGCGGCGTCCGAGGAGGGCTGACGCCCTCCTCCCCCAGGATCAGAACTGCTCGAGCAGCCGCTCCAGATATTCGAGCTCGAGCTCGGGGCGGGTCCGGTCCGAGGAGCGGCGCCGGAGTTCGTCCAGAAGCTCGCGTGCTCGGTCGATCAACGCCTGGTTCGGCACCCCGCCATAGAGATCGCTCTCGTAGCCGCGGCCGTTGCCCGACGGCCGGTCGAACGGATCGATCGGCTGTCGGTCGCGCATGTCGCCCTCGCCCATCTGCTCGCCCGAGGCCGCGGTGTCGCCCTGCCCCTGCTGGGCCAGCGCATCGGCCAGCGCGTTGGCCGCGCCGTTGAGGCTGTCGAGCGCGTCGAGCTGGTCCTGAACCGCTGGGGCCGTGTCGCCGCGCGAGAGGTCGTCCCGTGCCGCGCCCATCTGCTCCCCGGCCTGGTCGAGCGCGCGGCTCGCGCCGTCCATCCCCTCGCCGCCGCCAAGTTGACCCGCAAGCTCCTCGATTGCCCGGCGCAGCGCCTCCTGCTCGGCCGAAAGCCGTCCGTTCTCCGAGTGTTGGCCCGAGCGTTCGCCGCCCGAGCCCTGGCCGCCCTGGGCCTGGCCCTGGCCCTCTTGCCCCTGGCCCGGCTGGCCCGGCTGACCCGGCTGCTGGCCCTGGCCCTGCTGCCCCTCCTGCCTCCGCTGCTGGCGGAGCGCGTTGAACGTCTCGTCCGCGAGGCCCTGCTGGCGCTGGATGAGCTCCTGGAGCCGCTGAAGCGCCTGCTGCCCGGGCGACTGGCCCGGCTGCATCTGGCCCATCCGCAGGTTTTCGAGCATCTGCGAGAGCTGGGAGAGCATGTCCCGCGCCTGATCCCTCAAGCCGGATTCCGCCATCTCCTGGAGCTGGCGGAGCATCTCCTCCATGTTCTGCTGGGTGAGCGGCATTGAGTTTTGGTCCGCCTGGGGCAGCATGTCCGGGTTCTCGAGGGCCTGGCGCGCCATCTCCTCCAGATAGTCCGCCATCGCCTGGCGCAATTCCTCGATGGCCTCGGCGATCTCCTGCTCCGTCCCGCTTTCAAGCGCGCTCCGCAGCCGCTCCTCGGCCTCGCGCAACCGTTCGAGCGCCGAGGCGAGATCCCCACTCTCGAGGCTGAGGGCCGCGCGCCACAGGAACTCGGCCACATCGCCCGCCACGCCCGACACCTGCTCCTCCACGATGGCGGGAGCCAGGCGACGGAGCGCGAGACGCACGGCGACATAGGCGCCGGCATGGTTGTCGAACACCTCCTCGGGCAGCCGGGTCACGGACTGCACGCTGTCGAGCACCCGCGCCGCGCCGCCATAATCGAGGAGAAGCTCCCGCCGCTGCTCGGCGAGGGCCCGGGCCAGAGGGTCGGTGAACCGCCGCTCCGGCAGGCGGAAGCGATGGGGCGCGGTCTCGGCCTTCTGCCCCGCGCCGTCCTCGGCGTGCAGCACGATCTCCACCTCGGCGCCCGCCCACGGATGCTCGGTGAGGTCCTCGATCGCCCGATCGGTCACCTCCGTCGCGTCGCCCGAGATGGGCAGCGGCAAGCCGAACTCGATCGGCGGAATCTCGGCCCGCTCCACGGCGGGGTCGGGCAGCGAGATCACGGCCCAGGCGGCGACGACGCCGTGGTCGTCCCGCGCGGTGAAGCCGAGTTCGAGCGCGCGGTTTGCGCCGGCGCGCGGCAGGTCCGCCAGCTCGATCTCGGGCGCGGCGTCCGGGATCATCGTGATCTCCCAGGCGGCCATGGGCGCCTCGGCCGGGCCGATGGCGAGGCGACCCGACCGGGCGAGCACGCCTGTCGCCTCGTGGAGCCCGCCGCCGAGGGAGACGAAACCGGGCGCGCCCGTGCCCCCGCCCACATCGAGGAGGGCAAGCTCCACCGCCGGGGCCTCCGCCATCCCCGTGGCGCGGATGGTGATCTCGGTCCCCTGCGGCAGGGAGAGCGGGGCCTGCGCGGTGTCCACCCGATTGAGATACACGGTCTCGGCGCGGGTGTAAGCGGGCGGCACCGCCCAGGCCTCGACCGCTGGCTCCGCGGCGAGCCCCGCCAGGCTGTCCGTCCCCGCCCCCCCGGGCGCGAGAGCCGCGGCCAGCCGATCCGGCGCCGAGCCCCCCGCTCCGAGAAGCGCACCCGCGAGCAGAACCGGCGCGGCGAGGCGCAGAGCCCACCGATCGCGCCGCGCGAGGCGCAGATCCGGCGCCCGAACCGAGAGCCCGCCCGCCGCGGCCTCCGCCCGGCGCTGATGCTCGACCCAGAGGGCGCGGGCCACGTCGTTCGAGGCGGCGGTGGGCGCCAGACGGTCGGTCAGAACCGAGAGCGGGCGCTCCGGCCGGCTCGCATCGAGGCGCCGGAGGGCGGAGCCCCGGTCCGGCAGCCGCACAGAGCCCACACCCCAGACAAACGCGGCCAGCGCCGCCGCCGCCACACCCGCCAACGCCGCCCAGTGGCCCCAGGGCCCGAGCGCGTCGAACAGGCCCAGGACCGCCGCCGCGGCGGCGAGGCAGAGCACGCTGAAGACGGGCCAGAGCGCGGCCGAGAGCGCCTCGGCCCAGAGCGCGAGGCTGGAGAGCGACAGCGCGCGCCGGATCTTCCGGGCAAAACCTCGCGGACGGGCGAAGAGGTCGGACGTCTTTTGGGTCGTCATGCGGCCCTCCATCGTGCGGCGCGCTCGGCGCCTCAACCGGTCATCCAAGGAGGGAGCCTATCACGCGCGATCATCTCGTCCAATGTGGGGCGCGGACGGATCACGGCAAATTCAGTCCGATTCACAAGGACTTCGGGCACCAGCGGTCTGGAATTGTATTCCGAAGCCATCACCGCCCCGTAAGCGCCCGCCGATCGGAAGGCGACGAGATCGCCTTGGCCGAGATGGGGAAGCTCTCGCGCCGCGGCGAAGATGTCGCCGGTCTCGCAGACCGGGCCCACGATGTCGACCGGGCCGCCCGGCGCGCCGGGCGCGGGCTCGTCCACGGGCACGATGTCGTGCCACGCGTCGTACATGGCCGGGCGGATGAGATCGTTCATCGCCGCGTCGAGGATGAGGAAGGTGCGGTCCGCCCCGTCCTTCCGGTAGATCACACGGGAGAGGAGGACGCCCGCGTTGCCCGCGATGAGGCGCCCCGGCTCGATCTCGATCTCGCACCCCAAATGCCCCACCGTCCGGCGGATCACGGCGCCGTAGTCGAAGGGCAGTGGCGGCGCGGTGTTCGACGCCTTGTAAGGGATGCCGAGCCCGCCCCCGAGATCGAGGCGCGAGACCTCATGGCCCTCGGCGCGGAGGCCTTCGGTGAGCTCGGCCACCCGGCGAAAGGCCGCCTCGAAGGGCGCGAGCCCCGTGAGCTGGGAGCCGATATGGACGTCGAGGCCCACCGCCTCCACTCCGTCCATCTTCGCCGCCCGGGCGAAGACCTGGAAGGCCTCCTCCGCCGGCACGCCGAATTTGGTCTCCGCCTTGCCGGTGGAGATCTTGGCATGGGTCTCGGGATCCACATCCGGGTTGACGCGGAGGCAAATCTTGGCCCGCCGACCCATGGCCCGGGCAACCCCGTCGAGGGCTTCGAGCTCGGGCCAGCTCTCCACGTTGAAATGGCGGATTCCGGCGGCAAGCCCCATGCGCATCTCCTCCGCCGTCTTGCCGACGCCGGAGAACACGATCTTCTCCGCCGGCACCCCGGCCGCGAGCGCCCGGGCAAGCTCCCCGCCCGAGACAACGTCCGCCCCGGCGCCCAGCCGCGCGAGCGTCGCGATGACCGCCTGGTTGGAGTTGGCCTTGAGCGCATAGGCGATCAGATGGGGAAGGCCGCTCAGCGCCTCCTCGAACACGCGGTAGTGCCGGGTGAGCGTCGCGGTGGAGTACACATAGGCCGGCGTGCCCACCGACGCGGCGATCTCCGCGAGCGGCACCCCCTCGGCGTGAAGCCGCCCGCCGGCGTAAGCGAAATGATCCACGCGCTCACTCCCCCGGCAGCTCGCCCTCGGGAGGGACGCCCTCGGATGGCGGCGGCGCGGGCTGCGCGGCGGCGCCCGGCGGGGGCTTGGGCGAGCCCCGTTTGCCGCAGGCGGCGGGCAGGAGAGCGAGGCCGAGCGCCAAGGCGAGGACGGCGAGGGCCTTCATGCCAGGATCTCCCGCCAGCGGGCGATCTGTTCGCGCACCCGCTCCGGCGCGGTGCCGCCATAGCTCCGGCGCGAGGCGACGGAGGCCTCGACGCTGAGGACGGAAAACACCTCCTCGGTGATCCGCGGCTCGATCTCTTGAAGCGCGGCGATGGGCAGATCCGCAAGGTCGACGCCCCGCTCGTCCGCCGCGGCCACCGCCCGCCCAGTGACGTGATGCGCCTCGCGGAAGGGCAGCCCCGCCTCCCGCACCAGCCAGTCCGCCAGATCCGTGGCGGTGGAGAACCCGGTGGCCGCCGCGGCTCTCAGCCGCTCAGGGTCGGGCTCGAGGTCGCGCACCATCCCCTCCATCGCCGCGATCGCGATCGCGAGCGCATCCGCCGCGTCGAAGAGAGGCTCCTTGTCCTCCTGCATGTCCTTGGAATAGGCGAGCGGCAGGCCCTTCATCACCGTCACCAGCGCCACGAGTGCCCCAGCGATGCGCCCCACCTTGGCGCGCACCAGCTCCGCCGCATCCGGATTGCGCTTCTGCGGCATGATCGAGGAGCCGGTGGAGAACTTGTCCGACAGCGCGACGAAGCCTAACTGCGCCGAGGTCAAGACGACGATCTCCTCTGCGAGGCGCGAGAGATGGGTGGCGCAGATCGTGGCCACCGCAAGGGTTTCGAGCACGAAATCCCGGTCCGACACCGCGTCGAGCGAGTTCGCCATCGGGCCGGCGAAGCCGAGCGCCGCGGCCGTCGCCTCGCGGTCGATGGGAAAGCCCGTGCCCGCAAGCGCTGCGGCGCCGAGGGGGCAGTCGTTGAGCCGCACGCGGGCGTCCCGGAGCCGCCCTCGATCCCGCGCGATCATCTCCACATAGGCGAGCATGTGGTGGCCCCAGGTGACCGGCTGCGCCACCTGGAGATGGGTGAAGCCCGGCATTGGCCACGCCGCTCCCCGCTCGGCCTGGGCGACAAGGGCCCGTTGCAGCGCCGCGAGCCCCGCATCGGTCGCGTCGATCCAGCCCCTCACCCAAAGCCGGAAATCCGTCGCCACCTGATCGTTGCGCGAGCGCGCCGTGTGGAGCCGCCCAGCATCCGGACCGATGAGCTCGGCAAGCCGGCTCTCGATGTTCATATGGATGTCCTCGAGCGCCTCGGAGAAGACGAACCGGCCCTCCGCGATCTCGACCTCCACCTGATCGAGCCCCTTGGCGATGGCCGCGGCCTCCGCCGGCCCGAGGATGCCTTGGGCGGCCAACATGGCGAGATGGGCGCGGCTGCCGGCGATGTCCTCCTCGGCAAACCGCCGGTCGAACCCGATCGAGGCGTTGATCCGGCGCATCACCGTGTCCGGCGCGGCGGCGAACCGCCCTCCCCAGATCGTGTTGGGCGCTTGAGCCTCCGGGCGCTGACCCGGCGCGCCATCCCCGCTATGATCCGACATCGCGCCTCCGTCCGCCACACCGGGAGACCTGACATGACCCGCCGACCGCTCTCTTGCGCCCGCCCCGCCTGGCTCCTCGGAGCCTTCGTCTACACTGCGCTCTCCGCCGCTGCAAACGCGGCCGCGCTGGAGACGGCCGAGCTCGACGAGCTCCGGGCCCTCGCGACCGGCGAAATGTCCAAGCTCGTGGTTCACGACGCCCCCAAGCCCACGCTCCAGGCGGTGTTCTACGACGAGGCCGGCGCGGCCCTCACGCTCGGCGATTTCGACGGCCGGGTCGCGCTCGTCAACTTCTGGGCCACCTGGTGCCCGCCCTGCCTCGCCGAGATGCCCTCGATCGACCGCCTGGCCGCCGCGGTGACGGACGCGCCCGTCGCCGTCGTCGCGGTGTCCACCGATTTCGGCTCGCTCGACCGGCCGCGGGCCTTCTACGAACGGACGGGCATCGAGAGCCTCGGGCTCTATCACGACCGGGACCGGTCGCTCGCCAAGGCAGCCGAGCTCATGGGCCTCCCGGTCACCCTGCTCCTCGATCGGGAGGGCCGCGAGGTCGCGCGCCTCGTGGGCGACGCGCATTGGGACAGCGCCGAGGCCGAGGCGCTCCTCCGCGCGCTGGCCGAGATGACGGAACCCGACGACGCCTCCGGCAGCTGAGCGCCGACGCCAACCGGCCCGCCGCGCGTGGGTGGGCCGATCGGCGTGCCGGCCGGGTGCCGAGGCTCAGGGGCGGGCGCGGCGGGCCCCCTCACCGTCCCAGGATCATCTTCCGCAGGAGCCCGTCCCGGTCCACGAACTGGTGCTTGAGCGCCGCCGCCACATGCAACGCCAGCACCGCGGTCAGCACCAGCGCCGCACCCAGATGGAGGTTGAGAAGCGTCTCCGTCAGCGCCTCGTCGCCCGTCGGATAGGGGTCGGGCAGCTCGAGCAGCACCCGATCCGAGACCCCGAGGGCTGCCAACAGATCGGCCCCGAAGAGATACTCCAGCGTCACCAGGTTCCTGATCTGCACATACGCATCGGCGTCGTTGTAGGGCGAGGCCGAGGCCATCAGCCATCCGGTGATCGGGATCGCGAGCATGAGCGCGTAGAGCATGAGATGCGAGGCCTGCGAGGCGCGCCGCTGCCAGGCCGGCATCTCAGGCGGCTCCGGGGCGCGCGTCACGGCCCGCCAGAGGATCCGCAGCGCCACCAGCACGAACACCACGAAGCCCCAGGCCTTGTGGGTCTGCGTGAGGTTGAAGCGCTGGATCAGATCTTCTCCGATCACCTCTACCATATAGAGCCCCACGGCCACCTGCATCACGATGAGGATCGCGAGGATCCAGTGGAACAGTCGCGCAACGAGCCCCCAGCCCGTCGCCGTGTTGGTCAACGCCATCGCTTTCGTCCCTTGGCTCAATCGATGTCAGGGGCCCGGCGGGCCGCCAGGTCGAACCGAACATCCACATATTCACTGATCTCGGCCAGCACCGAGGACGGACCGAGGCCCAGATTGTAGGCCTCCCGGTCCACCGCGAGCGCGCCGCGGGCGCGCGCCTCGTCGCCGGCCACCTCGAGGCCGAGGCGCCCCCGCGCGGGCAGCGTCACGCCACGGATGGTGAGCGCCCCGATCGCACGGTAACCGTCGCCGTCCGGCTCCAGCCGGTCGAGCCGGAAGACGACCTCGGGATGCGCCTCGACGAAGAACCACTCCTCGGAGCCCGCATAGGCGCTGAAGAGGGCGATGCCGAGGTCGATGCTCGCCGCGTCGATCCGGATCTCGAGCTCCGCGCGCTCGGGCGCGTCCGGCGCGAACCGACCGCTGCCCGAGAAGCTCTGGAACACGCCGCGCGCCTCCTTGCCGTTGAGCGTGAACGCCACCGCGATCTCGGATCGCTCAGGCGCCACGACCCATCGGGTGGGCTCGGCCCGGCCCGTGGCCGAGGCCGCGAGCCACACCGCCGCGGCCGCCATCAGATGCCGGGCCCGCCGCATCAGCTCGCGCTCGCAGGCGACATTTCGAGATGGATCTCGACCGGGATGATCACGCCCACCGCCGGCGCGGCGTAGGTGATGCCGAACTCCGTGCGGTCGATCTCGCCCGTGACGGCGAAGCCCGCGACCGTCTTGGTCGGGTCGAAGGGCGAGGGGCCGATCTTGTTGAGCGTAGCGTCGAGCGTGATCTCCCGGGTTTCGCCGCGGAGCGTGAGGTCGCCGGTGATGTCGGCGGTGTCCTCGCCGGTCTTCACGATCTTGGTGGATTCGAAGACGATCTCCGGGTGGTTGGCCACGTCGAAGAAGTCCTTGCCGCGAATATGCTGGTCACGGGCCTCCCAGAAGGTGTCGACCGAGGCGGCCTGGATCACGAAGCGAACCTGGGCAGCCTCGACGTTCTCCGGGTCGAAGTCGATCTCCGCGTCGAACTCGCGGAACTGGCCGTGGGTGAGCGAGAAGCCCAGATGATCGACCGAGAACTTCACATGGGCGTGGCTTTTGTCGAGCACATAGGGCTCGGCGAAGGCCGGGGCGGCGAGGGTGGCCGCGGCTGCCAGAGTCGTCGCGGCGGCGAGGGCGGTGAGGCGCATGGGGTGTCTCCTTTCGTCGGGCTGTCAGTCGACGCCTGAGGTCGTCGGGTTGTGCGACAAGATGTAACGGAGCTCCGCGCGGCCACCACCGCCGCCATACAAAATTCACTGTTACGGCTTGCGCAAGAAACGCGGAGGCACCTGCGCCTCAACAGAAGACGGGTGCGCGCCTAAGGGGGATGGCCGCCATCGGCACCTCAGGATGGTCTCACTTTTATGGAGTGGGAGCTCGGAGCCCCGACCGATGCATGATCTCGCGCGCGCCCTGCGTAGGGCCATCACGGCCGACGATGTTTGGCGCGCACTTCTCAGATTTCTCCACGAGCGGGATGTTCCGCTGGTGAGCTAACATCATTCGCGCTCATCGAGAAAACCCGCGGCGAGCCCGTGGTGATGGTGGAGGGTTTCACCGCCGATCGGGTGTGCCACTCCATCGAAGATCGGCGGTCTCTGGTCGATCCGATCCCGGAGTTCGCGCTCCAGTCCCCCCTTCTTGTGGTCCGATATCGAGCGGCTGACGAAGCTCACGCTGGCGCAGGCCTCCTGTCTCAACGAGCTGATCGAGAAGGCGACGGCATCGGGGTGCAGGTATTCGGCCCTTATCTCCGCAACGGCTGTTTCGGGCTCGGCTTTGGCCGGAGCGGGCAACGGCCGAAGCCGGAGGCGCTGGCCGAGCTTCAGATGGCCTGCCAGCTCGCCCATCTCCACTATTGCGAGATCGTCCCGCCCGCGCAGAGAGTCCAAGGCCCCTCGCTCCGCGAGCGCGAGCCTGTCACCTGGATCGCCCGCGGCAAGAGCAACAGCGTGATCGCCGAGATCCTCGCCCTCTCCACCCACACGGTGGACGCGCATCGGCGGCGCATCTTCACCAAGCTCGGCGTCACCGACCGAACGACGGCGGCGATCCGCGGCATCGGCTCCGGGCTCATCCGCGGCGAGGTCTGAGCTACTTGGCGTGATTTGGAGTCACGTGGCCGCGGGACTCGCTCCCGCCCGCCCCGCGCCCTATCCCCGCCGCCCCCCGTTCCTTTCGGACAGTTGAAAACGCCACAATCTCTTGGGTGAACGTGATGGATTGCGAGTGTCCGCGGCCGCTTGTCGTGGTCGCGGACGACAACGACGTCAATCGCCTCGTCATTCGCCAGATGGTGGAGCTGGCCAAGCTCGCCTGCGTCACAGCCGTCGACGGCCAGGACGCGGTGGAGAAGACCCTGGCGCACCGGCCCGGCCTCGTCGTCATGGATCTCAACATGCCCAATCTCACAGGCAACGAGAGCGCCCGCGCCATCGGCGCCGCCCTCGGCCCGGCCGCGCCCAGGATCGTGATGATGAGCTCGAACGAAGACCTGGCCACGGGCCGGGCCGGGCCGGGCCGGGCCGGGCCGGGCCGGGCCGGGCCGCGAAGGCTGCGGGGATCGCGGAGTATCTCGTCAAGCCGCTTCGGATTGAGGACATCTTCCGCGCGCTCGAGATCTCTCTCCCGGTCGAGACGCCGGGTCGGCCGCCGCGCTGATCAGCGCGTGGGCACCGGGGTCTCGCCGCGATAGTCGTAGAAGCCGCGGCCGACCTTCCGCCCGTACCACCCGGCTTCCACATATTTGGTCAGCAGCGGGCACGGCCGGTATTTGGTGTCGGCCAGGCCGTCATGCAGCACGTTCATGATCGAGAGGCAGGTGTCGAGTCCGATGAAGTCCGCGAGCTCGAGGGGGCCCATCGGGTGGTTGGTCCCGAGCTTCATCGCCGTGTCGATCGACTTCA
>CAYXPI010000045.1:0-22287 GCA_964467005.1 uncultured Limibaculum sp. | reverse complement strand
AGTTGTGCATCACCCGGTCGAGCAGCGTCGCCCGGTCCATCGCCTCGGGTTTCATAATCGGCGTGACGAAGTTGTACTTCTCGAAGTCGAACACCTCGACCTTGTCGCCCAGCTCCTGGAAGAGGGGTGAGAACGGCCAGGGCGTTTACATCGTCCAGTTGGCGAGGTCGGGGTTCCACTCACGGGCTAAGCGGTAGGTCTCCTCAAGCGTCTCGGGCGTCTCGTTGTCGAGCCCGACGATGAACTGCGCCTCGGTGAAGATGTCGGCCTCGCGCAAGAGCCGGATGGCCTCGCGGTTGTTGGCAACCTTGGTCTCCTTGTTGAACCGGTCGAGTTTCATCTGCGCCGCGGCTTCGGTGCCGAGTGAGACATGCACGAGCCCCGCGCGCCGCCAGAGGGGCAGGAGCGCCTTGTCGCGCATAATATCGGTCACGCGGGTGTTGATGCCCCATTTCACCTTGTCCGGGAGGCCGCGGGCGATCAGCTCCTCGCAGAACTCGGTGAATTTCTTGCGGTTGATGGTCGGCTCCTCTGCGGCGAGGATGAAGAACCCGACTTGGTGGTCCTCGACCAGCCGCTCAATCTCGTCGACCACCTTCCTGGGGTCGCGCACCCGGTAGTCCCGCCAAAACTTCCACTGCGAGCAAAAGGAGCAGGTGAAGGGGCAGCCGCGCGCCATATTGGGAATGGCGACCCGGGTGCCGAGGGGGATGTAGATGTATTTCTCCCAGTCGAGGAGCGACCAGTCCGGATCAAGCCCGTCGAGATCTTTCACCGTGGGTGCGGCCTGGGTGGCGACGATCTCGCCGGTGGTCGCGTCGCGGAAGGCGAGGCCCTTGATCCGGCGCCGGTCCGCGGGCCAGCGGCCCTCGTCCACCGCGCGCACGAAATTGAGGAAGATCTCCTCCCCCTCGCCGCGGACGATGGCGTCGATCCAGGGCGCCTCGGAGAGCACCTGCTTGTACATGAAGGTGGCGTGGACCCCGCCCAGCACGGTGACGGCGTCGGGCGCCACCTCGCGGGCGATCTCGAGCGCGCGCTCGGCCTTGTAGATCGAGGGCGTGATCGAGGTTGCGCCCACGATGTCAGGCTTGGCGGCGGCGATCTGCCGGCCGATCTCCGCGTCCGTGAGATCGTTGGTCATCGCGTCGATGAAGGTGATGTCGGTGTAGCCCGCGGCCTTGAGGGGGCCGGCGAGATAGGCCACCCAGGCCGGCGGCCAGTTGCCGGCGATCTCCGCGCCGCCCGAATGGTAGTTGGGGTGTATCAGAACGATCCGCATGCGCCGCCTCCCGAGTTTTGTCAGGCTAGGACAGCATCGGTGGCGTCACCTTGCGTTGACACACATCAAGGCATCTCAGAGGAGGCCGAGCGCCCGGAAACTCGCATCGCTGGCCTTGCCGACGACCACATGGTCGTGGATCACGATGCCGACGCTCTTGGCCGCGTCGTCGATCCGCCGGGTCATCTCCACATCCGTTTGGCTGGGCGTGGGATCGCCCGAGGGGTGGTTGTGCACGAGGATGAGGGCCGAGGCGTTGAGCTCGAGCGCGCGCTTCACCACCTCGCGGGGGTAGACGGGCACGTGATCGACGGTGCCGCGGGCTTGCTCCTCATCGGCCACCAGGATGTTCTTGCGGTCGAGAAAGAGGATGCGGAACTGCTCGGTCTCCCGATGCGCCATAGTGGTCTTGCAATAGTCCATCAGTGCGTCCCAGGAGGAGAGCGCGGGGCGGTTCATGACCCGCGCGCGGGCGAGCCGGTGGGCCGCGGCCTCCACGATCTTGAGCTCGCAGATCACCGCGTCCCCCACGCCTTGGATCTCGGCCAGGCGGGGCGGTGGGGCCGAGATGACGCCGTTGAAGTCGCCGAACTGGGCGAGGAGGCGCTTGGCCAGGGGTTTCACGTCGCGCCGAGGGATCGCCCGGAAGAGGACGAGCTCCAGCATCTCATAGTCCGCCACGCCGGCGGGCCCGGCGGACAGAAACCGCGCCCGAAGCCGGGAGCGGTGGTGAAGGTGGTGCGGCCCCTCCACCGCGGGCCGGGCGGCCTCTCCGGACCCTGACCCGGACGGCGAGGCCACGGCGCCCGCGTCCGTCGCGCCCGCGAAGAGGTCCGGCGCCTGCGCCTCCTCAAATCGCGGGCCGGTCCCAGGCACACACACGCCCGGACCGGCTCCAGTGCCGTCCCCCTCGTCGTCGCGCATCGCCCCGCCTCGACATAACCCTCCTCATCATTTCCCAATATGGTAACCAAAGGATTAACCGCGGCACCTATCTCAGGAAAACTCCACATCCGCCGCCGTCAGCGCCGCGCCCGACACCCCCTCGAGGATCACGAAATCCGCCGGATCCGCGCTGTAGGCGATCGTCGCGCGGCCGAGCCCGTCGGTGCCGATCGCGAGATCGCCAAAGCTCGCGGGGCCGCCGACGAAGTGGAGCGTGTCGAGCCCTTGCGTGAAATCGAAGACGAGGTCCTTGCCGTCGCCGGCGGCGAACACGAAGACATCCGCGCCCGCGTCGCCGCCCATCCGGTCATCGCCCGTGCCGCCGATCAGCGTGTCGTCGCCGCCCTGGCCGCGGAGAACGTCGACGCCCTCGTCCCCGGAGAGTCGGTCGCCGCCGAGCCCGCCGAAGAGCGTGTCGCCCTCCGTGCCGCCCTCGAGCGTGTCAGCGTCGTCGCTCCCGTCGAGCCGATCCGCGCCCGCGCCACCGAGGAGAGTGTCCGCGCCGCCGTCGCCCGCGAGGCGGTCGGCGTCCGCGCCACCTTCCAGCCGGTCGTCGCCCTCCTCGCCGCGGAGGGTGTCGGCCCCGCCCTCGCCGAGGAGGGTGTCGCCCTCCCCGCCGCCGAAGACGAGGTCGGCCTCGCTCCCGGCCTCCACGCGGTCCGCCCCCGCCTCTCCGTAGATCCGGTCCGCGCCGTCGCCGCCGAGAAGGAGATCCCCCTCCGTCCCGCCGCGGAGGATGTCGCGCTCGGCGCCGCCCGAGAGGGTGTCCGCCCCCGCGCCGCCCAGAAGCGTGTCCGCTCCCGCGCCGCCAGAGAGATCGTCGGCCTCGCCGCCGCCGTCGATCCGGTCGTTGTCCGCGTCGCCGGAGATCACATCCGCGCCCGCGCCGCCGTTGAGGGCGTCCTTGCCGTCGCCGCCCGAGAGCGTATCGTCGCCGGCGTCGCCGTTGAGCGTGTCGGCCTCGGTGCCGCCGGAGAGACTGTCCGCCCCGTCGCCACCGTTGAGGACATCAAAGCCCTGCGCGCCGAGGAGCGTGTCCGCCCCGATGTCGCCCTGGAGGGTGTCCGCGCCCCCGTTGCCCTCGAGAAGATCGTCGCCCTCTCCGCCATTGAGAAGATCGCTCTGCCCCGCGGTGGGCGAGCCGAAATCGCCCGAGAGCGTGTCGTTGCCGGCCTGGCCGAGGAGGGTGTCGAAGCCGGGGCCGCCCTCGAGGAGATCGCCGCCGCCCTCGCCGAAGAGACGGTCGTCGTCGCCGCCGCCCTCCAGGGTGTCGGCCCCCGCGGCGCCGGTGAGGGTGTCGCCGCCCTCGAAGCCGCGCAGCGTGTCGCCCGCGTCCCCGGCGGTCAGCGCGTCGGCCTCTCCGGTGCCGATGCGCAGCTGGGAGCCCGGCGTCACGGTCACGCTCACGAAGCTGCCGGAGCCGCCGCCGCGGCCGTCTGAGATGGCGTAGTCGAACTGGTCGAGGCCCGCGAAGCCCTCGGCCGCGGTGTAGCGGAGGAGGCCGTCGACGATCTCCACGGTGCCGCCGCCCGGCGTGCCGACGGCCGCGATCGCGAGCGGGTCCTGGTCGGGATCAGTGTCGTTGCCCAGGACGTCGATGAGCACCGTGCCCCCCGCGGTCACGCTCGCCGTGTCCGGGGCGGCCGTGGGCGCCTGGTTGGCGGGCTCTGAGCTCAGCACCACGATGTTGGCCTCGGTGAGGGGGGTGCCCGACTGGCTGGCGTGGAAGATGTCGAGCGTGACCGTGGGCGCGAGGGTGAGGCGGGTGACGTTGGAGAAGGGCTTCGTCGCCGTGGCCAGCACCTCGGCGGCGGTGGCGAAGCCGAAGCCTGCGGCGATCTCGATGGTCTCGGTGGCGAGGTCGAAATCGCCGATCGTGTCCGCCCCGCCGCCCTCGGTCGCGACGAACACGTCCGTGTCCGCGTCGCCGTAGAGCGTGTCGGCCCCGGCCCCGCCGGTGAGCCGGTCCGCCCCGTCGCCGCCCAGGAGGAAATCGGCCCCCGCATCGCCCAGAAGGTGGTCCGCCCCGTCCTGGCCGAAGAGGGTGTCGGCCCCGGTGCCGCCCGCGAGCGTGTCGTCGCCCCGGTCGCCCTGGATCCGGTCGTCGCCCCCGAGGCCGTCGATGGCGTCCGCCACGACGGTGCCGAACACGGTGGCGTCGTCCCCCTCGGTGGTGATGGCGAAGAGGGTGCCCTGCTTCACGGTGTTCGCCACCTCATAGCCGATATCGGCGAGCAGGCCGATATCGATGGCCGACAGGTCGACGCGCTGGCCCGCCCCGATGGAGGGGTCCATCACCACGCTGTCGCCCGCATGGCCGGCCGCCACATGGGCGCCGTCGCCGGTCATGGGCACGGGCGCGCCGCCATTGGCCGCGGTGGCGTTCGGCCCGAAGAAGGCGCCGTCCACCCAGCGGTCGAAGGCAGGGGCGGTGCCGAGGCCCAGCACATGGCCGATCTCGTGGACCGCGACGGTGAGGAAATCGAAGGTGCCCGCCACGGGCCCGGCGAGGTCGAAGCTCCAGTTGTAGCTCGTGTTGACGCCGAAGACGCCGGCATAGGGCTCGAAATCCGTGGCCGGCCCCTGGCCGCGGAAGTTCGAGGTGATGCGCGCGTTGAGCGCATCCCCCGAGGCGCCGAAGCCCGAATAGCCGGCGCGGGCAAGGGCCCCGGCGGCGGCGTCCGCGCCGTGGTGCTCCGCATGGGCGCCGGTGCAGACCGAGCAGCCGCAGGAGAGACCCTCCGGCAGGGCGGCCGCGTCCGCGTCGAGCGCGAGGCCGAAGGGGGCCTCACTCGCGCCCATGAAGATGAGGAGGTCGTCGATCTCCTCCTCCAGGATCACCTCCTCGGTCTCGCCGGTGCTCGGGTTGGAGACGAAGAAGGCCACCCCCGCCGGCACCCGCTCGAACTCGTCGCCGATCACGCCCTCCCAGATGTCGGCGGCCGCCTCAAGCGCGGCCCGCGCCGCGGAATTGTCGAAGAAGCCCTCGGTGTCGAACCGGAAGTCGAACTCGATCTCGAAGGACATGGATCCTCCCCCCAATGCTCACCCGGGGCGGAGGATCGCGCGCTGAGGTGGAGGATCCGTGTGAAAGCGTGGCCAATGGGAGGGAAAGATCTGCGGTTAAGGGGGGCTATGCGGCTTAACCGGATGGCAACCGCAATGGGGCTCTCTCGGGCCGCGAGAACCTGGGAGGCGGGAGAATGGCGCAAGAGGCGGCGGCGGGCGCTCCGGTGCGCGAGAGCGTGATCGGCACGGACGACCGGGTGCGCGTGGCCGAGAGCGCGGCGTTTCCCTGGGCGACGATCGCTCGGGTGGTGGCGGACACGCCCGCGGGCACGGTGCAGGGCACCGGCGTGCTTGTGGGGCCCTCTCACCTCCTCACGGCCGGCCATGTCGTGCATTCGGACGCCTTCGGCGGCGACGGCTGGGCAAGCGCCATCACGGTCGCACCCGGTCAGGACGGCGCCGTCGAGCCCTTCGGCCGAGCCGAGGCCGTGGCCTGGCGCGCGCCCGAGGCCTGGCTCGAGGGAGAGGACCCGGGCGCGGACTGGGCGCTGGTGACGCTCGACCGGAGCCTCGGCACCGCCATCGGCACGCTCGACCTCGCCGCGCCGCTGGCGCCCGAGGGCGCGCCGGTCACGCTCGCGGGCTTTCCGGGCGATCTCGAAAGCGGGCGGACGCTCTACGCCGCCGCCGGCACGATCGCGCGCGCAACGGAGGACCGGCTCTTCTACGCCGGCACGCTGGACACGGCCGGCGGCATGAGCGGGGCGCCCATCTGGCAGACCTTCTCGGGCTCCGGGAGGCGGGAGGTGCTGGGGGTCCACACCTCGGGCGCGGCCGACCCGAGCGCCCCCGGCGCCGAGAACTCGGGCGTGCGGCTGACCGAGGCCGCCCTCACCCTCATCGATGAGTGGATCGATCTCGACCGCATCACCCTGCCGCCGGACGACCGGCCGGATCTCGCGGATGCCGACACGGTCTTTGCCGAGGAGACGGCGGCCCTCTCCACGCCCGCGCTGGCGGCCGGGGGGGCGGCGACGCTCACCGTGGCGGTCGCCAATCTCGGCACCGCCCCGGCCGCGGCGCCGGTGCTGACGGCGTATCTCTCCGGCAATGCGACGATCACGGAGATCGACCTCGAGATCGGGCGCGTCGCGCTTGCCCCCCTCGCGCCCTTCGAGCGGCGGACGGTGGCGGTGGAGATTGCGCTGCCGGCCTCGGTGCCTTCGGGCTTCTACCGGGTCGGCTGGATCCTCGCGGACCCCGCGCCGGAGTTTTCCGATGCGAACAACACCGGGCTTCTGGCGCAGAGCCTGGAGGTTGCGGCCCGCCCGGACGCCACCGCGTCGGGCCTCGTCCTCTCGAGCCTCGGCTGGGCCCCCGGAGAGAGCGTCGCCGCCGCCTGGGAGATCGTCAACGCGGGCGCGGCACTCGCGCCGCCGGTGGGCTCCGGCCTGTATCTCTCGGAGGACGGGCAGGTGACGGCGGAGGACCGGCTCCTGGCACAGGCCCCGCCCACCGGTCTCCTCGGCGCGGGACAAGCGGCGACCCTGGCGCCCGCGCCCTTCACGGCCCCGCTCGATCTGCCCTCCGGCACCTACTGGGTCGCCGCGCTGGCGGACCCGGACGGCGCGCTCGATGAGGCCGACCCGGCCAACAACGCCTCCGCGCCGATCGCCGTCACGCTCTCCCGCCCCGGCCTCGACCTTCTGGGCACGGAGGCGGCGGACACCCTCCTCGGCGAGCTCGACGACGACACGCTCACGGGCCTCGGCGGGGCGGACCGGCTCCGCGGCGGCGGCGGGCGGGACGACCTCTCGGGCGGGGGCGACGACGACCGCCTCTTCGGTGAGGCGGGCGGGGACCGGCTCCTCGGCGGCCCGGGCTTCGACACGCTCCTCGGCCAGGAGGGGGACGACCTCCTCGAGGGCGATCTCGGCGACGGGCTCGCGGGGCAGGGGGATGTGCTGAACGGCGGGCCGGGGGCCGACACGCTGCGCGGCGAGGGCGGGGCCGACACCCTCTACGGCGAGGATGGGGCGGACCTCCTCGAGGGCGGCCCGGGCTTCGACCTCCTCGGCGGCAATGCGGGCAACGACACGCTCCTCGGCGGGGACCGGCGCGACACGGTGGATGGCGGCGCGGGGGACGACCTTCTGGAGGGTGGGGAAGGCAACGACGCCGTCTATGGCGGCGACGGGGCCGACACGCTCCGGGGCGGCGCGGGCCCGGACTTCATCGACGGTGGCGCCGGGGACGACCGGGTCGAGGCCGGCCCGGACGACGACATCGTGATCGCCGGCCCGGGCGCGGACACGGTGGAGGGCGGCGCCGGGTTCGACCGCATCCAGGGCGGGACGGGCGACGACAGCGTTCTGGCCGGGGAGGGGCCCGACCGGGTGTTCGGCGAGGCGGGAGGCGACACGATCCTCGGCGGCCCCGGCGACGACCTCCTCGACGGCAACGAGGACGACGACCGGGTGCTCGGCGAGGGGGGGAACGACACCCTCCGCGGCGGGTCCGGCTCGGACACCCTGGAGGGCGGGGAGGGCGCCGACGCGCTCGCGGGCCGGGAGGGCGACGACCGGTTGGAGGGTGGCCCCGGCGCGGACGCCCTCGACGGCGAGGCGGGCGCAGACACGCTCTCCGGCGGGGCGGAGGACGACGCGGTCCTCGGCGGCCCCGGCGCCGATCTCCTCGCGGGCGACGCCGGGGCGGACAGCGTCTTCGGCGGCGCGGACGACGACACCCTCTCCGGCGGCCCCGGGCCCGACCGGCTGGCGGGCGATGCGGGCATCGACCGTTTCCTCTTCGCCGCGGGCGATGGGGCCGATCTCGTCTTCGACTACCTGCCTGGCGTCGAGACCCTCGTCTTCACCGGCGGGGTCGCACGCTTCGCCGACCTCACCCAAGGCACGGACCCCGCGGGCTGGCTCACCCTCGGCCACAGCGCGGATCCGGGCGATGTCGTCACGCTCCAAGGCGTCCGCCCCGGCGAGATCGCCGACGACGGGACCATCCTCTTCCTCTGATCCATCGCTGGCACCGCCTTTGCTCGGTCCCCCTCGGGACGGAGGCGACGGCGCTTTCCCTGTCCCGCTTCGGGTCAAGGGGGAGCGGCGGATGGACGAGGATTGGATCGGCGAGGTGGGCACGCTCACCTTCGGGCAGCCGGACGGGGACCGCTGGCACCGCGTGGAGTTCGAGCGGGAGGTCGCGGACCCGGTGGTCGTCGCCCGGCCGCAGACGGCCCATGGCGCGCACCCCTACACGGTCGCGATCCGCGGCCTCGACGCCACGGGCTTCGAGATCCAGCTCGACGAGTGGGAGTATCTCGACGGCGCCCACACGGCCGAGACCATCGCCTGGGTCGCGGTCTCGGAGGGGCGGCACGAGCTCTCGGACGGCCGGGTGATCGAGGCGGGGCGGGCCGCGCTCGCCACCCCCGGCGGCCTGCGCTTTGCCGAAATCGAGTTTGCCGAGGATTTTGGCGAGGCCCCCGCGGTGCTCGCCCAGACTCTCTCCGAGACCAACGGCGCCACGGCCACCCGCCTCCGCGCGGTCGAGGGCTCGGGCTTCGAGGTCTCGCTCCAGCAGGAGGAGGCCGCCACGGGCGCGGTCGCCGCGAGCCTCGGATGGATCGCGGTGTCGGACGCCGCGGCGCTCGAGGACGTCACGCATCTCAGCACCCCCGCGCCTTCGGAGGCGGAGGTTCTCCTCGCGGAGATGCAGACCACCAACGGCCGAGACACTGCAACCACCCTTCTGGACCGCGCCGCGGGCGAGGTGCGTCTGGTCGAGGAGGGCTCCGCCGACCAAGAGATCCGGCATATCGGCGAGACCGTCGCGCTTGTGCCCTTCCATCTGGGGGGGCTTGGCGTCCCCGCCGCCGAGGCGCCCGCCGGCGAGGGCCTGGTCGAGCGCTGGTCCGACCCCGCGACCTGGGGCGGTGCGCTGCCCGGCCCGGGGGATGTGGTGGTGATCGAGGAGGGCCGCACCGTCCTTCTCGACGCGGATGCCGAGGTGGCCGGCGTCATGGTCCACGGCACGCTTCTGGTCGAGGACGGCCGGGATCTCGCGCTCGAGACCGGCTGGCTCATGGCGATGTGCGGCGGCGAGTTCCAGGTGGGCTCGGAGGACGACCCCCATGCCAGCCGCTTCACCCTGACGCTCACGGGCGACCCGGACGACCCGGCCAAGATCGACGCCGCCCATGGGGCCCATGGGGAGCCCTGCCCGGTCACCGGCGGCACCTGCCGCTGTGCCGGCGCGGAGATGGACGCCGCCGCCTCCGGCGCCCTCATGGCCATGGGTGCGGGCTCGACCATCGAGATCTGGGGCGCGGATGCGGCCAAGACCGACTGGACGCGCCTTGCCGAGACCGCCGAGGCCGGCGCCCGGGAGATCGTGCTGGAGGCCGACGCCGGCTGGCGCGCGGGCGACCGGATCGTCCTCGCCTCCACCGATTTCGACATGCACCAGGCCGAGACCGCGACCATCCTCGAAGTGTCCGCCGACGGCCGCCGGCTCACCCTCGACCGGGCGCTCGAGGTCATGCATTTCGGCGCGCTGCAGAGCTATGCCGAGGGCCGTGTGCTCGACACCCGCGCCGAGGTCGGCCTCCTCTCGCGCAACATCGTGATCCGGGGCGACGCGGACGCCCATCTCGACGGCTTCGGCGGTCACACCATGGTGATGGCGGGCGCGGAGCTCCGCATCTCCGGGGTGGAGTTCTTCCGCATGGGGCAGGAGGGGGCGCTCGGCCGCTACCCGGTGCACTGGCACCTGGCGGGCGACGCGGCGGGCCAGTGGGTGACCGACAGCGCCTTCCATGAGAGCTACAACCGCGCCGTCACGGTCCACGGCACCCACAACGTGACCGTGGCCGACAACGTCGCCTACGACACGATCGGCCACACCTACTTCCTCGAGGACGGGACGGAGACCGGAAACCGCTTCCTCCGCAATCTGGGCCTCGTGACCCATGCGGCGGATCCCGCGACCGCCGTGACCCCGACCGACGCCACCCATGTCGCCACCTTCTGGATCACCAATCCGGACAATGTGTTCGTCGACAACGCGGCCGCGGGGTCGGACCATGGCGGCTTCTGGATCGCGCCGGGGCCGGGGGCGGACCGGCTGCCGCTCGGCCGGTTCGAGGGCAATGTCGCCCACTCCAACGGCTTCGCCAATCTCGCGATCGACGGCCATGCGGACCCCGAAACGGGTGTCTTCGTCGAGAGCGAGTACCACCCCGCGGGCGATGCGGTGATCCGCGATTTCACCTCCTACAAATCCGCGGACCGGGCGATCTGGGTCCGTGCGGCCGGCATCGAGTTTCACGAGATACAGTCGGCGGACAACGCGCGGGCCACCTTCTTCTCGTACAACCAAGTGATGCACGACAGCCTGGTGGTCGGCCGCTCGGCCAATATCGGCACGCCGGAGACGCCGGTGGAGATCGCTCAGGGCCGCTCGCTGCCGGACCCCTACAACGGCCGGTATTTCCGCGGGCATTCCATCTACGACGGCCCCTCGGGGGTGGTGGACACCCATTTTGCAGGCTTCACCGACCTCGACGCCGCCTTCCAGACCAACGGCGCCGCGCAGAAATCCACGGCGCATGTCGTCTCCGGCCTCAGCTTCGAGGATGTGAGTGCCCGGGGCCGGGTGGATTTCGCGCCCGAGCGGTGGGAGGGGCATATGTGGTCCTCCGGCCTCCTCGATCTCGACGGCACGCTGACTGGCCAGCCCGGCGCCCGAGTGATGCCGATCCTGGTGGACGCCGAGGGCCGGGAGAGCCGGCTCCACATTCCCGACACGGCCGCGCGGCGCGAGGTCTGGGGCGCCTGGCTGGTCGAGGGCGATGTCGGCCTCCTCCAGGCGCACACGGATGTGGCTCCGGGCCAGTCGGAGGTGGTGCGCTGGAGCCGCTCCGACGGCGCCGAGGTGGCGGATGCGGGCACCTTCGGCACCTACCACCAGACCTCGGTCGCGCTGAACGGCCCCCACACCTACCGCCTCGCCTATCCAGAGATTCCGGGCGCGCTCACCCTCTCGCTCCGCTTTGCCGAAGCGGGCGACGTGGTGCTGGTCGAGCTCCCGGGCATGCCCTCCGAGGCCACGGTGGTCGGGGCCGAGGAGGTCGCCTCCCGCGCCGAGCTTATGGCCGCCGAGGGCACCGCGGTTCTTCGCGAGGGCACGACGGTCGTCCTCCGCCTCGTGGCCGACGAGGAGGAGGCGGACCCCCGGTTCCGCGCGGCGATCGGCCACCCGGCGGACCACCGGTTCGTCGCCGGCGTCACCGTCCTCACGGGCCGCCCGGGCGCGCCGATGGTGACGGATTTCGAGGCGCCGGATCCGCGGCTCTCGGCCTCGGGCACCGGCATGGCTGCGGCCGCGCCCGTGCCGGCCTGGGAGGATCAGGCGGACAGCATCGTCTTCTGGGACGCCACGGCGGAGGGCCCCGCCGGCGGCAGAGCCGAACTTCGCCTCGATCTCGGCGGGCAAGACTGGTCGGGGCACGACCGGTTGGAGGTGCGCGCGGCGACCCAGGCGCTCGGCCAAGGCGCGGCGGCGGGCTTCCGCCTTTGGCTGGAGGACGCGGAGACGGGCCGCACCGATCTCGGCCACTTCACCGGCACCGCGGCGGTGGACCTCGCGGCCCTCGCCCCTGAGGCCCGGGACGCGGTGGACGCGCTCGTCTTCGAGGTCTCCGAGGCGGCCGTTGCGCCCGAAGGCCAGGCGGGCGACGGCCAGCGCCTCCTCCTGTGGGACGCGACGCTCGCGGCCGGGTTCGAGGCCCGGCCGGTCGCCTTCCCCCAGCTCGTGCCGGCGGGGAGCACTTTCGGCATCGTCGGCGCCGCGCTCACCGGGGCCCAGCGGGGCGAGGGGCCGGTTGCGATTGTCGCCGTCTCCGATCCCGTGGGTGGCCAGGTGCGCCTCGGCACGGGCGACCAGGCGGGCAACGTCTTCTTCACCGCCGGGGCCGAGCCCGGGCCCGCCTCCTTCGCCGTCACCTACCGCGACGGGGCGGGACGCACCGCGACCGGACGGGCGATGGTCGAGGTCGTCGCCTGATCGGGCGCCTTCCGAGGCCGCAGGGGTTATGATATCACTCTACCCCCGCCCACGGTCAGAAGGACCCCGCCCTATGCAGATCAACGAGCTCCGCATCTCCAGCCCCGGCGACAGCGATGACACCTCGAATTTCGTCGAGATCGTCGCGACCCCGGACACCGGCCTCACCGGGCTGACGCTCGTGGTTCTGTCGGGCGAGTTCGCCCCAGGGCAGGTGGATTTCGCGGTGGATCTCGGCGCCGGCATCACGGATGGGGACGGGATCTTCCTCCTCGCCAATCCGAATGGGGGCGCCGCCCTCGACCCGGGCGATCTGGCGGCCGAGCTGGATTTCTTCGGCTCGCCCTCGACCTTCCTCCTTGTCGAGGGCTTCACCGGGGCGGCGGATGACGACCTCGACACCGACGATGACGGCGTGCTCGACATCACCCCCTGGACGACGGTGCTCGACGGCGTCTCACTGATCGACGGCGACGGGACGCCCGATCGTTCCTACGCCGCCACCCTGGTGGGGCCGGACGGCGACTTCGCACCGGCAGGCCTCGCCGCGCGGCCGGATGGGTCGGGCGCCTTCGTGCCCCTCGAATTCGGCAGCTTCTCCGACGACACGCCCGGTGCGCCCAACACGCCGCCGGCCGAGCCCATGGCGAATGTCCTCTCGCCCGCCGAGGTGGTGCCCCAGCCCGGCGCGTCGGCCCCCACCGGTTCCGGCGCCTCCGGCCGGGTGAGCGCGGTGCTCGACACCGAGAACGGCGAGGAGGTCCTTCGCTACCGCATCGCGCTCGACGGGCTCGACCTCGTGGAGGAGCCGACGGAGCGGGTGGAGGCGAACGACGTGACGGGCATTCAGTTCCGCATCGGGGCCGTTGGCCAGAACGGCCCGCATGCGCTCAACGTCTTCGGCCTGCCGCGGATGGACGACGCCCAGCTGGAGATCGACTATGACGCCGAGGTGATCTCCGGCGTGTGGGACGATCTCGACGCCAATGACGGCGGCGATGGGGTGCGCGACGGGATCGACAGCGCGGCCCTCTCGGAGGTGCGCGACGCGCTCTTGGCCGGGGAGATCTACGTCGAGGTCCAGACCAACGCGTTCGATCTGCCGCTCACGGCAGAGCTCCGCGGCCAGGTGGCGGCGATCACACCGCCCGAGCCGATCCGCATCATGGAGATCCAGGGGGCGGGGCATGTCTCGCCCTTCGTCGATCTCGACCTCGCGGCGTTGCCCGAGGACACAGGCCGGGTGGTGGGCGACCGCGTCGCCACCTTCGGCGTGGTCACCGCCATCACCTCCGACGGGTTCTATCTGCAGGACCCGCAAGGCGATGGGGACATCGCCACCTCCGACGCGATCTTCGTCGAGACCGGCCGGCGGGAGGACCTCATCGGCGGCGCCATCGTCGAGGTGGTGGGGCATGTGGCCGAGGTGTTCCCCGGCGGCACCGGCTCGCGCAACCTGCCGACGACCACGCTCCTGGCCGAGAGCGTGGCCTATCAAAGCCCGGCGCCCACGGTCGTCATCGAGATCGCGGAGACGATCCTCGGCGCCGACGGCCGCTTGCCGCCCTCCGAGGTGATCGACGACGACGCCTTCGCCGAGTTCGACCCCGAGGGCGACGGCATCGACTTCTTCGAGAGCCTCGAGGGCATGCTCGTCGAGATCCCGACGGGCGTCGCGGTCTCGGGCACCAACCGCTTCGGCGAAATCTTCATCGTGGCGGACGAGGCGGCGGCCAGCGGGCTCTCGGACCGCGGCACGCTCAACATTTCGCCGGACGACTTCAATCCCGAGAAGATCCAGATCGACGTCGACGCGGATCTCGAAGGCGCCGACCCCCTGGGCGGCGCGCCGGCGCCCGACGAGGCCCCGGTGATCGACACGCTGATCGGCGTCGCCGGCGTGCGCGGCGTGATCTCCTACGAGTTCGGCAACTTCCAGGTGGTGCCCACCACCGAGTTCGCCGTGACCGAGGGCCCGCTCCTCGGCGCCGAGACGACCTCGGTGCTTCGCGACGCGCGCACCCTCACCCTCGCCACCTACAACGTGCTCAACCTCGATCCGAACGAGGACGACGGCGACACAGATCTTGCGGATGGTCGCTTCGACGCCATCGCCGCCCACATCGTCGACAACCTCGCCTCGCCCGACGTGATCGGCCTTCAGGAGGTGCAGGACAATTCGGGCTCGGACGACGACGGCACGGTCGCGGCCGACGTCACGCTCCAGCTTCTGGTCGACGCGATCCTCGCCGCCGGCGGCCCGGCCTATGCATTCATCGACAACGACTTGATCGTGGACGGCGCGAGCGGCGGCCAGCCCGGCGGCAACATCCGCACCGCCTTCCTCTACAACCCCGCGCGCGTGGCCACCGAGCAGACGGGCAACCTGCCCGAGTTCGCGGGCCTTCAGGAGGAGGGCGAGGCCTTCGCCGGCGCGCGGCTCCCCATCGCGGCGGAGTTCCGCTTCACCGGCCTCGCGGCGCCGGACCCCGGCGGCGTGGGCACGCCGGGCACCGACTTTCTGGTGGTCAACGCGCATTTCTCCTCGAAAGGCGGCTCGGCCCCCATTCTCGGCGTCGAGCAGCCTTTCGAGGCGCGCCAGGAGGAGGTGGCCGTGAACGGCTCGCTCGACGCGCGTCAGGCCCAGGCCGCGGCCCTCGACGGCATCATCGAGACCTACACCTCCGGGGCGCTCCAGGATCTCGGCCTCGCCGTGTTGGGCGATTTCAACGAGTTCGAGTTCGTCTCGCCGGTCTCCGAGATCCTGCCGGGCACCGGGCCGGACGGGCAGCCGCGGCTTGTCAACACCACCGAGCTCTTGGCGGAGGACGAGCGCTACACCGTCATCTTCCAGGGCAACTCCCAGGCGATCGACCACATCCTCCTCGACGAGGATCTCGCCCCGGCGGCCGAGGTCGACATCGTCCATGTGAACAGCGAGTTTGCCGCCACCACGGGCCGTGCGTCGGACCACGACCCGGTCGTCGTCGGCATCCGCTACGGCCTCGCGATCGAGAACTACGTGGTCGGCTCGGCGGAGGCGGATCTCCTCGAGGGCACCACAGGGGTGGACGACATCGGCGGCTATCTCGGCGACGACACGATCCTCGGCTCCCGGGGCGACGACGTGCTCAACGGCAGCTTCGGGCTCGACACGGTGGTCTATGGCAGCTCCACCTTCTTCTACACGCCCACACTCAACGCCGACGGCACCGTCACGGTCGAGAAGCCCAACGGCACGGACGATCTTGTCTATGTGGAGCGGATCGAGCTCACCGACGGCGCGTATCTCTACGACGTGCTGGAGAGCGACAACCTGCCCTTCGTCTACCGCACGTATCAGGCGGCCTTTGCGCGGACGCCGGACGAAGCGGGCCTTCGCTTCAATCTCGACGCGGCCGATGCGGGCTTCCCGCGGGAGGCGCTGGCGGATGTGTTCATCGAGAGCCCGGAGTTCCTCGAGATCTACGGGGCGGACACGTCGGACGCGGAGTATGTCGAGCTTCTCTACCTCAACGCGCTCGCTCGGGAAGCGGATCAGCCGGGGCTCGACTTCTGGACCGGTGTGCTCGCGACCGACGCGTTCACCCGGGCGGACATGCTCGTCTTCTTTGCCGAGAGCCCGGAGAACGTCGCGCGCACCTTGCCGGATATCGAAAACGGCGCCTTCGTCAGCGATCTGGAGATCGCCTGAACGGCGGGCGTCCGGGTCGGATTTCCGGCGACGCGCCCCGCGCGCCGTGATACGCCCGGACCCTGACCGATGCCACCCGTTCTGGAGAGGCCGAGATGATCCTCCGCGAGATCGGGGCGAGCCTCGCGCCCGCGCTCGCCTCTGGCGCGGCCGGAGCCCTCGCCCATTGGGTCTGGCACGAGCCCGTCGCGACCGTTCTGGCCGCCTCCGCGGGAGCGCTCGCGGCGGCCCTCGTTCTGCCCCGGCGGCCGGAGAGTGCCGCGTCCGACCGCCGGCCCGCGCCTCCGGCCGAGGCGCAGCGCCCCCCGTCGGGCCTGCCTGCGGGTACCGGGCGCCTTCTCCTGGAAAAGCTGCCACTCGCGGTCCTCACCATCGACGCGCGCGGCCTCGTGCAATTCGCCAACCCGATGGCGCTCGAGCTTTTCGGTCGCGTCCCCAAGAGCCCGTTCCACGCAGCCTCGCTGCGCGCGCCCAAGCTTCTGGCCGCGATCGAGGCCGCGCGCACCGGCTCCGGCGCCGCCACGGTCAGCTTCGCGCTCATGCGCGGGAGCGAGCTCCATCTGCGCGCCCATGTCCGCCGGATCGGCCCCGACCCTGCGCGGAGCGAAGCGGACCTCACCGTCATCGCCCTTATCGAGGACATCACGCAGACCCGCCGCTCGCAGGAGCTCTACCGCGATTTCGTCGCCAACGCCTCGCACGAGCTCAAGACCCCGCTGGCCTCGATCACCGGCATCATCGACACGCTGCAAGGCCACGCGCGGGACGACCCGGAGGCCGCCGAGCGCTTCCTCGGCATCATGGCCGCCCAGGCCGACCGGATGCGCCGGCTCATCAACGACATGCTCTCGCTCAACCGGATCGAGCAGAACGAGCGGGTGCCGCCGCGCGATCCCCAGCGGCTGCGCGACATCGTGGGCGAGATCGCCGATGGCATGGCGCCGCTCGCCGAGGCGGCGGAGATCGCGCTCACCGTCGATCTCCCCCCGCCTGAGATCGAGGTGCTCGGCAGCCGGGAGGAGCTGGGCCAGGTGTTCCAGAACCTCATCGACAACGCGGTGAAGTATGCCCGGCCGGGCGATCGGGTGCGGGTGGAGACGCTGCCGCCAAGCGCGGCCCATGCCGGGCGCGTGGGCGTGGCGGTGAGCGACACGGGGCCCGGCATCGCGCGCACCCATCTGCCCCGGCTCACCGAGCGGTTCTACCGCGTCTCCGTTCCCCGCTCCCGCGCCAAGGGCGGCACCGGGCTCGGTCTCGCGATCGTCAAGCACGTGCTCAGCCGGCATCGCGGCCAGCTCGAGATCGAGAGCGAGGTCGGCGCGGGGTCGCGCTTCACCGTCTGGCTGCCGCTCGCGCCGCAACATGCGCGGAGCCGGCCCGTCGATCTCGACCTCGAAACCGAGAAAGACTAGACATCTCAGCCCGTTCTGGCGTCATCAAAGCGTTACAATTCCGTTACAGGCGTGTCGCGCGGTGACTTTAGCGTGCAGGTCACGGAGCGCGGGTAACCTTCGCGCTAAGCCGCTTGAGACGTGTAAAATCCTGGAGACACCCCATGAACAAGTTCAGCCTCGCCGTGGCTGCCGCCGCCATCGCCGTGGCCGGCACCGCCGCCGCTCGCGACCAGATCAAGATCGTCGGTTCGTCGACCGTCTTCCCGTTCTCGACCGCTGTTGCCGAGGCGTTCGGCAAGGCCTCGACCTTCCCGACCCCGGTCGTCGAGTCGACCGGTTCGGGCGGTGGCCTCAAGCTGTTCTGCGCCGGTGTCGGCACCGAGCACCCGGATATCACCAACGCCTCGCGCCGCATGAAGCAGTCGGAGTTCGAGCTCTGCCAGTCGAACGGCGTCACCGAGGTGATCGAGTCGGTGGCCGGCTATGACGGCATCGTCGTCGCCAACGCCAAGGGCGCGGCTAACTACGCGCTCACCCGCGAGCAGCTCTGCAAAGCCCTCGTGAAAGGCGCTGGCGAGCCGACCAACTGGAACGAGGTCGACCCCTCGCTCCCGGCCGTGAAAATCGAGGTCCTCGGCCCCCCGCCGAGCTCGGGCACCCGCGACGCCTTCGAGGAGCTCGCTCTGGAGGAGGGCTGCGAGGAGGCCGGTCTCGACATCGAGATCGAGATGCGTGACGACGGCGCCTATGTCGACGCCGGTGAGAACGACAACCTCATCGTGCAGAAGCTCGTCGCCAACCCGAACGCCGTCGGCGTGTTCGGCTTCTCGTTCCTCGAGGAGAACGCGGACAAGATCAAAGGCGCGACCATCGACGGCGTGGTCCCGACCTTTGACAACATCCTGGCTGGCGACTACCCGCTCGCCCGCTCGCTCTACTTCTACGTCAAGAAGGCGCATGTGGGCGTTGTCCCCGGCGTGATGGAGTACGCGGCCGAGTTCGTGTCGAACGACGCCTCGGGTGAGTTCGGCTACCTCGTCGAGAAGGGCCTCATCCCGCTTCCGTCGGCTGCCCACGAGGACAACGCCGCCCGTGTGATGAGCCAGACCCCGCTCACCGCCGCCGACTTCTGATCTCCGATCGCGATCACTTTGGGGAGCGGGCCTGTCCCGCTCCCCTGCCTTCCGATCCCCACCTCAAGGCTGCGCGCGTCCCGTCGGTCAGTGCGGCCGATATGAACGAAGGGCAGCGCCGTGGAACGCAACCTCAACTTTCTGATCGGCCTGGTCGCGGTGGCGATCGTGATCTACGGGGGCTGGCAGATCTACACCTCCACCTCCGATGTCGGCGGATTTCTCGGCACGGCCCTGGTGCCGACCACGCTTCTCGTCATTCTCCTCCTCTCGCTCATCGCTTTCGTGGCCGCGCGTTCGCGCGCCCTGGCGATGGCCGAGGGCAAGCTTGCGGCGCTGCACTCCCGCCCCGGGTATCACGGCCTCTACAGCCTCCTCTGGGTGGCGATCGCGGGCTTCGGCACCTTCATCCTAGTGGACGTCGTCGGCCTGTCGATCGTCGGCAACATGATGCGCGAGACGCTGGCGGATCTCCTCGCCCAGCAGGGCCGGAGCGACATGCTCAACATCGAGCGCGATCTCGTGCTGGAGGACGCGCGCAAGATCGCGGGCGACCGGGTGGCGTCGGCTGTCGACCCGCTCCGTGAGGAGCTCGCCCGGATCTACAAGGAGATCGACCTCAACCGGGTCCTCGTCGTTTGCGCCGCGAGTTTCGGCATGGCGGTGCTGGCCTTCGCCCTCACCTATCGCCAGATCGAGGCGTCCTTCCGCGCGCGCAACTCCTCCGAACGCATCCTGCGGACGATCCTGCTCTTCGCCGCCGTCATCGCGATCCTCACCACCGTCGGCATCCTCCTCTCGCTGATCGGCGAGACGCTGAACTTCATGGTGGGCGTGCTCGACTGGCGGGTCGACAAGTTCCTGTTCGGCACCACCTGGTCGCCGCTCTCCGGCGTGCACACCGGCGATATGGATCCCGAAAAAGTGGGCGCCGTGCCGCTCTTTGTGGGCACTTTCCTCATCACGATCATCGCGATGCTGGTGGCGGTGCCCATCGGCCTCTTCGCTGCGATCTACCTCGCGGACTTCGCACCGAAATCGGTGCGGTCCTGGGCCAAGCCGATGCTCGAGATCCTGGCCGGCATCCCGACGGTGGTCTACGGCTTCTTCGCCGCCATCACCGTGGCGCCCGCGATCCGCGACTTCGGCGACTTTGTGGGCATCGACGTCGCCGCCCAGTCCGCCCTCGCGGCAGGCGTGGTGATGGGGATCATGATCATCCCCTTCATCTCTTCGCTGTCCGACGACGTGATCAACGCGGTTCCCCAAAGCCTTCGGGACGGGTCCTACGGCCTCGGCGCGACGAAGGCCGAGACGATGCGCCAGGTGGTCCTGCCGGCGGCGCTGCCCGGCATCGTGTCGGCGGTGCTGCTCGGCATCTCCCGCGCGGTGGGCGAGACGATGATCGTGGTGATGGCCGCGGGACAAGGGGCCAATCTTTCGATCAACCCGCTCGAAGAGGTGACAACCGTGACCGTGCAGATCGTCATGCTCATCCTCGGCGACACCGACGCGGCGACCGCCGCGGGCCCGGCCTACACGCTCGGCTTCACGCTCTTCATCATCACCCTGGCGCTCAACATGGTGGCGCTCCGGATTGTCCGCAAATACCGCGAAGCTTACGATTGAGGGGACCGCAGCCATGACTGCCACCATCGACATGACGGCGATTTCGGCGCGGCACACGTCGCCCGAAGCGCGCACCCGGGTGGGCCGTCGCCACGGCGCCGAGTTCCGCCTCAAAGCCTACGGGATCCTGGCCATCCTCCTTGCCGCGGCCTCGCTCGTGGTGCTCGTCAGCACCATCGCGCGGAATGCGGCCACCGTGGTGTATGAGAGCTATCTGGAGATCGAGACGGTCATCGAGGTGTCGGACCGCGACCTCGAGCGGCTCAAGAACCCGGATCCGCGCTCGCGCGCCGCGCTCAACGACTCCTGGCGCAACGGGCTCGTGGACTCGGTGGTCGACGGCGAAGAGCTCAGCCGTCGGGAGACGGGTGCGCTCTTTGCCCTCGTCTCCCGCGACGCCGGCCTCGAGCTCGGCGACATCGTGAAGCAGGATCTGACGCTGATCGGCGAGACCTATCAGTTCGAGGCGCTGCTCGACGACCAGGTGCAAATGTTCCGACAGGGCGCGTTCGGCGACATTGTGGACGCGGGTTCGCAGGGGACGCTCCGCATCGAGCCGCTGGAAGGCGTGGAGAACGGGGTCGCGCTGCGCTTCGCGCCCCAGGCCATGACCGAGGCGCGGCTACTCCTCCGTGAGACCCGGGGCGAGCAGGCCCGGGCGCAGCGTCGGCAGGCCGATCGCCAGGAGGCCGCCGTCCAGGCGATGGAGGAACAGATCGCGGCGGCGCGAGAGGCCGGCGAGCCGGTGGAGGAGCTGCAAAGCCGCCGCGAAGGCTACATCGCCGAGCGCGATCGCCTGATCGCCGAGGCCAACCGCCTGCTCCAGCAGGTGACCCCCGGCGCGGTCTACGAACTGTCGACCGCCGATCCCTCGGTGCTCATCCGGGTGAACGGCGGCTGGATCAAGCTCGACACCCTGACCCAGGAGCGCGGCACGGGCGTGATCATGGAGCGGCTGTCGAGCTTCGACGCCGCCGACGAGGACACCTGGCGGGCTGATCTTGTGGAGCGGCCGGAGACTGCCCGCAACATCAACGACATGCAGGTGATCTGGCTCTCGGATTTCGAGCGTCAGGGCCGCATCGTCGAGCGGTTCAACTGGCGGCTCCTCACGAGCTCGGACAGCTCCAACGCCGAGCTCGCCGGCATCTGGGGCGCGCTGGTCGGCTCGTTCTGGACGATGATCGTCACCTTCCTCCTCGCCTTCCCGGTCGGCGTGATGGCCTCGATCTATCTCGAGGAGTTTGCGCCGAAGAACCGGCTGACCGACTTCATCGAGATCAACATCAACAATCTGGCCGCGGTGCCCTCGATCGTGTTCGGTCTTCTCGGCATCACGGTGCTGATCTCCGGCGTGCAGCTCTTCGGGGTCGAGCTCTTCGACGGTCTCTTGCGCTCGATCACGGAGGACCCGCGCTCCACGCCCCTCGCGGGCGGCGTGGTGCTCGCCCTCATGTCGCTGCCCACGATCATCATCGCGGCCCGGGCCTCGATCAAGGCGGTGCCGCCCTCGATCCGCGACGCGGCGCTCGGCATCGGCGCGTCGAAGCTGCAGACCGCGACGCATCACGTGCTGCCGCTCGCCATGCCCGGGATCCTGACCGGCACCATCATCGCCCTTGCCCAAGCCCTCGGCGAGACGGCGCCGCTCATCATCATCGGCATGAACAGCTTCATCCAGGAGGCGCCGGGCACCCCGCTCGACAAAGGCAACGTGCTGCCCTCGCTCATCTATCTCTGGAACAACAACTCGGAGAGGCTGTTCGACGGCAAGACGGCGATGGCGATCACCGTGCTCCTCATCTTCCTCATCGCGATGAACGGCCTCGCGGTGCTCCTCCGCAAGCAATTCGAACGGCGCTGGTGAGCGCGGGAAAAGGACCCCAGAGATGGAAAATACCCACGACATCAAGATCGTCACCAAGGACGTGCACGTGTTCTACGGTGACAACGAGGCCATCAAGGGCGTCACGATGGACATCGAGGACCGGACGGTCACCTCGTTCATCGGTCCGTCGGGGTGCGGCAAGTCCACCTTCCTGCGCTGCCTCAACCGGATGAACGACACCATCGACGTCTGCCGCGTGACCGGCGAGATCAAGCTCGACGGCCACGACATCTACG
>CAYXPI010000044.1:0-22496 GCA_964467005.1 uncultured Limibaculum sp. | reverse complement strand
GCAGTGTAGGGATGTCCGGGGCTCGCGAGCACCTGCGCCGCGGGCCCCGTCTCCACCACCTGGCCGGCATACATCACCGCCACCCGGTCGCAGATATCCGCCACCACGCCGAGATCGTGGCTGACGAGGATGACGGCGAGGCCCTCGCGCGCCCGAAGATCCGCCAGAAGGTCGAGCACCTGGGCCTGGATCGTGACGTCGAGGGCGGTGGTCGGCTCGTCCGCCACCAGGAGCGTGGGCCGCCCGGCGAGGGCGAGGGCGATCGCCACCCTCTGGCAGAGCCCGCCAGAAAGCTGATGAGGATAGGCCGCGAGCACCCGGTCGGGATCGGCCACCCCGGCGCGGAGGAGGAGGGCCCGGGCCTCCGCTTCCAGGGCTGGGCGGGGCGCGCGCCGATGCCGGCGGAGGCGCAGGAGGAGGTGGCCCCGCGCGGTCATCAGCGGGTCGAGCGCGCTCATCGGATCCTGGAAGATCATGGAGAGGGTGCGGCCGCGGAGGCGGGCGAGGGCCGCGCGGTCCCCCGGCGCGAGGGTCGCTCCGGCCACCCGCAGCGCGCCCTCCACCCGGGCCGTTCCGGGCAGGAGGCCGAGAAGCGCCTGGCAGGTCACGGACTTGCCGGAGCCCGATTCGCCCACGAGCCCCAGGATCTCGCCGGCGTCGAGCGCGAGGTCCACCTCGCTCACCGCGGGCACCGGGCCGTCCTCCCCCTCGAAGACGACCGTGAGCCCCCGCGTCGCGAGGAGGGGCCCCGCCGCGGCGTCGCACGGCGGAGCGGTGGCGGGCTGACCTCCCGCGCTCACTCGAAGGCGAGCTCGGCGGTGGTGAGGTTCATGTACTGGGTGGGGTAGGGGGCCCAGTCGACGCCATCACGCACGCCGTAGAACTGGGTGAGCGCGTGCAGCGTGGTCCCGTGCGGATTGGCCTCGAAGGTGTCGAGCATCCGGGCAAAGACGTCGCGGCGGACGGCGGTGTCGGGGTTGGTCTCCAGCACCTTGCCGAGCTCGAGGAACTCGCCGTCGAGCTCGTACATGCCGCGCTGAGCCCAGGAGCCGTTGGGCCCGAACCGGCGCCAGATCTGGCCCACGGGATCGGGATAATAGGCGGTGAAGGAGCCGTCGAAGATCCCGCGCTGCGGCGTGTCCTCGTAGATCTGGTCCCAGTTCTCCACCATGTCGAGGCGCACGTTGAGCCCCGCCTTCTTCCACATCGCGACGAGGATCTGCGCGGTCTGGCCCTGGTTGGTGTAATAGCCCTCCTGCGAACGGTAGAGGATCTCCTCCCCGTCATAGCCCGCCTCGGCGAGGAGCGCCCTGGCGCGGTCGAGGTCGAAGGCCTCCTTCGGCCGATCGGCGAGGTACATGTCGCCGAACACGTCCATCTGCCAGCCGCGGGTCACGTCGGTGCGCCCGTCGTAGAGGCTGTCGACGATCGCCTGGCGGTCGATGGCGAGGTTGAGCGCCTGGCGGATCCGCGGGTCCTCCATCGCATTGCCGGTCGAATCGTAGATGAGACCGCGAATGTTGAGGATCGGCCCGCCGACGACGCCCACGCCCTCGGCCCCCTCGAGCTCCGCGATGTGGTCCGGCCCCACCTCGGTGATGATGTCGAACTGGCCGGAGCGGAGGCCGGCGATGCGGGTCGCGGTCTCCGGTACCACGGTGAAGCTGACGCGCTCCGCCGCGGCCTTGGCCTCGCCCCAGTAGCCGTCGAAGGGGGCCAGGACGAGCCGCTCGCCGAACACGAACTCCTCGACCCGGTAGGGCCCGGTGCCGACCGGCGCCTTGGCCCAAGCCGCCCAATCCTCGCCCGCGGCCTCGAAGCCCGCCTTGGAGCCGATCTGCGCGGGATAGTTGGCGAAGCGCTGGAGGATGAGCGCGTCGTCCTGCGTCATGCGGATGCGCACGGTGTAGCGGTCGATCACCTCGGCGCTCGCGATATTGCCGAGGAAGGGCTTCACCACCACGACTCCGCCCTCGCCAGAGGTGCCGAGGCGCTCCGGCGAGAAGGCCCAGGCCACGTCCTCGGCGGTCATCTCCTCGCCGTTGTGGAAGCGCACGCCCTCACGCAGCGTGAAGACGATGGAGCGCGGGCTCTCGATCTCCCAGCCGGTGGCGAGGTGGGGCTTCAAGCGTCCGCCGTCGCGATAGTCGGTCTTCACCAGCGTCTCGAAGATCGAGTACATCACCCGCAGGTGGACGTTGGAGTTCTCGAGCGCCGGCTCGAGGACGTCCGGCAGCTTCTGGACGGCGATGGACAGGTCGCGGGCGCCGGCCTCGGTGGTCACGGTCGCCGGCGCGAGGCTGGCGGCGAGGATGAGGGCCGCAAGGCGGCCTCCGATCTTGTAACGCATCCCGTTGTATCCCCTGGATTTTTTCGATCATGGAGCGCGGCGCGGCCGCGGGGGCCGTGCCTTTACCAGGGAACGTTGGGTTGGTGTCCCGCGCATCTCGCCCGGGTGAAGTTTTGGTGACCTCCCGGCTCAGGCGAGCCAGACGCCGTCCTCCAGGAACTCGGCGGTGCGCGCATTGTTCTCGGCGCTCTCCGAGAAGGAGCCCAGCATGTCGCCCCGGTCGAGTTGCTCGGCGGCGAAGGCCTGGGTCCAGAAGGCGAGGCCGTCGGGGTCGGGCGCCCGCTCCAGCACGTTCTCGTAGAGCGCGGTGACGAAGTCGTGGTCGCTCGGGGCCTCCCCGCCGAAGCGGAGCTTGAACTCCGGGCTGTCGGCGAAGGCGTCGGCCACCGCGGCGTAGGCCAGGTTGTCGATCATCGCATTCTGCCAATGGCGGAAGCCCGGCGCGTCCGGCACCCGGGTGAGGGCGGACATGTAGAGCCGGTAGGCCTCGCCCAAGAAGGCGTCCGGCAGGTCGAACACCGCCCTGCCGTCCGAGAAGACGACCGCCTCCACATCCGTGAGGGTGGCGGTGCGCCCGTCCGCGGCAACGAGGGTCACGCGGCCGTCCTCGTGAAGCTCGCGCGCCATGGCGTCACCGGGCAGGGCGAGGTGCAGGGTGTCGACCCCGTCCGTGCCCACGAGATGGGCGCCGTCCGGCAGGGGCTCCTCGGTGAAGTCGAACACCCCCTCGGCGTCCGGGCGGATGGGCGTGCCCTCGGGCGTCGGGCGGGTCTCCGGCCCGCCGGTCTCCGTCTCCTCCTCCGCGCCGCCGGGAAGCGCGCCCGCCGCGGGCCGCGCCACGAGAGCCCCGTCGAGCGCCGCGCGGAACTCCGCCACCGCGTCGTTGAGAAGAGGCGTGAGCGCCCTGAGATCGCCGCCGTCGCGAAGATGCCGCCCGGCCTCGGCCAGGGGCCCCTCGTCGGCCGCGTCCAGCGCCGTCTCGATCCAGGCGCGGGTGGCGGCGATCCCCGCCTCGAGCGCCGCCGCGTCGTCATAGGCCGCGAAGTCCGCCACCGCGCGCCCGCCGGCCCGGAGATCGCCGAGGGTGAGGCTCTCCTCCCCCGCGGCACTCCGGAGGAGGAGGGTGTCGCTCCCGTCCCACCCGGCGAGGTCGACCGAGCCCTGCGAGACACCGTCCACCACGATCTCGATCCGCTCCACAGGGCCGGAAAAGCCGTCGAGAAGCCCCCATTCGCCCTGGAGAAGCCGGAGATTCTCCCGCCCGAGATCGACGCCGGCGGCCTCGATCACCAGGGTGTCCGCGCCGTCGCCCGCCTCTTCGCGGAGTTTGTCCCGCCCCGAGCCGAGCGTGTAGGTGTACCGGTCCGAGCCTGCGCCGCCCGCCAGGAGGTCGTTCCCGAAGCCGCCGAGGAGGCGGTCCGCCCCCGCATTGCCGTAGAGCCCGAAGAGCTCGGCGTCGAGCTCGGGGTCCGCGAAGGCCAGCTGCTCCGCCGGGTCCGGGAAGGCGCCGGCCGCGCTCTCGAGGTCGAAGAGCGCGCCCAGGGTCGCGTCGTAAACATCCGAGAGCGCCCCGGTCAGCGTCTCGTAGGCCTCGACCGCGACGGCGAGAACCGGGGAGATCGCGTCCGCCCCCGCATCCTCCAGCGTGTCGAGGAGCGAGAGCGCCGACCAGCCGAAATTCACCAGCACGTCGTCGCCCGCATCGCCATAGGTGAGCGTGTAAGGCCCGAAGCCGAGGGCGAAATCCGCGCCCTCTCCGCCGTTCAGCACACCGGCCGCACCGAGGGTCACGAAACTGTCCGCCCCCAGCCCACCGGAGATGACATGCCCGGCGCCGAAGGTGACGAGCGCATCGTCCCCCGCCTCGCCATGCACCATGGCGCCGACGCCCGCGGTGAGGACCACATCCGCCCCGTCGCCGGCCAGCACGAGATTGGCGAGGCCGAGCGTGACGAGAAGGTCCGCCCCGCCGTTGCCCTCCACATAGTTGCCGAGGCCGAAGACCACGAGCGCATCCGCGCCCTCGGTCACGCTGTCCTCGGGCAGCACGTGGGCGCCGAAGCCGCCATCGCCGAACACCATGTTCGTGAGGCCGACGACCACCGCGAGATCGCCGTCGAAGCCCAGATCCACCCAGTTGTCCGCGCCGACGAGAAAGGCGGTGTCGACCCCCGCGCCGCCCATCGCCTGGTTCTCGGCGCCGAGGCCCACCAGAATGTCGTCGCCGAGGCCCGCGTCATACTCGAACTTCATGCCGAGATAGTTGGTCTTGCCGAGGGCGATCATCACGTCGTCGCCGGTCTGGCCGTCGACCCGGTTTCGCGAGCCGAGCGCCACGACCACATCCGCCGCGCTCCCGCCTTCGACCTTGTTTTCGCGCCCGACGGCGAGGGCGATGTCCTCGTCGTCGCGGGCTTTCAGCGTGTTCTCGCCGCCGAAGGCGACCAACACGTCGCGCCCCGCATTGCCGCGCATCTTGTTCTTCTGCCCCACCGCGAGGCCGTAGTCGTCGCCCTCTCCGAGATAGACGAGGTTCTTGCCCGTGGGCGCGAGGGCGAGGGCCACATCGTCGCCGAAGCCCGTGGTGACGAGGTTGTCCTCCCCGGCGATGATCGCGATGTCGCCGTCGCCCTCCAGCGTCGCGACCTCCTCCGGCAGGGCCGCGAAGATGGCCTCCATATCGATCCCGAAGAGCGGCAGATTGGGCAGGGTGATCGCGGGGAGGTCGAGCCAGAGATCCGTCGCCTCGTAGCCGGGGATGGCGAGCTCGGCCTCGGGGATCGCGATCTCCGGCACCTCGTAGCTCGGGATCTCGAGCTCCGGCATCTCGATCCCGAAGAGCTCGAAGCCGAAGAGATCCATGCCGCCGAGTTCGAACCCGCCGAGATCGACGCCGGCGAAGTCGATGGCCGGCAACTCGATGCCGGGGAGGAGGAGCCGCGGAAGCTCGATCACCGCCTCGTCGGCGATGGGGTCGTCCGTGCGCTCGGCCACATAGCCCTCGCGGACGAACTGCGCGCGAAGATCGCCGAGCTGGGGCGCGCTCAGCTCCGCGACGAGATCGGCGCCCACGCCGAAGGACGCGCCGTCGGTCAGCCAGTCGATCGCCGTCCAGTCGATGTCGAGCGCAACCCCGGCCGAGAGGAGCCGCCCCGGGGTGCCCCCCACCGCCTCCACGCCGCCGAAGAGGAGATCGGTGGCCGAGACCTGGGCGGCCGCGAGCCAGGTCGCGTGCATGTCGAGATTGGCGTAGACGTTGATCCGCGAGCCGTCGTCGATCACGTCGAACTCGGAGAGATCGGGGAAGGCCAGGGAGGGGAGCACGAGCTCCGGCAGGTCGATCTCGGGGATCGCGATCTCGGGCAGGGCGAGGGCCGGCAGGGCCGCCCCCGGCAGGGTTCCGTACTCGTAGCTGGTATCGGGCGCCTGGAGATCGGGGATGTCCGGCAGGTCGACGCCGTTGCCGATCCCGGCCACCCAGTCCGGCACCAGCGCTTCGGGGTCGAGCACGATGTCGGGCGCCCCGGGTTCCGAGAACATGAGGTCGGGCTCGATGATCTCGTAATTCGCCTTCACGGCGACCTCGAAGCCCGCATTGATCGTCTCGCCGTGCTTGCGTCGCCCGTTCTGGCCGAGGAAGCTCTGGAGGCTGGCCGCCTGCTCCTTCGAGACGAGCTCGGTCTTGAGATCGCCGGACGCGACCCGGTCGAGCTGTTTCCGGCTCGAGAGGCTCTCCAGCTGATCGTCGGTGACGACGAAGCTGTTGTCGGTGGAGACGACGTTGTTCTTGCCCCCGATCACCAGGATGTCGGCGTCGCCGCCGCCGCGGGCAAAGATCTGTTGGCCGACGACGACCAGGATGTCGTCGCCCGGGCCGCCATGGACGATGTTGTCCCGCCCGCCGGCCACGAGGCGATCGGCCCCGTCCTCGCCGAGAAGCGCGTTGGCGGTGCCGAAAGCGGCCACGAAATCGTCGCCCCAGCCCGCGATCACGGCGTTCTGCCGGCCGGCGACCACCACGTCGTCGTCGGCCCCGCCGGCGTGGATCGCGTTGGTCTGGCCGACCGCGCCGATGAGGTCGTCGCCCGAGGCGGTGGAGAGGACGTTGGTGTTGCCGACGGCGACCACGGTGTCGGCCGCGCTGCCGGAGAGCGCCCAGTTTTGGTTGCCGCCGAACACGGCCGTGTTGGCTCCCTGGCCGAGGCTCGCGACGTTGGTGTTGCCGGCGATAAGGGCCCGGTCCGCCCCGTCGCCCGCCCAGAGGAGGTTGGTCTGGCCGACCACGGCGGTCTGGTTGTCGCCGTCGCCGGGCAGGACCACGTTGGTCTGGCCGACGACCACCGTCACATCCGCGCCGCTCGCGCTCTGGAGAAGGTTGGTCTGCCCCGCCGCCGCCGTCACGTTGTCGCCGCCGCCGGCGACCACGAGGTTGCCGTAGAGCCCGCCCACATAGGCCTGGTCGTCGCCGCTGCCGGTGACCACCACGTTCCCCCCGCTGAGCGCGAGGCTCGCATTGTCGCCGTTGCCGAGGAGGAGCCCGACGCCGCCGCCCAGGAAGGCGGCCGTGTCGTCGCCCGCGCCCGCCAGCACCATGTTGGCCGCGCCCGCGCCTTGGACCCGGTTGTCCCCGTCGCCCGCGATCACCCAGTTGCCGGAGAAGCCGCCGAGGGCGATGTCGTCCGCCCCGCTGCCGGCGAACACGATGTTCTGGACCCCGAGGGCGGAGATGCCGTTGTCGCCGTCGCCGGCCCAGACCACATTGGCCGAGCCCCCGAGGTCGATCCGGTCGGCCCCGCCGCCGGTGGCGATCGCGTTGCCCCCGGCGGCCGCGCGCACCGTGTTGCCCGCGCTCTCGGAGGTGCCGGCGATCACGATGTTGGCCGCCCCGCCCAGCGTGATGTCGTTGGCGCCCTCGCCCGCGATCACCGTGTTGAGCCCGCCGCCGGCGTCGATCTCGTTGGCGCCATGGCCGAGATGGATCCAATTGGACCCCGCGCCGGCCGTCACCGTGTTGGCCCCGTCGCCGAGGAGGACGACGTTGCTCACCGCGCCCAGCGTCACCCGATTGGCGCCGTCCCCGGCCTGCACGACGTTGGAGGCGGCGCCGGCGTCGATCCGATTGTCGCCATGGCCCATGAACACGACGTTGGACGCGCCGCCCAGGGCGAAGCGGTTGTCGCCGCCATCCGCGCGGATCACATTGGAGGCCGCGCCGGCCTCCACCGTGTCGTTGCCGGTGCCCGCGTTGATCACGTTGGAGACGCCACCGATGGAGAGATGGTCGTGGCCCGCGCCGCCGTGGACGGTGTTGTGCCCGCCGCCCGCGATGATCCGGTCGTTGCCGTTCTGACCGTAGAGGAGATTCGCGACGCCGCCCGCCTCGATCCGGTCGTCGTCATGCCCGCCATAGACGGTGTTGCCCCCGCCCCAGGCGTGGATGTCGTCGTGGCCGGCGCCGCCGTCGATCCAGTTGGCGCCGGCATGGGCGTGGATCTCGTCGCGCCCCCGGCCGCCGGTGATGCGGTTGGCGCCGCCCGTGCCGGAGATCCAGTCGTTGCCGTCGCCGCCTTCGAGGGTGTTGGCGCCCGAGACGCCGGTGATGGTGTCGTGCCCCGCCTCGCCGTAGATCTTGGCGCTGCCGGCCGCGCCCGTCAGCGTGTCGTTGCCCGCGCGGCCCCAGATCGAGACGCTGAAGATCCCCGGGCCCAGGATAAAATTGTTCCCGCTGTCGCCATAGAAGCGCGTGTTGACGATGGGGTCGACGATGTCTTCGATCCCGTCACCGATGTCGTCGATGATGTCGACAATGCCGTCGAAAAGGCCCATGGATCTCGTCTCCTCGGTTGGGGCGAGACACACAGGACACTCACGCCACGCTCGCCAGTCGGTGTTGGTGAGGCGATGGATCGACCAGATGGCATATCGCGCGGAGGGGACATTGAGAGGCAAGATTCGGCCCGCACTTACCCGGCGCTGGGTCCTCGCGGGGGCGGCCGCGGGGCTCGTCGCGGTGCCCGCCCGGGGGCTCGAGGCTCAGGATGCGCGGCGGCTGGTGGAGGGCGCGATCGGCGACATCCTCGCGCTCATCGCCCAAGGGGCGGGGCCCGAGGCGGCCGCCCCCGCCCTCCGCCGGATCCTCGAGACCCGCTCCTCGGTGCCCGATCTCGCCCGCTACGCCGCCGGGCCCCACTGGCGGGGCATGAGCGCGGACCAGCGCCGCCGCTTCGCCGCGGCCTTTGCCGCCCATGTCTCGGAGACCTACGCCCGGCAGTTCACCGGCTATGCGGTGTCGGAGGCCGATCTTCGCCGGCATGTGGCGATCTCGGGCCTCCGCCAGGCGGGCGCCAAGGGCACGGTGGTGCGGGTGGCCGTGACCCCGCCCAATCTGCCGTCCGTGGATATGGGCTTTCTGGTGTCCGACCGGCCGGGGCGGCCGGTCATCGTCGATCTCACGGTGGAGGGGATCTCGCTCGCGCGCACCCAGCGGGAGGTGATCCTGGAGATGTTCGCGGCCCGGGGCGGGGACGCGGAGCGGATGATCCGGGACCTCGCCCCCTAGCGCCCCGCCGCCTCGGCCACCCCCGGCAGGCGCTCCTTCTCGCGCTGAATGAGAGCCTCGACCTCCGCCGCCACCCGGCGCGGATCGCGCCCCGGCGGCACGGGATCGAGCACGCGCAGAAGGATCTCGCCCGGGCGCTTGGGCGCGACCCCCTTGGGCCAGACCAGCCCCGAATTGTGCACGATCGGCACCAGAGGCACGCCCGCGGCCGCGTAGAGCGCCTCGAGACCCCGCTGGAAGGGCCGCCGCTCTCCGACGTCGAGGCGCGTGCCCTCGGGAAAGATGAGGAGGCTCCGCCCCTCCGACACCGCCTCCCGCGCCCCGCGCAAGATCCCCCGCAGATTGCTGCCCGGGCTCTCCCGGTCCACCGTGATCATCGGGGCGTGCCGCAGCCCCCACCCGAACACCGGGATGCGCAGAAGGCTCCGCTTCGTCACGATGTTGATGCGCTCGACGAACACGGTGAAGGCGATGGATTCCCAAAGGGACTGGTGGTTGAGCACAAAGATCACCGGCCCCGGGGGCACCTTCTCCCAGCCCTCGAACCGGTGGCGGATGCCGAGCATCCCCCGCGCGAGCCAGAGGAAGGCGGACGACCAGCTTCGCAGGAGCCACCACACCTCCGCTGGCCGCATCCGAACCTTGTAGTAGGTGAGGATCAGCGCGCCTTGCCAGAGGCTCATCAGACCGACCGTGAGCTCGAAGGCCCGGGTCCGCAGATGCGCCAGCGCGTGCTGGGCCCAGCGGTGCGCCGACCGGCCCGGGCGAAGGGACGCGCCGCTGTCGGTCTCGATTGACAAGTTGTCCCCCAGGTCCTCTCCTGGCGCCGCCCCGGGCCATGGCTAAGGAGCGTGCGATGACCGACGAGACCGACCCCTTCGACCGCCGCAAGCCCTTCGTTGTCGGCGAATATTACACGTCGAGGCGCGAAAAGCAGCAGTTCCTGCGCGCGATTTTCGACCGGACGGCGCGGCACTATGAGGGGATCGCGCGGTGGGGCTGGTTCGGGACCGGGGCGGCCTATCGGCGAAACGCGCTCCGCCGCGCGGGGCTCATGCCCGGCATGCGGGTGATCGACGTCGCCTCCGGCACCGGTCAGGTGGCGCGGGAGATCGTCCGGATCCTCGGAACCGCGGAGGGGGTGGTGTGCGTCGAGCCGTCGGCGGGCATGATAGCCGAGATGAAGAAGACCGTGGCGGCGGAGATCCACCAGTCCACCGCCGAGCGGCTGCCGGTGCCGGATGCGAGCTTCGATCTCCTCACCATGGGCTTCGCTCTCCGCCATGTCGACGACCTCGAGGAGACCTTTCGTGAATACAACCGGGTATTGAAACCAGGCGGCCGCGTGCTGATCATGGACGTGACGATCCCGGAACATCCGGTGGGCCGCTGGATATTCCGTCAATACTTCAAATACATTCTTCCGAAGCTCACGCTCCTCTTCAGCTGGAACCGGGAAGCGGCTCGGCTCATGCGCTATTACTGGCACACGATGGAGCAGATGACGCCGCGCGAGGAGGTGACCGAGTTTCTCCGCGCCGCCGGGTTCCGGACGGCGGAGCACCAGATCCTGCTCGGCTGCTTCTCGGAATACTCGGCCGAGCGCTGAGCGCGCCCGTGCCAAGGCCGAGGATCGTCGCCCTCATCCCCGCACTCGACGAAGCGGCGACGATCGCGGATCTCGTCGCCCGGGTGCGCGCCCATCTTCCCGACGTGCTCGTGATCGACGACGGCTCCTCGGACGCGACGGCCGAGCTCGCCAACGCGGCGGGCGCTCGGGTGATCCGCCACCGCGAGACCCGCGGCAAGGGCCCGCGGCTGGTCGAGGGGATCGAGCGCGCGCTCGGGGAGGGGGCGAGCGGCGTCCTCACCCTCGACGGCGACGGCCAGCACGACCCCGCCATCATCCCGGCCTTCCTCGCCGCCCACAGGGCGCATCCCGGGGCGCTGGTCCTCGGAGATCGGTCGGGCGAACGGGAGAAGATCCCGAAGGGCCGTGGTCGCTCCATCCGGATCGGAAACTTCTTCATCGGCTGGGGCTGCGCGCGCCCGCTCTCCGACAGCCAATGCGGCATGCGGCTCTATTCGGCCGAGGGATGGCGCCGCGTGCGGGTGCCCGAGCGCGACATCCGCGGCTTCGTCTTCGAGACCTCGGTGCTCCTCCACGCGGCCGAGGCCGGGGTGCCCTTCGCCACGGTGCCCGTGCCCGTCCACTACGCCGAGGTCTTGAAGCGCAAAAGCCATTTCCGCCCGGTGGGAGACTTCCTCGCCATCGCGGGGGCGATCGCGCGATTTCTCGTCGGCCGCGGGTTCAGGCCCCGGGGCCTCTTGATCGCGCTCGGGCTGCTGCGGTACACCGACGGCATGCTGGCAGGGGAGGCCGAGAGATGAAGGTTTCCAAGCTGACGACCGTGGCCGCGATGGCGCTGGCCCTCGGCCTCGCCGGGTGCCGCACCACCGCGCTCCTCGACATCAAAGGCGCGCCCTATGGCGCCTCGACAAGCTACAAGGCGCTGTCCCTCGGCGACTACGAGCGCGCGATCATCCGCGCGGGGGCCGAGCGCGGCTGGGTGTTCAACCGCATCCGGCCCGGCCATCTCGAGGCGTCGATCACCGTGCGTGGCAAGCACTATGCGCTGGTCGACGTCTATTACGACACCGTGGAGTTCTCGCTCATCCACAAGGCCTCGCGAAATCTCAACTACGATCCGGTGCAAGGGGTGATCCACCCGAACTACAACAACTGGATCCGCAATCTCGAGGAAGACATCCGCGCCGAGGTGCAGCGGATGCGCGCCGCCTGACGGAGACCGGCGCGCCCGCCGTGCGCTTTCCGACCGGCATCGCGCCCGAGGATCGCTGCCTCGACGGCCATTTTCCCGGCGATCCCGTGGTGCCTGCGGCCGCGCTTCTCGGCGAGGCGGCGGCGGCGCTCCGTGCCGAGGGCTTTGCCGTGACCGGCCTGCGCCGGGCGAAGTTCGTCCGCGCTCTGCGACCGGGGGAGCCCTTCGAGATCGCGGTGACCCACGCGCCAGGGCGGGCCACGCTCCGCTGGCGCTCGGGCGACGCGCTCCTGGCCGAAGCCTCGGTGCTCCTGGCCGAAGACGATGGCTGAGACCCGCGCCGAGTGGGCCCGCCGGCGCGCGCCCGCGGCGGCGGCGGCGGGCCTGCGCGCGCTCCGCTGGACAGCGCTGCGCCTGCCCGAGCGCGCCTCCGCCGCCCTTGTCTGGGCGATCACGCTGGGCTTCGCCGCCTGGCCCGGGCGGGCGGAAAACCGCGCGTCCCGCGCCTATCTCCAGCGCCTCCACGGACGCCCCGCGCGCTTCTCGGAGGTGCATGGCCAGGCCTACCGCTTCGGCCTCGTGATGCGCGACCGGGTGCGCTTCCTCGCGGGCGGGACGGCAGGGTTCCGGATCAAGGCCGAGGGCGAGGCGGCGGTGGCCGAGGCGCTTGCGGCCGGGCGGGGGGCGGTGCTCCTCGGCGCCCATCTCGGCAGCTTCGAGGCGCTCCGGGCCTTCGACCGCACGCTGCCGGGCCTCCGGCTTCGCTACATGATGCATGGCGAGGCCGCGCGAGGCACCACCGAGGCCTATGCCGCCCTCAATCCCGAGGTCGAGGCCCGGGTGATCTCGCTCTCCGACGGGCCGGGCGCGATGGTCGCCGCGCAGGAGGCGCTCTCGGCTGGGGAGTTCGTCGCCTTCCTCGGAGACCGCGCGCCCTATGCCGGCGAACGCGGACTGATCCCGGTCCCCTTCCTCGGCAAGCCGATGCCCGTACCGGCCTCGCCCTATCTCACGGCCATGGCCGCCGGCGTGCCGCTCATCCTCTGCTTCGCCCCCCTCATCGGGAGAGACCGCTATGCCCTCCAGTTCCAGCGGATCTACGACGGCGCGCCCGTGGCCCGGTCGGATCGGGCCGCGGAGGCGGAGCGCCTCGCCCGGCTCTACGCCGCGGCGCTGGAGGAGATCTGCCGCCGCCATCCTGACAACTGGTTCAATTTCCACGATGTCTGGCGCGGGTGAGGTCTGCCCGCTGCCCCCGCCCGAGAGCGTGGCCGAGGCGCTGGCGGCGCGGAGCGGCGGGGCGGAGGCGCGCGAGGTCGCCTATCGCGAGGAAATCCGCCACCCCGCGCTGCCCGAGCCGGTGCACGCCCGCGGCATCCTCCGCCGCCTGTCGGACGGCCGCCTGATGCGCCGGCAAACCGTGCCCGAGCCCGAGACGTTGATGATCGGCGAGAGCGTGATCACCCGCCTCCGCCCCGGCGCCACGGGAAGCGAGATCCTGCCGATCCCCGAGGACCTCGCGCCGATGATCGCGGTGTTGCGCTCGGCGCTCGCGGGCGACGCGCTGGCGCTCGGCCGCGACACCTCAGCGACGCTGGAGGCGGGCCAAGAGGGCTGGCGGCTCGCGCTCCGCCCTGACGGTGGAGGCGCTTCGCTCACCCTCCTCGGCTGCGGCACCCGGCTTCTGGGCTTCGAGACCGCGGACCCCGACGGTGTCTGGCGGCGCACGGTGTTCGAGGCGGCGCGGTGATCCGAACGGGCCTTGCGCTCGCCGTCCTGGCCGCGTGCCTGGCCGCGGTCTCCCATATCGGGATCGCGACGGATGCGGGCTCTGCCCTCGGCGACGCTCTGGCGCGCGAGGATCCGCTGGCGGGGCCAGAGGGCCGACGGGCGATCGTCGCGGTCCTCGACGGGGAGCCGGAGCGGCGCGCGGAGATCGCCCGGGCCGTCGCCCGGCGCGCCGTCGCCGATCCCCTGGTGGCCGGGGTCGAGAGCGGCCCCGGAACTGACGCGGCCACGCTCGACTGGCTCTGGCGCCACCGGCTCCGCCTCGCCCCGCCGGCGCCCGAGGATCTCACCGCCGGCGCCATGGCCGCGCGGCTGGCGGAGGCGCGGGAGGCCCTCGTCCGCGCCGAGGGGATGGCGCTCGGCGACCGGCTGCTCCGCGATCCCACCGGCAGCTTCGCCCGGCTCCTCGCAACGCTCGGCGCCGCGCGGCCCGATCTCGGCGCGACCGGGGGCGTCTGGCGCTCGCGCGACGGGCGGGCGGCGCTAGTCTTTCTCGAGCTTGCGGACCGGCCCTTTGCCGCCGCCGAGGTCGCCCTCCTGGCCGATGCCCTCCGGGGCGAGGCGGAGGCGGCGGGGGCGCGGGCCATCGTGGTCGGCCCCCGGGTGATCGCGGCGGAGGTGACACGGCAGATGGAGCGCGGCTCGGCCCTCTCGGCGGGGGCGGCGGGGGGGCTCCTCCTCCTCTGGCTCGCCTGGGCGCTTCGGCGGCCCGGGCGGATCCTCGCGCTTGCCCTGCCGCTCGCCCTCGGCCTCACGGTGGCCACGCTCACGGTCGCGGCGCTCCACGGCACGGTCCATGTCATCGCACTCGGCTTCGGAGGCGCGCTGACGGGGCTCGCGATCGACTATCCGCTCCATCTCGGCCAGCACGCGCCCGCGGCGCGCCCGCAGGCCGCGCGGCTCGTCATCCTCGGCGCTCTGACCACCGCGCTGGCCTTCCTGGCCCTCCTCGGCTCCGGGATCGAGGCGCTGGCCCAAACCGGGGTGTTCGTGGCCACGGGGCTTGTCACCGCCGCGCTCGCGAGCCTCGCGCTCGTGCCGTCGGAGGGGGCGCCGGAGGCTCGTGCACGGCCGGCCGAGGCCCCGCCGCGCCCGGCGCCCCGCGCCGCGGCGGAGATCGCGCTGGCCCTCGCCGGGCTCGCCGTCCTCGCCACCGAGGCCGGGGAACCGGACCCAGCGCTCACCGAGCTTCCCGCCGAGACCGAGGCCGCGCTCACCGAGCTTGCGAGCCTCCTGCCGCTGCCCTCGGGGCGCCAGGTGATCGACATTCGCGGGCGCGACGCGGAGGAGGTGCTGGCCCGGGGACGCGCACTCCAGCCCGTGCTGGAGGCGGCCATCGCTGCGGGAGAGCTCGGCGCCGGCCGGAGCCTGGGCGCGACGCTCCCCACCCGCGCGGCCCAGGCCCGGCCCCTCCCGGACCCCGCGCGCCTGGAAGCGCGCGCGCGCGCCGCCCTCGCCGCCGCCGGCCTGAGGCCGAGCTTCGCCGAGGCGATCGGGCGCGCCTATGCCGAGGGTCTCGCCGCCGAGCCCGTCACGCCCCGCGCCCTGGCCGCCGCACCGGGCCTCTCGGCCCTCGCCTCCGGTTTCCGGATCGGTCCGGACGGCGCGCGGGACCGGGTGCGGCTGCGCGAGGTGAGCGCCCCGGACGCCCTTCGCGCGAGGCTGGCCGAGGCCGCGATCCCGGGCGTCCGCCTCGTCGATCGGGCGGCGGAGATCGGGGCCGCGCTCGAAGAGCTTCGCCGGGCGGTGCTCACCTGGTTCGGGCTCGGGGCAGCGGCGGCGGCCGGGCTCCTCCTCCTTGCGGTGCGGCCCTCGGGGCGCGCGCTCGGGCTTCTGCGCCGCACGGCCGCCGCGCTCGGCCTCACCCTCGCCGTCCTCTGGGCGCTCGGCGGCCCGCCGGGGATCTTCGAGATCGTCGCCCTCACCCTCGTCGTCGGCATCGGGATCGACTACGGCCTTTTCCTCGCGGGAGGAGACGGCGCCGCGCGGCGCTCGGTCGGCCTCTGCGCGGCCTCCACCCTCATCGCTTTCGGGGTGATGGCGCTGTCCCCCGTCGCGCTTCTCTCGGAGATCGGTTTGACGGTTTCGCTCGGCGTTCTCGCGATGCTAGGTCTGCATGGAACAGCGACAGGGGCACGGGAGAGCGCATCATGACCGGGGCCGTCCGGTGGCAGGAGGAGATCCGGATCACCGCGACGGGCCTTGCCACCTGCCTGGGGCGCGGGCGGGCCGCCCATGCCGCCGCGCTCTGGGAGACGCGCTCGGGCCTCGCCCGGTGCACCTGGCCCGGCCTGCCCTTCCCCTGCTATACTGGCGAGGTCGCGGGGCTCGACCGCGTGCCCTTCCCCCAGCACCTCGCGGCGTGGGACAACCGCGCCACCCGGATCGCCCTCGCGGCCCTCGAGGACGGGACGGGCGCGGCGGTGGCCCGGGCCCGGGCCCGCTGGGGGCCGGCGCGGCTGGGGCTGGTGCTCGGCACGTCGACCTCGGGCGTGGAGACCGCCGAGCGCGCCTATCGGAGCCGAGCGCCGGGCGCCCGCCTTCCCGCCGCCTATTCCCTCCGCCATCACAACGATCACCACGCGGTGGCAAGCTTTCTGGCGGCGCATTTGGGGATCGAGGGCCCGGCCTACACCGTCTCCACCGCCTGCTCCTCCTCGGCCAAGGCGCTGGTGGACGCGGTGCAGATGATCCGCGCCGGCCTCGTCGACGCCGCGCTTGCCGGGGGGGTCGACAGCCTCTGCCTTACCTCGCTCAACGGCTTCGAGGCGCTCCAGCTCGTGAGCCGCGGCCCATGCCGGCCCTGCGACGCGGCGCGCGACGGGCTCTCGATCGGGGAGGGGGGCGGCTTCCTCCTCGTCGAGAGGGGGGACGGCCCCGGCCCCCGGCTCCTCGGCTTTGGCGAGAGCTCGGACGCGACCTCGATGTCCACCCCGCCGGAGGACGGCGCGGGGGCCGCCGCGGCCATGCGCGCCGCCCTCGCGAGCGCGGGGCTCGGGCCCGAGGCCATCGGCTGCGTGAAGCTCCACGGCACGGCGACGCCGGTCAACGACGTGTCGGAATGCCGGGCGGTGGCCGAGGTTTTGGGCCCTGAGGTGCCGGTCGCCTCGTTCAAGGGGATGATCGGGCACACCCTGGGCGCGGCCGGCGCGGTGGAGGCGGCGCTGGCCCTGATCGCGCTCGAGGAGGAGGTGATCCCCGGCACCGCGGGCCTCGAGACGCCGGACCCGGAGATCCCCGCCGCCCTGTCCCGGACCGCGCGCCCCGGCGCCGCCGCCCATCTTATGGCCAACGCCTTCGGCTTCGGGGGCAACAACTGTGCCCTCGTCCTCGCGGCATGAGCGGGCTCTCCGCCGCGTGCTTTGGCCTCGGCTTTGCCGCGCCGGGGGCGGAGGGGGAGGCGGGCCTCCGCGCCGCCTTGGCCGACCCGACCTGGACGCCGGACGCGGACTGGGCGCCCAGGCTCACCTGCCTCGCCCCGCGCGCCGCGCGCCGGGTGAGCCCGGAGATCCGCTTGGCGCTCGCCGCCGCCGAACAGATCGCGCCGCATCTCCCGCCCGAGGCCGGCTGGGTCTTCGCCTCCTCCACCGGAGAGGGGGAGACGCTCAACGTGATTCTCGAGGCGCTGGCGAGCCCCGAGATGATGATCCAGCCCCTCCGGTTCCAGAACGCCGTGCACAACGCCGCCGCAGGGCAGTGGACGATCGCGGCCGGGCTGCAGGGCCCGGCCACCTCCGTCGCGGCCTATGACGAGACCGTGGGGGCGGGGCTGCTGAAGGCGCTCCTCCAGGTCGCGCTCGAGAGGCGGCCGGTGGGGCTCGTCCTCTTCGACGCGCCGATCCCGCCGCCCCTCCACGAAAAGCGGCCCATCACGCTGCCGTTGGCGGCGAGCCTGGCGCTTCGGCCCCCCGGCGTGGACGGCCCCGCGCTCGCCGCCGAGCTCAGGGAGGCGCCGCCGAGCGCCCCTGCCAGCGCCTTCGCCCGGCGCCTCGCCGCCACGCGAAATCCGGCCGCCGCCGCCCTCCCCCTCCTCGAGGCGCTGCTCGGGCCCGGCGGGCGCGTGGTCCTCGGGCTTCCCGGCGCCCGCAATCTGGCCGTCAAGGTGGCCCGGTGACCCTGCCTCCGGCCTTCGATCGCATGCCCCACCGCGGGGCCATGCTGCTTCTCGACCGGGTGATCGAGGACACCGAGACCCATGTCCTCGTCGCGGCCAAGGACCACCGGGGCGCGAACCATCCGCTCCGGCGGCAGGGGCGGCTCGAGACGCTCGCGCTCGTCGAGATCGGCGCCCAGGCGGCCGCGGCGCACGCCTCGCTCCACGGTCTCGGCGGCGCGCATATCGGCCTTCTGCTCGGGCTTCGGGATCTCGAGATCCGGGGGCCGTCGCCGGATCGGCTGCCCCCGCCCCTCCTCGCCCGCGCCGAGCGGCTGGAGATGGCCGGCCCCGGTGCGCGCTACCGCATCGCCCTCCTGGCCGAGGGCCACGGCGCGATCCTCTCGGGCGAGGCGCTCCTCAGCATTCGCGGGGCGCCATGAGGCGCGCGCTCGTCACCGGGGCCTCGGGCCCGATCGGCGCAGCGGCGGCGGAGGCCATAGCGGCGGACGGCATCGAGGTCGTTCTCCACGCCCATCGCAACCGCGACGCCGTGGAGGCCACGAGCGCACGGATCCGCGCGGCGGGCGGCCGGGCCCGCGCCCTCACCCTCGACCTCACGGCGCCGGCCACCGCCCTCCCCGCCCTCGAGGCGCTCGCCGAGGAGGCGCCGGTGCAGATCCTCGTCCACGCCGCCGGGGGCCAGCGCGACATGCCCTTCGCCGGGATGGCGCCCGAGGATTGGACCCAGGTGATCGACCTCAACCTCGAGAGCTTCTTCACCGCGCTCCGCCCGCTCATACTGCCGATGATGCGCACCCGTTGGGGCCGGATCGTCGCCGTCTCCTCGCTGAGCGGCGTGATCGGCAACCGCGGCCAGGTGAACTACGCCGCCGCCAAGGGCGGCCTGCACGGCGCGGTGAAGGCCCTAGCCAAGGAGTACGGGCCGCGGGGCATCACGGCCAACGCCGTCGCCCCCGGCCTGATCGACACCCCCGAGACCCGCGCGCTCGCCAATTTCGCCGAACTCGCCAAGCTCTCCCCTGCCGGGCGCGCCGGCACACCGCAGGAGGTTGCGGCATTGATACGCTTCCTAATTTCGCCTTCTGCCGCCTATTGTTCGGGCCAGGTGATCCGGCTGGACGGGGGAATGAGCTGACATGACGGCGCACGATCCACAGCTTGCGGGCCTCGAGGTGGAAACCTGCGACGCCCTCGTTCTCGGCGGCGGGCCTGGCGGCTCGGCCACCGCGATTCTCCTGGCGCAGGCCGGCCTTCGCGTGACGATCGTCGACAAAGATCGGCATCCGCGCTTCCACATCGGCGAGTCGCTCCTGCCCCATTCGATGACGATCCTCGACCGCCTCGGCGTGCTCGACCGGGTGGCGGAGATCGGCGTCTTCAAGCCGGGCGCCGAGTTCATCAGCGAGGACGGGACGAAGCAGCTCAAATTCCGCTTCGACCGCCAGCTTCTCGACGGGCCCGGCCACGCCTACCAGGTGCGCCGGGCGGAGTTCGACAAGCTCCTCTTCGACCGGGCGCGCGAGGTGGGCTGCACCACGCTCGAGGAGACCACCGCGAGCGTGCTCGACTGCGCGCCGGATCGCGCGCTGGTGCGTCTCGACGGGCCGGAGGGCACCCGGCTGGTGGAGGCCGGCATCCTCGTCGACGCCTCGGGCCGCTCCACCGTCACCGCGAAGATGCGCGCCGAGCGCCGGCCGGACCCGCGCAACACCTCCGCCGCGGTCTTCGGCCATTTCGCCGGGGTCCCCCGGCGCGACGGCGAGGCCGGCGGCTACATCCGCATCCATCTCACGGATCCGGGCTGGATCTGGCAGATCCCGCTCTCGGGCGGGGTCACCTCGGTGGGCCTCGTGGCGCCGGGGGCCTATATGGGCGCCCGCACGGGCACGCTGGAGGAGTTCTTCCGGGCCCACATCGCGCGGCATCCGGAGATCTCGGCGATGCTGGCCGACGCCACGCCGCTCGCCCCGATGCAAGGCACCGGCAACTTCTCCTACCGCGCCGACCACGCCCACGGTCCCGGCCACATCAAGGTGGGCGACGCCTACGGCTTCCTCGACCCCATCTTCTCCACCGGCATCCACCTCGCGCTCCTCGGCGCCCGCGACGCCTCCGCGGCGATCCTCGCCGCCCGCGAAGCGCCCGGCCGGCGCGCGCGAATCATGGACCGCTACGACCGGGCGGTGCGTCGGCGCCTCGCCTATGTGTCATGGTTCGTCTACCGCATCCACGACCCCGTGTTCCGCGAGATGTTTCTCAATCCGCGCAATATCCTCGGGGTGGAGCGGGCGGTCATCTCGCTTCTGGCAGGGGACTTCCGCAATGATCTTCGCATCCGCTCGCGGATTTGGCTATTCAAGGCGCTCCGGCGTATGATCGAGTTGAGCAAGCGAGGGCGGACCCATGCGTGACGATATCGGCGAGATTTGCGACACGGGGCTCCAGCGGGAGGTCGCGGAGCTGATCGTCGAGGCCCTGGTGCTCGAGGACGTGACCGCCGACGCGATCGACCCCCACGCGCCGCTCTTCGGCGATGGGCTGGGGCTCGACTCGATCGACGCGCTCGAGCTCGCCTTCGCCATCGCCCAGACCTACGGGTTCAAGCTCCGCTCCGACGACGCGCGCAACGGCGAGATCTTCGCCTCCCTCGCCGCCCTCACCCGCCACATCGCCGACAACAGGACCCGGTGATGGCGGCGCCCCGGTGGGCCCCCGGCGCCCCTCTGAGCCTCTTGGCGCTGGCGGGCACCGCGGCGCTGGTCGAGGCCGGGGCGGCGGATCCCGGCCATCTCGACCTCGTCTTCGCCCTCTGCCTCGCGCTCACCCTTTGGCGCGTCGGGCCTGAGCTTGGCCTGGCCGAGCGTTGGTCGAGCGGCGGCGCGGGCGCGCTCGCGGCGATGGGGATCGCGGGCCTCGCCCTGCCGGATCTCCGCCTCGCGCCTTACCTCGGGGTCGCGGTCGGTCATCTCGCCGTCGCGGCGGTCTTTCTGCGCGGGGTGATGCCCGGGCGGACGCCGGTGCTCCTCCAATTCATCGAGCATATGGGCCAGGGCGGCCCCGGCAGCGCGGGGTTTCGGCGCTTCGTGCGCCGGCAGGGATGGGTGTGGGCCGGGCTCATGCTCGCCTCGGCCGCCGCGGGCCTTGTGGGCATGGTCGCGCCGGGGCTCCGCGCCGAGGCGGGGATGGCCGCCGGCGGTCTCCTCGCGGCGCAGATCGCCTGGTTCGTCCTCACCCACCGTTACGCGACCTGGCGCTACGCCCGGCCCGAAACCTGGCGCGGCACCCTCCGCGCAGTCGCCCGCCCGGACGCTTGGTCCGCGCTTCGGATCTGAGGAGCGGAGCCCCATGCGCGCGCGCGACGATCGTCTCTGCATCGGCCTCTCGGAGCCCCTCACCTGGGGCGCCTTCGCCGCGGATGTCGCCGCCACCCGTGCGCGCATCGCGGGGGCCGATACGGTGTGCAATCTCCTCAAGGACCGCTACGGGTATATGGTCGGCCTCGCCGCCGCACTCCTCAACGGGCAGACCACCGTCCTGCCCCCCGCCGCGGCCCCCGGCGCCGTGGCCGCCGCGCTCGACGGGGCGGAGGCGCCGCTCGTCCTGGGCGGGGACGCCGCGCCAGAGGGCACCGCGCGGCGGATCCAGGCGCTGCCCCTCCGCTCGGGCCTCGCCGATCCTGCGGCGCTCCACGCCGCGCTGGCCGCCGCCCCGGGGGAAGTCCATGTGTTCACCTCGGGCTCGACCGGCCACCCCGTGCGCCACCGCAAGCGCTGGCGGACGCTGGCGGGCGGCGCGGCGGTGACCGAAACGGTGCTCGCCGCCGCAGGGCTCTCGGGTCAGCGCTTCGCCATCCTCGGCACGACGCCGCACCAACATATGTACGGGCTCGAGGCGACGGTGTTCACCGGGCTCGCCCATGGGCGGGTGCTGCACCGGGGCACGGTGTTCTACCCGGCCGATCTCGAGCTTGCGGTGGCGGAGGCCGAGGCCGCGGGCATCGGGCGTTGCGTGCTCGTCACCTCGCCCACCCATCTCAGATTCCTCGAGCCCGCCATCGCCCAGCTTCCGCAGATCGGCACGGTCATCTCCGCCACCGCGCCGCTGCCCGGTCCGCTGGCCGCGCGGATCGAGGCCGGCGGCACCCGGGTCTTCGAGATCTACGGCAGCACCGAGACGGGCTCGATCGCCATGCGCCGCACGGTGGACGGGCCGGTCTGGCGCCCGCTTGCGGGCTTTGTCCTCGACGCGCGGCCCGAGGGATGCACCGCCGAGGCCCCGCATCTCGCGCAGAGCGTTCTCCTGGGCGACGCCATCCAGCTCGAACCGGGCGGCGGGTTCCGGCTTCTCGGCCGCCTCGGCGACATGGTGAGCATCGCCGGCAAGCGCTCGAGCCTCGGCACGCTCAACGCCGTGCTGGCCGAGACCCCGGGGCTCGCGGACGGTGTGGTGATCCGCGCCCGCGGCGAGGACGGAGACTTTCTGGGCGTCGTCGCCGTGGCCGCCGCCGGAGGCCCCGGCGCCGCGGCGCTTCGAGCCGCCATCCGCGAACAGTTCCGCAAGCATGTGGACCCGGTGTTCCAGCCTCAGCGCATCCGCTTCGTGGCGCGGCTGCCGCGATCCGGCACCGGCAAGATCTCGAAGGCCGATCGCCAGGCGATGCTGGATGTTCTGACGGGCGCGCCCTGAGAGCGCGGCGCTAGCCCCGCCCACCCGGCCCACCACGGCCGCCCGGGCCTCCGCGTCCTCCCGCACCTCCGCGCCCTCCCGGGCCCGCTCCCGGACCGCCCCGACCGCCAGGGCCGGCCCCCGGACCGCCGCCGCCGCCCGGCCCGGCGCCAGCGGCCCCGCCAGGCCCCCCGGCGCCGTCGGATCCCGGCCCCTCGCCGGCCCCGCCGCGCC
>CAYXPI010000043.1:0-22502 GCA_964467005.1 uncultured Limibaculum sp. | reverse complement strand
GCTCCTTGCCGGTGCCGGACTCGCCCCAGATCATCACCGTGAGATCGGTGTGCATGAGGCGCGCCATGATGCGGTAGACCTCCTGCATCGCCTGGCTGCGCCCGATGAGCGGCAGCGTCGCCTCCTCCCGAGGCTCCGGCGCGCCCGGCTCGCTTCGGCTCTTCCGATCCTCCAGCGACTTCTCGACCGACGAAATCAACTCCTTGAGATCGAAAGGTTTCGGCAGATACTCGTAGGCCCCGACCTCGGTGGCGCGAATGGCCGTCAGCACGGTGTTCTGCGCGCTCATCACGATGATGGGCAGATCGGGGCGGCGGCGCCGGATGGCGGGCAAGAGATCGAGCGCGTCGCCGTCCGGCATGTGCACATCGGTGACGACCACATCGCCCTCCCCCGCCTCGACCATGCGCCAGAGCGCCGAGGCCGAGCCCGTGGCGCGCACCCGGCAGCCCATCCGCCCGAGCGCCTGGCTGAGGACGGTGCGGATCGAGCGGTCGTCGTCGGCAAGGAGGACGGTGGCCCCCGCCATCATGCGGCGTCCTCCGCATCCTGCGCCTCGGCGTCGGCGATCGCCGCTTCCGTCGCGAGCGGCAGGGAGAGGCGGAAGCGTGTCCAGCCGGGCTCGCTGTCGCACACCACGATGCCGCCATGGTCGGCCACGATCTTCGAGACGAGCGCGAGGCCGAGGCCCGAGCCCTTGGCCTTTGAGCTGACGAAGGGCTCGAAGATGTGGCGGCGGAGGTCCTCGGGCACGCCGGGCCCGTTGTCGGTGATTGCGATCTGGAGCGGCAGGCTCTCGCTGCTGCCCGAGGGGGTGCGCACCTTCATGCCCGCGCTGTAAGCGGTGCGGATGCGGATCACCCCGCCCACCTGGGGCGCGGCCTCCCCCGCGTTTTTGAGGAGGTTGAGGAGCGCCTGGAGAAGCTGGTCGGGGTCGCCGATCGTGGGCGGCAGCGAGGGATCGAACTCCTCGATAAAGCGGACATGGGACGCAAAGCCCGCCTGCGCGGCCCGCCGCGCCCGGTCGAGCACGTCGTGGATGTTGACCGCCACACGCCGCCCGGGCCCGATCTCGCCGAACTGCTCGACCCGGGTCATGAGCGCGCCGATCCGCTTGGCCTCGTCGCGGATGAGCTGGGTGAGCTCGCGGTCCGCCCCGCTCACCGAGGTCTCGAGGAGCTCCGCGGCGCCCGAGATCCCGGCGAGCGGGTTCTTGAGCTCATGCGCCAGCATCGCGGCAAGCCCCGCCACCGAGCGCGCGGCGTTCCGGTGGGAGAGCGAGCGGTCCATTGTCTCCGCGATCGCGCGGGGGTGGATGAGCACCACGGCGCCCGGGCCCTCCCCCAGCATCGGCGCGGCGTGCAGATCGACAAGCCGCGCCGGGCTGTCCGGCCACAGGAGCTCCACATCGTACTCGGCCGTCTTCGTCCCGCAGCGCATGACATGCCGGAGGAGGTCGACGAGCCGGCTGTCCGCGCCGGCGAGCGGCGCCAGGGCCCGGCCCTGGAGCTGGCGCTGAGACGCGCCGAAGAAGGTCTCCGCCGCGGTGTTGACGGCGCGCAAGCGCAAGTCGCCGTCCACCATGAGCGCCGGGTTCGGCAGGCTCTGCCAGAGCGGATCGTCCAGGGTCTCGGTCATGCGGCCTGCCTTTCCTCGGGCTGCGCGCGGCCGGGCAGCTCGGCCCGGAGGGCGGCGAGCAGGGCGTCCGCGTCCTCCAGCCGCACGAGGCGGTCGCGGAGGGGTTTGGCGCGCGGCCAAGGGGCGAGATAGGCGTCGAGATGCTTGCGGAATGAGCGCAGGCCCACCCGGGTGCCGTAAAAGCTCACATGCGCGGCGCAGTGCTCCGCCACGAGCTCGGCGAGGGCGCGGCCATGGGGCGCAGGGCCCACCGTCCGCCCCGCAAGCCCCGCGGCGATCTCGGCCAAGCGCCAGGGCGCGCCAACGGCCCCTCGCCCCACCATCACCGCGCGGGCACCCGAAAGCCGGAGCGCGGTGGCCGCATCGGCGCCCGACCGGATGTCGCCATTCGCCACGACGGGGACCGGCACGGTGTCGACCACCGCGCGGATCGCCCGCCAGTCGGCCTCGCCCTTGTAAAACTGCGCGCGGGTGCGGCCGTGCACCGTCACCATCGCCACCCCGGCCCCGGCCGCACGGGCCGCGATCTCCGGCGCGTTGAGCGCCCCCGGCTCCCAGCCGAGCCGCATCTTGAGGGTGACGGGCACCGACACTGCGCCCAGCACCGCCTCCACGATCTCAAGCGCCCGGTCCGGCTCGCGCAACAGCGCGGCCCCCGCGGCGCCGGAGGTCACCTTCTTGGCTGGGCAGCCCATGTTGATGTCGAGGATCCGGGCCCCCTCCCCCGCCGCGCGGCGCGCCGCCTCGGCCATGAGATCCGGCTCGCGCCCGGCGATTTGCACGGCACTCCGCCCCGCGGCGGCGCCGAGCTCGGCCTTGGCCCGCACCGAGGGCTTGCCGGCCAGCGCCTCCTGGCTCGCCACCATCTCCGAGACCACGAGCCCCGCCCCGAACCGCGCCACCAGCTCGCGGAACGGCCGGTCGGTGATCCCGGCCATCGGCGCCAAGAGCACCGGCGGACTGACCACGATATCGCCAATCGAGAGGTCCATGCTCAAATCCTTAGCATCCCGCCCCCGCTTACCGCGCCCCCTTGAGCCGCGCAAGACCCATGCCTAAGGAGAAGGCCGGAACACGGGGGGGAGATGGCAGGCACGGCCACGCATCTGGTGATCGTCGCCGCCGGGCGGGGCCTCCGCCTGGGCGGCCCGGTTCCCAAGCAATATCAAACGCTCGGCGGGCGCGCGGTGCTGGCGCGCACGCTGACGGCGGCGCTCGCGGCGCGCATCGACCGGGTGCAGGTGGCGATCGACCCCGCGGCTCGGGCCCTCTATGACGCCGCGGTCGAGGGCCTGCCGGATCCGCGGCTGGCGCCGCCCGTCGCCGGGGGCGCGAGCCGGGCGGAGACGGTGCTGGCCGCACTCGAGGCCGCCTCGGAGGCCGCGCCTGAGATCGTGCTCGTCCACGACGCGGCCCGCCCCTTCGCGCCGCCCGCCCTGTTCGACACCCTCGCCGCGGCCGCGCGGGAGGGACAAGGCGCCATCGCCGCCGAGCCGGTCGTCGACGCGCTCTGGGAGGGGGCGGACGGGCTGGCCCTCACCCCACGCCCGCGCGCAGGCCTTTGGCGCGCGCAAACCCCGCAGGCCTTTCCCTACGGCGCGCTTCTCGCGGCGCACCGGGCCCAGGCGGGGGTGGAGCCCCCGGCGCTCGACGACGCCGAGGTGTTCCGCCGCGCGGGCCACGCGGTGCGGCTCGTGCCGGGCCCACCGGAGAACTTCAAGATCACGCGGCCCGAGGATATGCTGCGGGCCGAACGCATGCTGGCGGCGGAGGGCGGGATGGATCTGCGGGTGGGCCATGGCTTCGACGTGCACATCTTCGGGCCCGGGGATCACGTGACGCTCTGCGGCGTGCGCATCCCCCACGGCCGGGGGCTCAAGGGCCATTCCGACGCCGATGTGGGCCTCCATGCGCTGGCCGACGCACTCTATGGCGCGATCGGGGACGGCGACATCGGCCAGCATTTTCCGCCCTCCGACCCCCAGTGGAAGGGCGCGGAGAGCCACATCTTCCTGGCCCATGCGGGGCGGCGGGTGGCCGAGCGCGGCGGGCGCATCGCCAATCTCGACATCACGCTCCTCTGCGAGCGGCCGAAGATCGCGCCCCATGCCCCGGCCATGCGCGCGCGGGTGGGCGAGATCCTGGGGCTTGCGCCCGACCGGGTGAGCATCAAAGCGACAACGATGGAAAAGATGGGATTTGTCGGGCGCGAGGAGGGTATGGGCGCCCTCGCCACCGCCACCGTGGTTCTGGGGGCGGCATGATCGCGCGCCAGGTCGCCGCGGGCTTCGGGCTTGGATATCTGCCGGAGATGCCGGGCACCTGGGCGTCGTTGGCGGCCATTCCGCTCGCCTGGGTGTTGCACGCGCTGGGCGGGTTCGCGCTGGTGGCGGCGGGGACGGTGGCGCTCACCCTCGCCGGGGTCTGGGCGCTCGCGCAACTGCCCGAGACGAGCGAGGATCCCGGCTGGGTGGTGATCGACGAGCTCGCGGGCATGATGCTGGCGCTCTGGCCGCTCTCCCTCGGGCTCACGCTGGCGGGGACGGGCCCCTGGGTCTTTCCCTGGCCGGGCTGGGTGCTGGGCTTTCTCGTCTTCCGCGCGCTCGACATCTGGAAGCCCTGGCCCGTGAGCTGGGCCGAGCGGGCGGGCGGCGCCTGGGGTGTTATGCTCGACGATCTGGTGGCGGGCGCGCTCACCGCAGTCTTGGCGACGGTGGCGGCGGCGGTGGCCCATGGCTGGATCTGACGACATCCGCGCCGCCGCGGAGGCGGTGCTCGTGGCCTGCCGGGCGGCGGGGCTGACCGTGGCCACGGCCGAGAGCTGCACCGGCGGGCTCGTGGCCGGCGCGCTCACCGACATTCCGGGCTCCTCGGCGGTGGTGGAGCGGGGCTTCGTCACCTACTCGAACGCGGCGAAGACCGAGATGCTCGCAGTGCCGGCGGATCTCATCGAGGCCCATGGCGCGGTGTCGGGCGCGGTGGCGCGGGCGATGGCCGAGGGGGCGCTGGCCGCAAGCCCGGCGGATCTCGCGGTCGCCATCACCGGGATCGCGGGGCCCGGCGGTGCCACGCCCACCAAGCCCGAGGGCCGCGTGGAGTTCGCCGTCGCGCGCCGTGGCCGCGAGACCCAGGCGCTGCGCCAGGATTTCGGACCGCTGGGGCGCGACCGGGTGCGAGCGGCCTCGGTTCTCCGAGCCCTGGCGATGCTCCGCGAGGCGGCGGGCTGAACCTCAGCCCTCGGCGCCCCGCAGCCGCGCATCAGGCGTGGTGACCGCCGCCGCGGCCGGAGGGTCGCGGTAGAGCGCCTCGGCCCGCCGCTCGAAGGCCCGCACGATCCTCTGCATCGCTTGGTTGAAGACCGCGCCGATCACCATCTGCAGGGTCCGCGACCGAAACTCGAAATCGACGAAGAAATCCACATGGCAGCCCCCGTCGCCGGACGGCTCGAAGGTCCAATGGTTGTCGAGATAGCGGAAGGGGCCGTCGAGATAGGCGACGTCGATCTGCCGGGTCGCGGGCTTCAGCACCACGCGCGAGGTGAAACGCTCGCGGTAGACCTTGAAGGAGATGACGAGATCCGCGTCGACCACCTCGCTGCCATCGGGCCCAGCGGTGCGCGAGCGGATCCGCGCCGCCGAACACCAGGGCAGGAAGTCCGGATACTTCTCCACATTCGCAATGAGGTCGAACATCTGTTCGGCCGTGTAGGGCATGTAGCGGCGCTCGGCATGGGTCGGCATGAGGTCTCGCTCCCGTGGGTTGGCGGTGGAGATAGGCCGACCCCTTGGGCACGATCAAGGCCAGAGCGGGACGGGGATGCCGCATGTGACCGGGCGCCGCGCCCCGATCACCCGGTCGGGATCACTCCTTGAGGATCACCGCGTCGGAGGTGAAGACGAAAATCGGGCCCCCGGTCGCGGTCTGGGTGTACTTCGTCTCGCCCACCAGGATGTTGGTCGCGACGAAGTAGTGCTCGTCCCGGCCCTCCCAGTCGAGCCCGCGCTCCTCGACCAGATCCACCGCCTGGATCGGCAGCGTCGGCACGTAGATCGAGAACACGAAGCTGCAGTCATACCGCCGGTTCTGGCCGAACTCCTCGGTGAAGCCGCGCAGCAGCCGGCGGACCCGCGGACGCTCCTCGGCGAGATACACGGTCCGGAACGAGGTCAGCAGGTCGAGCGCGTCCTGGCGCGAGAAGCAGATGAGATTGTTCTGTTCGTCCGGCAGATAGGAGAGCCGGTAGGTCGGCCCGTCCTGCGCCGAGGCCCCCAGCGCCAGCGCACACCAAAGCAAGAGGCTCGCCGGCACGGCCAACGCCGCCCGCGGCGCCACCCGGTTGTCACTCATTCGCTCCGCCCCATCCGGTCGCCACATAGATGCCGCAGCGCCCCGCCCGCGCCGCGTCACCGCGTGGTGATAAGAAAGCCTGGCTCGACACGCCCGTGAAATATCCATGACACGCCCGCGACCAGGGCGCGAGTCGGGGCGCGTGCCTGCAAATGCCCCATTGACCGCGCGATCTGCGCACGCGACCTTTGGCAAAATCACGAGGAGGTCGCCCGATGAGCAACGCCGAGGAATACGATCCCGCCACCGGAACCTTCCGGCCGATCGGTCAGAAAAGCCGCGTCACGGCGGCGCCGAAGCCTGCGCCCGCCGGCAGCGACGGTCTCTCAGAGACCGGCAAGCGCTACGGCGTGCTCTACGAGGTGTTCGAGGACGGCCTCAAGAGCCCATCGGCCAAGTACATGGAATACGGGGCGAAAGCGATCATCGTGATCGTCTTCCTCTTGCTGCTCTACGAGGCGATCAGCTACCGCATCGCGCTGAGCTGAGCGGCTCAGCTCCCGATCCTCTCAGCGGGCCGCGCGGGCTGCCTATCAAGCGGTCGGCCGGCAACCGGCCGCCGTCAAGGTTCTCGATCATCTCGTCGAGACGCCCCCGGGCGCTTTGCGGCCGCAGCGCGTCTTTCACCAGAGCCTCGGCGCGCGGCGGGCCGCATCGCGTGCCCCAAGCGGGGCGGGGCTCACTGCTCGGTGGTCGTGGCGGTCGGGCGCTCGGCACGGGCGTCGCGATCCTCGTCACCGCCGAAAAGGCCGAAGAAGCTGAAACCGCCGCCAGTGCGGCTCTCATTGGCCTTGCGGGATTCGGCGAAGGCCGCCTTCAGCCGTTCGCGCGCCTCGCCTCCGTCGCCGCCTTTCGCAAGAGCGGGCGTCGCGCCGCCGAGGGCGAGGGCGGCGATGAGGACAGCCTGAGCGATCTTGGTCATGTCGGTCTCCTTTAGATCCGGTTGGGGCGCCTCTCCCGCGCCATGCCGATCAGATGGTTGGCGCCGAGGCGGGCGGGAAGCCGGCGGCCCGACACGCTTGCTGACGCGCGGGTGACGGAGCGCGAGGGCTTGACGCTGCGGCCGCGCGCCCACACCTGCCAGTCAACCCTCCAGGAGAACCCCCATGGCCGACACTCAGACCGCCCCCGATGCCGAGCCCAAACCCTCCTCCCGCCCGATCTGGATCCGCGGCGGGATCACGGTGCTCTTTCTCGTGGCCTTCAGCCTTGCGCAGACGCTCCTCACCCTCATCGCCGTGGTGCAATTCGCCTTTCTGCTCATCAGCGGGCGGGCCAACGAGCACCTGGTGCGCTTCGGCCGGTCGCTCGCGATCTGGCTGGCGGAGGTGACCGGCTTCGCCACCGCGGCGACCGACACGCGCCCCTTCCCCTTCGCGCCCTGGCCGCAGGCGGACTGAGCCCTTGCCAGCCCCGCCAGCCCGGCGCATGAGTGGGCGATGAGCGATCTGGCCCCCATCCATGTGATCGGCGGCGGTATGGCCGGGTGCGAGGCCGCCTGGGCCGCGGCCAATCTTGGCGTGCCCGTGGTGTTGCACGAGATGCGGCCCGAGCGGGCGACCCATGCTCACCAGACCGACGGGCTGGCGGAGCTCGTCTGCTCCAACTCCTTCCGCTCGGACGACGACGAGACCAACGCCGTCGGCCTCCTCCATTGGGAGATGCGGGCCGCGGGCTCGCTCCTCATGGGCTGTGCGGGGCCGGCCTCCGTGCCTGCGGGCGGCGCCCTGGCGGTGGACCGCGAGGTGTTCTCCCGCGCCGTGACCGCGCGGATCGCGGCGCATCCTCTCATCACGCTCGAGCGGGGCGAGGTGGCGGGCCTGCCACCCGCGGACTGGGACAGCGTGATCGTCGCCACCGGGCCCCTCACCTCCGACGCGCTGGCCGAGGCGATTCGAGGGCTCACGGGCGAGGCGGCGCTGGCCTTCTTCGACGCGATTGCCCCCATCGTCTATGCGGAGAGCGTGGACCTCTCCAAGGCCTGGTTCCAGTCCCGCTACGACAAGGGCGCGACGGAGGACGAGCGCACGGCCTATCTCAACTGCCCGATGTCGCGCGCGGAGTACGAGGGCTTCCTCGACGCGCTCCTCGCCGCGCCCAAGACCGAATTCAAGGAGTGGGAGGGGACCCCCTATTTCGAGGGCTGCCTGCCCATCGAGGTGATGGCCGAGCGGGGGCGCGAGACGCTCCGCCATGGGCCGCTCAAGCCGGTGGGCCTCACCAATCCTCACGCGCCGGAGGTGAAACCCCACGCCGTGGTCCAGCTCCGGCGGGAGAACCGGCTGGGCACCCTCTACAATCTTGTCGGCTTCCAGACGAAGATGACCTATGGCGCGCAGGCGGAGGTGTTTCAGCGAATCCCGGGGCTCGAGAGCGCGCGGTTCGCGCGGCTGGGGGGCATCCACCGCAACACGTTCCTCAATTCGCCGCGGCTTTTGGACGGGACCATGCGCCTTCGCGCCCAACCGCGCCTGCGCTTTGCGGGACAGATCACGGGCGTGGAGGGCTATGTCGAGTCGGGCGCCATGGGCATCCTCGCGGGCCGCTTCGCCGCGGCCGAGCGCCTCGGCACGCCCCTTGCCCCTCCGCCGCGGGAGACGGCGATGGGCGCCCTCCTCGCCCACATCACGGGCGGCGCCGAGGCCGAGACCTTCCAGCCGATGAACGTGAATTTCGGCCTCTTCCCGCCGCTCGAGGCGCCGCGGAAGGGCCGCCGCGGCAAGCGCGAGCGCGCGCTCGCCTACACCGAGCGCGCCAAATCGGCGGCCGCTGCGTGGCTGTCTGGCCAGGGATCACCGGCCGCCGCCGCCGAGTGAGCGGCTTGCCTTCTGCCGACTGCGTCCGATACTTGTCTAAAAGCGACATCAGGAGACGCAGATGGACGATGCGGAGACCGGCGCCGCCGGCTCGCGCCTGAAGGCCGTGTATGGGATCGAAGGCGCGGATGCGGCGCAGAAATACTACGACGATTGGGCCCCCGGCTACGACGCGGAGGTGGCCGAGAACGGATATGTCACGCCCCAGCGCTGCGCCGAGGCGCTGAAGGCGCACGCCACCCTGCCCTGGGCGCCGGTGATGGACCTTGCCTGCGGCACGGGTCTGTCCGGCCTCGCGCTCAAGGCGGCCGGGTTCGAGTGCCTCGACGGGTTCGACATCTCCGAGGAGATGCTGGAGCGGGCGCGGGAGAAGGGCGTCTATCGTGAGCTCGGGCTGGCGGACCTCTCCAAGCCCTTGGAGATCCCCGAGGGCACCTATCAAAACGCCGCGGCCGTGGGCTGCATCTCGCCCGAGTACATGCCGCCCACCGTGCTCGACGAGATCCTCGGCAAGCTCCCTTCGGGCGGCTGCTTCGTCTTCTCGGTCAACGACCACGCGGCGGAGGACGGCTCGATCGTCGGACGCATCCACGAGCTCGTGGATTGCGGCTGGGCGGAGTTCCTCTTCCGCGAGTATGGCGAGCATCTGCCGGGGATCGAGATGCGCTCCACCGTCTACGTGCTGCGTCGGCGCTGATCACCAGCGGCCGCGGGCGGCGCGGACGGCGAGGGCGAGCGCCCGGCGCGCGGGGTTGGGCGGGGGGACGCCTTCGGCCACGTGCTCCGGCGCCTCGGCGACGGTGCGGCAGGCGCGCTCGGCCTCCCAAAGCGGCAAGAGCGCGGCGGCCGTGCCCCGCGGCGCAGGCCACCGGGTGCCTCTGGCCTCGGACAGCGCGGCGAGCGCCCGCTCCGCCACGCGCCGGGCCGCGGCGGCCGCCGCCTCCGTCGCTTGCCCCTCCGCCAGCGCGGACAGATCCGCCGGGCTCAGCCCGGGGAGAAGAGCGCGGCCCTCCCCGGCCATTCCACGGGCCGACCGCACTGCGAGATCGGCACCCAGCGCGAGCGCGGCCCCGCGAAGGACGGCCTCCGGTGGCTCTGCGCCGCCGAGGCATGCGAGGGCCAGCGCCGTTCGCGCGCCGAAGCGCTCCCCCGCCCAGGCCTCGAAGGCACGGAGATCCAGGGGCGCGGCGTCCTCCCGGGCATGGCCGTCGATCAGCGAATGGAGCCGTGACGTCGGCAGCGGCGCCGCGGCCACGAGTTCGGCAAGGGGCCCCGCGACCTCATGCGCGGGCGGCGCCCCCTCCCCCGCCGCGCTCACCACGTCGCGCCACCACTGGAGGCGCATGGCCGAGACGAGGGGGGCCACCTCGGTCCCATGCCCGGCGCGTGCGGCTCGCGCGACCTCCACATCGAAGGCGTAGAGCGTGAGAAGCCGGCCCCGACCAGGCTCCGCCGCGAACAGCGCGGTGCGGAAGAGCCCAGGGTCGAGCCGCTCGACCAGCGCCGCCGGCCCCTCCCCCGCCACGCGCCTCAGCCCTCGCCCGGCGCCGCGCCCGCGCGCAGGAGCTTGACGAGGATCGCGTCCTCCAGCGCCTGGAACGACGCGTCGACGATGTTGGCCGACACGCCGAGGGTGGACCAACGACGGCCACCGGCATCCGCACTCTCGAGGAGGACCCGCGTCACCGCCTCGGTGCCTTGGCCGATGATCCGCACCTTGAAGTCGACGAGCCGCATGTCGCCGATATGGTCCTGATACCGGCCGAGATCCTTGCCGAGGGCGCGGGCGAGCGCGTTGACCGGGCCCTGGTCCTCCCGGCTCACGGGGTCAAGGCTCTCGGATGCGGAGATCTTGCGCGCCCCGTCCACATGCACCACCACGACCGCCTCGGACGCGGTGACGCGGGCGCCCTTGGCGTTGAACCGCCGCTCGACCGACACGCGGTAGCGGTCGACCTCGAAGAAGTTGGGCATCTGGCCGAGATGGCGCCGGGCCAGGATCTCGAAGGACGCCGCCGCCTGGTCGTAGGCAAAGCCCTGATCCTCGCGGGCCTTCACCTCGGCCAGGAGCGTGGGCAGCCGCGGATCGTCGCGCGCGACCTCGAGCCCAGCCTCCGCGAGGCGACTGAGAAGGTTCGAGCGCCCCGCCTGGTTCGACATCGGCACGACCCGGGCGTTCCCCACGGCCTCGGGCGCCACATGCTCGTAGGTGGTGGGATCTTTCAGGATCGCCGAGGCGTGGAGCCCGGCTTTGTGGGCGAAGGCGGCGGCGCCCACATAGGGCGCGTGCCGGTCCGGCTGTCGGTTGAGAATCTCGTCGAGGAGGATCGAGACCCGGCGGAGCTCTGTGAGCCGCTCAGGTGCTACCCCGGTCTCGAAGCGCGCGGCGTAGCGAGATTTGAGCGCGAGGGTGGGCAGGATCGAGCAGAGATTGGCGTTGCCGCAGCGCTCGCCGAGGCCGTTCAGCGTGCCCTGGATCTGGCGCGCCCCGGCCTCCACGGCGGCGAAGCTGTTGGCCACCGCCTGGTCGGTGTCGTTGTGGGTGTGGATGCCGATCCGCGCCCCCGGCAGTCGGTGAGCGACCTCCGCCACCGCGTCGCCGACCTCTTGGGGCATCGCGCCGCCATTGGTGTCGCAGAGCACGACCCAGGCTGCGCCGCCCTCGAGCGCGGCGTCGAGGCAGGCGAGCGCATACGCCGGATTGGCCGCGTAACCGTCGAAGAAATGCTCGGCGTCGAAGAGCGCCTCGCGGCCGAGGCCCACGAGATGCGCCACGCTCTCCCGGATGTTGGTGAGGTTTTCCTCCAGCGTGATGCCGAGGGCCCGCTCCACATGAAAGTCGTGCGCCTTGCCGACGAGGCAGATGGAGGGGGTGCCCGCGTTCACCACCTCGGCCAGCACCTCGTCGTTGGCGGCCGAGCGGCCGGCGCGCTTGGTCATGCCGAAGGCCGTGAGCCGCGCCCGGGCCGCGCGCGCCTGGGCGAAAAACTCGCTGTCGGTGGGGTTGGCGCCGGGCCAGCCGCCCTCGATGTGGTCGATCCCGAGGGCGTCGAGCGCCTCGAGGATCTTGAGCTTGTCGGCCACCGAGAAGTCGACGCCCTGGGTCTGCTGCCCGTCACGGAGGGTGGTGTCGAAGATCCAGAGCCGCTCGCGCGCCGGCGCCTCGGCCGGGCGGGGCATGGCGGGGGCGGTGTCGGTCACAAGAGATCCTCCAGTTGGGCGAGCTTCGCGGGGTCGTAGGTGGGCGTGGGCGCGGCCTCCCAGGCGCCGCCGGGCAGGTCTTTGACGGCGATGCCGGCCTCGGCGATGCGGTCGCGGATGAGGTCGGCCGTGGCGAAGTCCTTCTCAGCCCGGGCGGCTTTGCGCCGGGCGAGGAGCGCGGCCACGCGCGCCGTGTCGTCGTCCGACAGCGTCGGCCGCACGGCCCAGTCCCCCAACGCCGGCGTGAGAAGGCCGAGCACCGCCGCCGAGGCGGCGAGCGCCGCCCCCTGCCCCGCCGCGTGGAGCTCGTGCATCCGCGCGATGGCCTTGGGCGTGTTGAGATCGTCAGCCAGCGCCGCGAGCACCTGCGCGTCCGCCTCGCCCGCCGCCGCGACCGCCGCACCGTCCGTGAGGCCGCGCCATTTGCGCAACGTGGCCTCCGCCTCGGCCACGCGGCTCTCCGTCCAGTCGAGTGGCTGGCGATAATGGGTGGAGAGGAGGACGAAGCGGATCACCTCGCCGGGCACGCCCCTCGCGCGCAGATCGGCGACGGTGAAGAAGTTGCCGAGCGATTTCGACATCTTCTCCCCCTCCACGGTGAGGAAGCCGTTGTGCATCCAGATCTCGGCCATCTCCGCGGTCGCGTTCGCGCAGCAGCTCTGGGCGCGCTCGTTCTCATGGTGCGGGAAGACAAGGTCCACCCCGCCCCCATGCACCTGGAACCGCTCGCCGAGATGTTCCTTGGCCATGGCGGAGCACTCGATGTGCCAGCCCGGGCGGCCGCGGCCCCAGGGGCTCTCCCACCCCGGCTGCTCGGGGGTGGAGGGCTTCCAGATCACGAAGTCCATCGGGTTCTTCTTGTAGGGCGCCACCTCCACCCGGGCGCCGGCCACCATCTCGTCGACCGAGCGGCGGGAGAGCGCGCCGTAGCCGTTCCAGCTCTCGACGGCGAAGAGCACATGCCCCTCCGCCGCATAAGCGTGGCCCTGGGCGATGAGGGTCTCTGTCATCGCGACCATCTGGGGAATGTGCTCGGTGCAGCGCGGCAAAACCGTGGGGCGGAGCCAGCCGAGGCTGTCCATATCCTCGAGATACCAGCCGAGCGTCTCCTCGGTGATGTCGCGGATCGGGCGGCCCGTGGCGTCGGCCCGGGCGAGGATCTTGTCGTCGATATCCGTGATGTTGTGGACGAAGCGCACCCGGTCTCCGTGGAGATGGCGGAGGAGCCGATGGAGCGCGTCGAACACCACGACCGCGCGGGCGTTGCCGATATGCGCCCGGTCATACACCGTCGGCCCGCAGACATAGACACCGATGCGGCCGTCCGCCCCGGGAACAAGGCGCTTGAGGCCGCGGCTGAGGGTGTCGTGAAGCTGGATCTCGGTCATCAGGTCCTCACACGGGGGCAACCGCGGCGGGTCTGACAACTGAGGCTTGGAGACAAGATGACAGGCCGCCGCGGCAATGGGGTCAGCGGCGAATGCAAATCCGGATCGGGAGCGCATCGGTCATGGGGGCATCTGGCGGAGGCGGGGCCGGCTTGTCAATGCCCCTTCCGCGCCCGGTCAGGGGCGGTTGGCGAGGCGAAGGCCGACCGGCCCCTCGAGGAGCGGCATGAGCGCGTTCATATCCGGCCCCTGGTCCCGGCCCGTGAGGAGGCGGCGGAGTGGCTGGAAGAGCCCGCGGCCCTTGCGCCCGGTGGCCTGCTTCACCGCCTCGGTCCAGGCGCTCCAGCTTTCGGGGCCCCAGGGGCGCTCCGGCAGATGGGCGAGGGCGGCCTCCACGAAATCCTGATCCTCCGGCGCGATCTCCGGGTGAACGCCGTCGCGGCAGATCTCCCACCAGGCCTCGGCCTGCGCCACACGGTCGAGATTGGGGCCGACCGCCGCCCAAAAGGCCGCCTGCTTCGCCTCCGGCACGCCGAGCGCGGTGAGCCGCGCCGCCACCGCGGAGAGAGGCAGCGCGCGCACGGTCTTGGCAGAGTGGAGCGTGAGCTCCTCCGGGTCGAATTTCGTGGGCGAGAGGCCGAACTGCCCGGGCGCGTAGGCCGCGATCAGGGGAGCCGGATCGGTCACGACCTCCACCGGCTGCGCGGAGCCCAGCCGCGCCATGAAGGCCACGAGGGCAACCGGCTCCACCCCCGCCTCCCTGAGATCGGCCAGCGCGAGGGTGCCGAGCCGCTTCGAGAGCGCCTCGCCCTGCGGCCCTGTGAGGAGCGAGTGATGGCCGAAGGCGGGCGCCTCGGCCCCCAGCGCGGCGAAGATCTGGATCTGCGCGCCCGTGTTCGTCACATGGTCCGCGCCGCGGATCACATGGGTGACGCCCATCTCGATGTCGTCCACCACCGAGGCGAGGGTGTAGAGAAGCTGGCCGTCCGCCCGGTAGAGCACCGGGTCCGAGATCGAAGCCGCGTCCACCGTCTGGGGCCCGCGGATGAGATCCTCCCAGGTGATCGGACCGTGGTTGAGGAGAAAGCGCAGATGCGGGTTCCGGGTCTGGCGGAGCTCCTCGCGCTCGGAATTCGTGAGCATCAGCGCCGCGCGGTCGTAGACCGGCGGCTTGCCGATGGCGAGCTGGGTCTTGCGCTTGAGCTCGAGCTCGAGCGGGGTCTCGAAGCACTCATAGACCCGGGAGCTGGCCCGCAGGCGCTCGGCGGCGTCGCGGTAGCGCTCCAGCCGCTCGGACTGGCGCTCCTCCCGGTCCCAATGGAGGCCAAGCCAGTCGAGATCGCGACGGATCGCGTCGGCAAAACGCTTCTCGGACCGGGTGGCGTCGGTGTCGTCGATGCGCAGGATGAAGGTGCCGCCCTCCTTACGCGCGGTCATCCAATTGAGCACCGCCGTGCGCAGATTGCCGACATGCAGGAGCCCGGTGGGCGATGGCGCGAAACGGGTGACGGCGGTTCCGGTCATGCCGGGGTCTCCAGATCTGGCCGGATATCCCTGAACGCTCGCACGAGGTCGGTCAAGCGCGCGTCGATGAGCCGGGCGTCGAAGCGGAGACTGCCGCGCCCGCGCAACATGCCGCCCCCCGGCGGGTGAGCGAGGGACAGCACGATGCGCCGCTCCGTGGGCCGCACCTCCCAGCTCAGCACCTCCGCCCAGGGGATGGTGCGCCGCCCGGCCCGGAGCCCGGCGCGGTCGACCACCAGCATCGGCCGGCGCGAGAGCGCGCGCGCCAGCCCCATGAGCGCCCAGGCGGCAAAGCCCCCGCCGGTGAGCACGAGAAACGGCGGCCCCCAGCCCGGCGGCGCGATCGGCAGGAGCGTGAGGAGCCCCTGCGCACAGATCCAGCCGAGGACGAGCTGCCCCCAGGCGAGCCCCTTCCGGGCGTGGAAGGCGTGCGCGCTCAGGACCGGTCCCGCCAGCGATTGACGATCGGGTAGCGCCGGTCGAGCCAGAAGGCCCGCCGGGTGAGCTTGGTGCCCGGGGCGGACTGGAAGCGCTTGTGCTCCGAGGCGTAGAGGAGCCCCTGGACCTTCATCACGGTCTCGCGCGCAAAGCCTTCGGCCACGATCTCGTCGGTGCCCGCGTCGTCCTCCACCAGGCGCTCGAGGATCCGGTCGAGCACGTCGTAGGGTGGCAGGCTGTCCTCGTCAGTCTGCCCCTCGCGGAGCTCGGCGGTGGGGGGCTTGGAGATCACGCGCTCGGGGATCACCACGGCCTCGGGCCCGAGGAGCCCGGCCGGTCGGTGCGCGTTCCGCCAGCGGGCGGCGGCGAAGACGCGGGTCTTGTAGAGGTCCTTGATCGGGTTGTACGCCCCGTTCATGTCGCCATAAAGCGTGGCATAGCCCACGGCCACCTCGGACTTGTTCCCGGTGGTGAGGAGGAGCTCGCCGAATTTGTTCGACATCGCCATGAGATAGGTGCCGCGGAGGCGGGACTGGAGGTTCTCCTCCGTCACATCCGGCGCGCGGCCCTCGAAATGCGGCGCGAGCCCCTGCTCGAGCGCCGAGACGGCCCCGGCGATCGAGAGCTCGTCGAGCCGCACGCCAAGGGCACGGGCGACCCCGGCGGCGTCCTCCAGGCTCTCGGGCGAGGTGTAGCGGGACGGGAGCATCACGCAGCGCACATTCTCGGGGCCGAGCGCGTCGGTGGCGATGGCGGCGACCAGAGCGGAGTCGATCCCGCCTGAGAGGCCCAAGAGCACCTTGGAAAAGCCGGATTTCCGCACATAGTCGCCGGTGGCGAGCACCATGGCGCGGTAATCGGCCTCGGCGGCGTCCGGCTGCGGCGCGCGGGGGGCGTCGACCACCCGCCAGCCGTCGTTCCGCCGTTCGATCTCCACGGTCTCCACCGCCTCCTCGAAAAACGGCATCTGGAGCGCGAGCGGCGCTCCGGGGTTGAGCGCGAAACTGCCACCGTCGAAGACTTGGTCGTCCTGGCCCCCAAGAAGGTTCAGATACACGACCGAGAGCCGCGTCTCGACCGTGCGGGCCACCATTTGGCTCAGCCGAGCGGACAGCTTGTCACGGTCGTAGGGCGAGCCATTGGGCACGAGGAGAAGCTCAGCCCCCGCTTCCTCCAGGGTCTCGGCCACGTCCGGGAACCACATGTCCTCGCAGATCGGGAAGCCGACGCGGCAGCCGCCGATCTCCACGGGGCCCGGCACTGGCCCTTCGAGATAGAGGCGCTTCTCGTCGAACACGCCGTAATTCGGGCGGTGATGCTTCGGAAAGCGGGCGCGCACGCGGCCGGCCTCGAGCAGATGGTAGGCGTTGTAGACCCCCCGGCCGAGTTGCTCGCCCTCCCCGGCCCGCCCCGCGGCCATCGGCGCCCCAATGGCGAGCGCCGGGTCCTCGGGGCCCAAACCGGCGGCCAGCCCCTGGAGCGCGGCTTCGCAGTCGCGGAGAAAGGGCGGGCGCACCGACAGGTCGAGCAGCTGGTAGCCCGACAGAAACATCTCCGGCAGCGCAACGAGATGGGCGCCCGCCGCCCGACCTGCCGCCACCGCCTCCCGAGCCCGGGCGAGGTTGCCCGAGATGTCGCCCGCCACCGGGTTGAGCTGGGCCAGCGTCACCCGCAGGCGCTCCGATGAGCCCATGCCGCCCTCCCACATCGCGCTTCCCGGGAGATAAAGCCTGCCCCCGCGGTTCGGCAAGAGACGGCGCCGAGGCCCCGTGCTCCTCCCGCCCATGACGATCGGTCATTGTCAGCGCCCACGCATCGCCGTAAATTGACGATGGGTGCGCGGCATAAGCCCTAAGGCGCGGTTAACAGAGGGTAATCGACCATGCGGAGCATGATCATCGGTCTCGGCTTGTGCCTTTTGGCCGGATCGTCGGCGCTGGCGCAGAGCGAGCCGGAGATCGAGACCAAGACCTACGACTCCGGCGCGGTCTATCAGGGCGAGTTCAAAGACGGAAAGCAGCACGGCCAGGGCAGCTACACGGCGCCGGACGGCTACGAGTATTCCGGCGAATGGGTCGAGGGCGTGATCCAGGGCCAGGGGGTTGCTCGGTTTCCCAACGGCTCGATCTACGAGGGCACCTTCAAGGACGGCGTGCCTCATGGCCGCGGCACGATCACCTATGCGGATGGCGGGTCCTACACCGGCGAGTGGGTCGACGGGGTGATCAACGGCCGGGGTGAGGCCTCCTATCCGGGCGGCATGCGCTATGTGGGCGAGTTCCGGAACTCCGCCCATCACGGCGAGGGCATCATGACCCGCCAGAACGGCTACCGCTACGAGGGCGCCTGGGAGGACGGGGCGCAGCACGGCTTCGGCAAGGTGATCTACCCGGATGGCGCGCTCTATGAGGGCAACTTCGTGGAGGGTCTGCGCGAAGGGCTTGGCACCATCACCCTGCCGGACGGCTTCCGGTACTCCGGAAACTGGCGCGCGGGCCAGATCACCGGCCAGGGCGAGGCGGTCTATGCCAATGGCGACAAGTATTCCGGCGGCTTCAAGGACGGCAAGCGCGAGGGCACCGGCTCCGCGATCTACGCCAATGGCGACCGGTACGAGGGCGATTTCGTCGACGGCCGGCGCGACGGCGTGGGCAAGTTCATCGGCAAGGACGGCTACATCTACGACGGCGAGTGGGTGGAGGGCCGAATCGAGGGCGACGGAACCGCGTCCTACCCCAACGGATCCGAGTATGTGGGCCGCTTCGTCGACGGCACGCCGGATGGCACGGGAAAGATCACCTACGCCGATGGCGGCTCCTACGAGGGCGAGTGGCAGAAGGGCGTGATCTGGGGCGAGGGCGTGGCCCAATACGCCAACGGGTCGGTCTACACCGGGGGCTTCCGGGAGGCGCGCCACCACGGGGTGGGCGAGATGCGCTATTCCGACGGCCCGATCTATGAGGGAGAGTGGCAGAACGGCGCCCAGCACGGGGCCGGAAAGATCACCTATCCCGACGGGTCGATCTACGAAGGCGGGTTCGACCAGGGCCAGCGCTCCGGGAGCGGCCGGCTACTCCTGCCGGACGGGTTCGTCTACGAGGGCGGCTGGGCCAACGGAGAGATCCATGGCGAGGGCATGGCCACCTACCCGAACGGCGACGTCTACTGCGGGAATTTCCAGAAGGGGCGCCAGCACGGCTTCGGGGTGATGAACTACCGCTCTGGCAAAACCTTCGAGGGCTTCTGGGTGAACGGCCGCCGCCAGCGCGCTGCCACCGCGGAGGACACGGTGGTGCGCGACGCCAACATCGTCTGCCCCACGAGCGCACCCGCCACCGAGTGACAGCGCCGCCGCGTGAGGGGGCGTGCGGGGATCTCTCGGCCTGGCGCCCGCCCGGCCCTCTCCCGCGCCTCAGCTTCGAGGGCCGAGCCGCACGCGTCGAGCCTCTTTGCAGCGAGCGTCACGCCCCATGCCTCGCGGCCGCGCTCTCCGAGCGCGCGCCGGCCCGGGCGGCGTGGCGTCGGATCGGCTGGCCGGGGACGGAGGATCTCGAGGCGCGGGTGACCGCGGCGGAGCTCGACCCGTCTGCACGGCTCGGGCTGTTCCGCGATCCGGTTTCGGGCTGCGCCCTGGGCCTTGGCGGGCTCTGGGCCCTCGCGCCTGCGGCCGGCGCGCTCCGCCTCGGTGCGGTGGCGTTTCCCGGCAGGCCAGCCGAGGCGCTGGAGGACGCGCTTCGGGGGTGCATCGCCCTGGCCCTCTCCGCGGGGTATCGGCGGGTGGAGTGGATTGTCGAGGACGGCGACGCGGAGGGCCTCGCCTTGGCCGAGCGTCTGGGTTTCGAGCGCGAGGCCGTGTTTCGCGCGATGCCGGGCGCTGACGGCGGGCGCTGCGACCGCATCGTCCTCGGGCTCCTGGGCCGCGACGGCACGGCCCCACCGCCGCAGCCCAAGGCGCCGACGCCTCCCGGTCCACCGAGGCCCACACGCCGGACGCTTCAGGCGGACGGCGCTCGGCTCGCGCCCCTCACGGTCGATCACGCGCCCGCGCTCCACGCCGCAAACGCCGAGGACAGCGGCGCGATGTGGGACTGGTTGCCCTATGGCCCCTTCCCCAACGTGACGGCCTATGCCGATTGGATTGGCGGCATGACCCTGGGCGCCGACCCCCTCTTCTACGCCATCGAGGTGGGGGGCCGCCCCGTCGGCGTGGCGAGCTACCTCCGCGTGGCTCCCGGGGAGGGGACGATCGAGATCGGCCACCTGGCCTTCGCCCCCGCTCTCCAGCGCACCCGCGCCGCGACCGCCGCGCTCTCGGCGATGATCGGCTGGGCCTTCGGGGCTGGCTATGCACGGGTCGAGTGGAAGTGCGACGCGCTCAACGCCCCCTCGCGTCGGGCCGCCCTTCGGCTCGGATTCGTCTTCGAGGGCATCACCCGCCGCGCCGGCGTGGTGAAGGGCCGCAACCGCGACACGGCCTGGTTTGCCATCACCGAGGCCGAGTGGCCGGAGCTCTTCGCGGCCCACTCCGCCTGGCTCGCGCCGGAGAATTTCGATGCGGAGGGGCGGCAGCGCGCCCGCCTATCACACCTCACCTCCGCGGCACGCGCCTGACGCTGCCACGTCTTTGTCCACACCGTGTCGTTCGCCGTCCGGTGGCAGACGCCCGGCAATGCCGGCGCGCCCCACCTCAGGCTGCAGGATCGCGGGCGCGTGCGACATCTTGCGGGCTCGGGGCACCCACCGCCAGCATCTCGCGCGCGGCGGGACGGCCCGGGCTCAGCGGAGAGAGGGCGGGGTGATCCAGCTCAGATCCTCGAGGGTCAGGACCTCGAACTCGATCACGCACACGAACACCCCGAATGCGAGCGTTGCCCACAACGTTGTCCACAGGGCTTTCCGGCCGATCATGGGATCCACCGGGGCACCGGCGGCGGTGCCGGGCACCACCTCCCCGTCCTCCACCTGGCTCCGTTGCCAGAGCGGATTGATCAAGAGAAACGTCACCACCCAGCACACCAGGTAGAAAACCGCGCCGGACGTGATCGACATCACACTTCCTCCAGCTCAACAAGTGTGCCTGCGAAATCCTTCGGGTGCAAGAAGAGCACGGGCTTGCCATGGGCGCCGATCTTGGGCTCGCCATCGCCGAGCACCCGGGCGCCCTCGGCCTTCAGCCGGTCGCGCGCCGCGCGGATGTCGTCGACCTCGTAGCAGATGTGGTGTATGCCCCCGGCCGGCGATTTCGCGAGAAACCCGGCGATGGGGCTCTCCGCCCCGAGCGGCTCCAAGAGCTCCACCTTGGTGTTCGGGAGCTCCACGAACACCACCGTCACCCCATGGTCGGGTTCGGCCTGGGGGGCCGACACGGTGGCGCCCAGGGTGTCGCGGTAAAGCGCGGTCGCCGCCCCGAGATCCGGGACGGCGATGGCCACGTGGTTCAAGCGTCCGATCATCTGGCACTCCCCGTCTGACTGCCCGAGAGGCTAGTCCGCACCGGGCGCGACGCCAAGGGGCCGGGGCCGATCGGGGCCCTTTGCCTCAGCGGCCGGCGCGGGTGCCCTCGCCGAAGCGGCGGAAGCTCGTGCCGTTCTCGACGCGGTCGATGTCGCCGATGCCGAAGTTGATCTCCGCTCCGAAGAGGCTGCCGAGAAAGCTCGGACGGGCGCTCTGGGTCACCTGGCGCTCGGACGCGGCCTGCTTGGCGAACTCGCGCTCGAGCTTGGCGCGGGACTGCGACACGGCATTCTCGGCGAGGGCGCCGGTGGCGGTGAGGGCGATGGCGGCGGCGGCGAGGGGCGCGAGGGTGGCCTTCATGGGGTCGTCCTCCGTCTTGGGCGCGGGCTGTGCCGCAGGGTTCCGGTCTCCGGGAGCGGCCATCCGGCCACCGTTCCGGTCGATGAGCCCCAGGTGGGCGGGCCGAACCCACGAACCAATGGCAGGGGGGTCACAACACTGTTTCCTGCGCGTCACATCGGTCAGGTTGAAACGGGCTCCCACAATTCCTCGACATGGGTGACGCCGGGGGCGGCCTTGAGCGCGCCGCGGATCTCCGGGCCCACGGGATGGCGCCCGGGCAGCGCGATCTCCACCTCCTCTCGGCGCTCGGGCAAGGGCAGGACGAGGAGGATCGGCCCTTCCGCCGTCCGCCGCCCGATCTCCCCCGCGGTCTCGAGCCGGCGGCGGATGGAGGCGAGGGCCTCGGGCGCCTCCACATGCACCCGGAGCCCGGTGGGCGCGGCCTGCGCCACCGCCTGCTCGATCCCGCGCACCTCGCGCAGCAGCATCCGCGGCGCCTCCGCCTCGCCGTCCGCCTCCACGGTGAGCACGAGATTGGCACCCGGCATAAGGAGGTCGTCATGCGCGGCGAGCACGTCCGCGAAGGCCATCACCTCGAAGCCGCCCGAGCGATCCGAGAGCTGGAGATAGGCAAAGCGCGTGCCGCGCGCCGACTTCCGGTTCTGGATGCCGGAGAGCGTGCCCGCGATCCGCCCCCGCCCGCCGGTGCGCGCCCTCTGGGCCAGAAACTCCCGGTGGCCGAGCACGCCGGTGCGGCGGAGCGCGCCCTCGTAGTCGTCGAGCGGGTGGCCCGAGAGGTAGAAGCCCACGGCGGCCAGTTCCTCGGCGAGGCGCGCATGGGGGTGCCAGTCCTCCACCGCGGTCAATCGCGGCGGCGGCAGAGCGGCGGCGCCGAGGAGGCTTCCCTGCCCCGAGCTCCGGTCCTCATGCGCCGCGCCGGAGTGCTCCACCAGCCGGTCGAGGCTCTCGAACACCCGCCGCCGATTGGGCTCCAGCGCGTCGAAGGCGCCGGCCCGGGCCAGCGTCTCGAGCGGGCGCTTGCCAATGGCTTTGAGATCCACGCGAGCCGACAGATCCGCAAGATCGGCGAAGGGCCCCCCGGCCTCCCGCGCCTCGACGATGAGGCGCATCGCCTCGAGCCCCACGCCCTTGAGCCCGCCGAGGGCGTAGAGGATCTGGCCCTTCTCCACCGTGAACTTGGCACGGGAGCGGTTGACGCAAGGCGGGGCCACCGGGATCTCGGCCCGCCGACACTCCCGCACATAGCCGTTGAGCTTGTCGGTCTGGTGGAGGTCGAGATTCATCGTGGCGGCCATGAACTCGACCGGGTGGTTGGCCTTCAGCCAGGCGGTCT
>CAYXPI010000042.1:0-22843 GCA_964467005.1 uncultured Limibaculum sp. | reverse complement strand
ATCCGGCGAGGCGAGCACGGCCCCCCGCTGGGGCCAGGCGGCGGCGCCGCGCGGCCGGCCCTCGGGATCGCTGAGGCCCGAGAGCCGCACCGCGCCCGCGCCCGCGGCGACGACCAGCGCCCCCGCCTCCACGGCCAGCACGGTGCCGGGCGCCCCGGCGCCCTCGGTTGGCTCGGCCCGGCCCACCAGGGCGACGCCGCCCGGAAGCCGGATCTTGGGCGCGGTCAAGGGGTTGCGATAGCCGCCATGGTCGAGCGCGCGCACGAAGGCCGCGATCTCGGCCGGGCTCTGCGTGAAATCGAGCCGCCCCGCCGCCGCCGGCCGGTCGTCGCGGCCGAAATAGCGCCGGGCGGCGAGATCCTGGGCCTCGGCCTCGGGCCCGCCCGCCGCGATGCCCGCCACGAGCGCGCCGAAGCTCTCGATCGCGGCCTCGTAGCATTTGGTGTTGAGGGTGAGGGCGGTGTCGGTCTCCGCGATCTCCACCGCCTGGCGGGCGACGATGCGGCCCGCGTCGATCCCGCCCTGGATCCGGTGCCAGGTGACCCCGTGGGTCCGCTCGCCGTTCAGGAGCGCCCAGACCGGCGCGTTGAGGCCCGCATAATCCGGCAAAGGCCCGTCGTGGAAATTGATCGCGCCCTTCGGAAAGAGCGCCAGCACATCCTCGGGGATGAGCGCGAGATAGGCGATGGAGAACAGCCAGTCCGCCGCATGGGGGGCGAGGCGGGCGGCGAGATCCCGCCCCGGGGCCTCCACCGGCAGATCCGCGTCCCGCGCCCAGGCCGCGATGTCCGGGTTGCGGGTGACCACGGCGCGGATGCGGTGCCCGCGCTCCCTCAGGATCTCGGCGCACTGCACGAGCAGGGACTCGTTGCCGATCACGACGCAGGAAAAACCACTCATCACGCTCTCCGATCCGGGGACCCCCACCCGGGGCCGCCTTTGGTCTCGTTATCCGTCTGGGCCGGCCGGCACCCCGCCCGCATAGACCGGCGGCTCCGACGCCGCCGCGGGCCCGCGGGCGCCCCGGCGCCGGCCGAGCGCCCGCCCGCCCCAATAGCGCACCGCATGGGCGGCCATGTCCCAGAGGAACCAGGGCGGGTCGGCCCGCGGCTTGCGCTCGACCGCGCGGCGCAGCTGCCAGATGAGCCCGCCGGCCAGATGCGCGAGCGTGGCGGCGAGCGCCGTGCCCACCCCGTGGGTCTTGGCGAAGTAATGCTGGCGCGAATCGAGCCAATAGCCCGGGATCCGGGTCCAGCGCTTCATGCCCGTGGAGACCGAGCCGATATGGCTCACCTCGCTCTCGCGGAGATAGACCACCGGCCAGCCCGCGGCCCAGGCCCGGCGGCAGAGATCGGTCTCCTCGAAATAGAGAAAGAAGCGCTCGTCGAAGAGCCCCACGGCCTCGAGCGCCTCGAGGCGCATCATGAGGCTGGCCCCCGCCAGCCAGTCGACCGCATGGGCGCCCGCCGCCGGGATCTCCCGGGGCACCCGGTAGCGGGCGAGCGCCCGGCTGACCGGGCCGAACCGCGCGGCCCCCTCGAACTCGCTGGCCACGGTGGGAAAGCGGAAGAGCGTCGTGTGGGGCTCGCCGCCCGGGCCGTGGATGTAGCTGCCGGCAAAGCCGACCTCCGGATGCGCCTCGAGATGGGCCAGGAGCTTGGCGATCGCGCCGTCATGGGGCAGGGCGTCGGAATTGAGGATGTAGGCGTAATCCGGCCGCAGGCCCCCGGGAAGGCCCGCGCGGATGCCCGCATTGTTGCCCGCCCCGAAGCCGCCATTGCGCCCGGATTGCACCACGCGCACCCGGCCCTGCGCGTCCCAGCCCTCGGCGGCGACGGCCGCGGCCAGCCGCTCGTAAGAGCCGTCGCCGCTGTCGTTGTCCACCACCACGATGGCGCCGGCGATGCCCGCCATCTCCGCATGGGCCGCGCGCACGGCCTCGAGCGTCATCTCGGGCGTCTTGTAGTTGAGCACCACGGTGAGAAGGCGGGGGCCGCTCGTCCTGCCGCCGCGCGCGCCCGTCGTCCCGATCCCGTCCGCCGCCATAGGCCCCTACTCCGCCGCCGCCGCCATCGGCGCCGGCCCGCCGGCCGCCGCCTCCGCCGCCTCGATCTCGGCCTTCATGCGCGCGGCCAGCACCCGCACATTGGGCTCGAGCACCATCGCGTCGTGGTCCCCCGGCACCTCGATCACCCGGAGCTTGGGCGCCCAGTCGCGCCAGCCGTTGTCCTCCATCACATAGGCGCGCTGGCTGTCGACCATCCGCCCGCCCGAGACCTTCCAGGTGCCCCGCATCGGCGGGCGGAAGAGCGCCACCGGCCCGTCCCATTCGTGCAGCTCGTAGACCGAGATCGCGCGGATGAAGGCCGCCTCGATCGCCTCGTTGTGAAAGCGCGTCTCCGGCACCGCCTCGGGCTCCTCGAAGCGGGAGCGGATCTTGTGGATCTCCCAGGCGATCCGGTTGCGGAGCCAGATCGCCGGATAGGCGAGGCCGCGGCGCTTCAGCTCCTGGAGCTGGATGAGCGCGCGGTCCTTGGCCGAGAGCGGCGGGCGCACCGGCAGGGCGGTGTCGAGCATGACGACGAGCGCCGTCTCCTCGCCCGCCGCCTTCAGCTGCCGCGCGATCTCGAAGGCGGTGATGCCGCCGCCCGAGAACCCGCCCACGAGATAGGGCCCGTGGGGCTGCACCTGGCGCATCTCGGCGATGCAGTCGGCCGCCGCCTCCACCAGCGTCTCGTGCGGCGCCTCCCCGCCCAGGAGCCCGCGGGCCTGGAGCCCGTAGAACGGCCGGTCCGCCCCGACGAGATGGGCGAGATGGCGGAGATTGAGCACATTGCCGAACATGCCCGCCACGAGGAAGAACGGGGTCTTCGGCCCGCCCTCGCCCTCATGCATGGCCACGAGATGGGAGAAGCGCGGCCGCGGCGCCCGGGTGCCGCCGCCCGGCATGCCCGCGGCGCCGTCCGCCGACCCGTCCTGGGGCCCGTGTTGGGAACCGTGTTGGGAACCGTCCTGGGGCCCGATCCGCTCCTCGATGAGGGCCGCGCATTTGGCGATGGTCGGCGCCTCGAAGAGGACCGAGATCGGCAGCTCGATCCGGTAGGCCTTCTTCACCATCGCAAAGAGCCGCACGGCGATGAGCGAATGCCCGCCCAAATCGAAGAAGCTGTCCTCGACCCCCACCTGCGAGACGCCCAGAAGCTCCTCCCAGAAGCCCGCGAGCGTGCGCTCCACATCCGTGGCGGGCGCCACATAGTCGGTGTCGAGATCGGGCCGCTCGAAGCTCTGCCCGGCCCCCTCCTCGGCCGCGTCCACCGCCTGGGCGGCGGCGATGAGGGCGGGCAGCGGCATCGAGGAGACGACGAGGCGCGGCCGGCCGAGCGCCAGCGCCCGGGTGAAGCTCTCGGCCCCCTCGGCGGGGCGGATGCCCTGGGAGAGCATGATCCGGAGCCGCTCCTCGGCGGGCGAGAGCGGCTGGGCCTGGGCGGGCGCGCCCGCGACGAAGTCCACCTCCGCCGCCGTGGGCGCGCGCGCCGGCGCCACCGCCGCCCCGGCCTCGAGGCGCTTCAACGAGAAGCCCTCGATCTCGAGGAGCACCCGGCCCTCCGGGTCGGCGATCGTCACATCGAGGCGCGCCACCCCGTCGCCGGCCTCGCCGAGACGCACCCAGCTCACGATCTCGGCCGGCAGGCGCCCATGCACCCGCACCCGGCCATAGGCGACCGGCACCCAGAGATGCGTGCCGTCATAGCCCGGGACGAGCTCCATCGCCCAGCCGGTCGCGATGTCGAGGAGCGCGGGGTGGAGGCGGTAGCCCGCCTCGAGATCGCCGTGGAAGGCCGCGTCGAGGGCGAGCCGGGCCAGCCCCTCGCCCGCGCCATAGGCATAGGCGCGCAAGACCCGCCAGCGCGGGCCGAAGCGCAGATGCGCCTCCTGCGCCGAGGGCAGGCCCCGGCCGTCGGCCTCGGCCGCGCCGGTGCAGCGCGCCTCGATCGCGCGGAGATCGAGGGGCTCCGGCGGGGCGAGATGGCCGAGGGCCAGCGTCGCCTCCGCATTGGGCTCGAAGGCCCGGCGCCCGTCCACCAGCGTCTCGGCCCCCACCGCGAAGCCGTAGCCCGCCGCGTGCCGCGCGAGCCGCACCCGCACCGCCCGCGGCGCGTCGTCGGCCACGAAGAGCGGGCGGAGGAAATAGAGATCGCGGATCTCGAAGGACGTGCCCTCCCCCTCGCCCTGGGCGGCCAGCGCTTCCGCCGCGAGCTCGAGATAGCCGGTGCCGGGCAGCAGCGCGGCGCCCTGCCCCGTCCGGTGCCCGTCGAGCACCCAGCGCTCGGCCACGGCAAGATCGCTCTCGAAGATCCGGTGCCCCGCGCCGTCGAAGCCGGCCCGGTCGAGCAGCGCCTCGCCCGCGGGCTCGGCCGGCGCCTCCACCGGCGCGCCGAGGCGCTCGGCCACCGCCTCGGCGGCCATGCCCACCTCGTCCCAGATCCCCCAGTTGAGCGAGATCACCCGGGTCCGCCCCCCGGCGCGCGCGTCGGCCACGGCGTTGAGATACTCGTTGGCCGCCACGTAATCCACCTGGCCCACGGGCGCGATCACCGTGGAGGTGGAGGCGAAAAGCACCATCCAGTCGAGCGCGCCGTCGGGGAAGATCTCCGAGAGCACCTGCAGCCCGTGGATCTTGGGCGTGAAGACATCCTCGATGCCCGCGGGCGTCTTGGTGAGGAGCGGCCCGTCATCCACCGTGCCCGCGGCGTGCACCACCCCGTGGACCGGGCCGAAGCGCTCCGCCACCGCGGCGAGGGCGGCGCGCATCTCCTCGGCGTTGCAGACATCGGCCGCGGCCACCATCACGCGCGCGCCGAGGCCCTCGAGCCGCTCGACGGCGCGGATCCGCCGCGCGGTCGCGTCCTGCGGGGCGTGGCGCTTGAGATAGCCCGCCCAATCGGCCCGCGGCGGCAGCGGCGTGCGCGCGAGGAGGACGAGATTGGCGCCGGCCTTGGCGTGGAGCTCCTCGGCGATGGCGAGGCCGATGCCGCCGAAGCCGCCGGTGACGAGATAGGTCCCGCCCTCCCGATAGGGCAGCGCCTCCTCCGCCACGGGCGGAAGCGGCGCCGGCACGTGGTCGCGCACATAGCGCTTGGCCCCGCGATAGGCCACCTGGATGTCCTCGGGCGCGGCCTCGGGCCCCACGGCGAGATCCTCGAGAAGCCGGTCCGCCAGCGCGTCGAGCGCGGCGGCGCGGGCCTTGCGCCCGCTGCGCACCCCGCCCGGGCTCCGCGCGGGCGCCTCCGGCAGCACGACGTCGATCGACTGGCAGGTGACCCCCGGCAGCTCCCGCGGGATCACCCGCACGGGGCCGATCGCCGTCGCCTTCTCGGGATGGGGCAGCGCCTCCTCCGCCACCTTCTGGGCGCCGGTGGTCACCTGGGTGATGCGGATGGGCTTCGGCAGCCCCTCCTCGGTGATCGCCTGGGCGAGGAAGAGGAGGCTGTAAAAGCCCTGTTCGAGATTGCGGTGGAAGAAGCTCGAGCCCGGGCGGAAGCGCTCGGCCTCGGTGGCCAGCCAGAGATGCACGATGCGGGCGGGCGCGTGGCCCTCGGCCATGAGCTCGCGCACCAGCATGTCGTAGCTCTCGCGCCCGCGCTCGGGCGAGAGCGCGTAGACCCCCTCCGAGAGCTTGGCGAAGGCGTCGCCGGCATGGACCTCGATCACCCCCTGCCCCGCGGCCCGGAGCTTGGCGGCGAGGCGGCGGCCGAGGCCCGCCCCGTCGGCGTCGTCCATGAAGAGGAGCCAGGTCTCGGGCCCCGCGGCGGCGAGCGCAGCCTCCGGCGTCTCGAGGAGATCGGCGAGCCGCGGCCGCCAGACCGGGCGGTAGCCCCACTCGGCCAGATCCTCGGCGCGCAGCAGGCCCGCGGCCGGGTCCTCCGCCGCGGCGCCGGCGCGGCGCTCGATGAAATAGGGCGCGCGCTGGAAGCGGTAGGTGGGCAGCGGCACCCGCCGGCGCGCCGGCCGGCCCGCCTCGTCCGCGCCCCAGACGGGCTCCCAGTCCACGGCCACGCCGACCGCCGAGAGCTGGGCCAGCACCATGAGGAAGAAGGCGTCGTCCGGCAGCGCCTCCTGGGGGTGGCGCATCGAGCTGATCACCTGCTGGGCCGGCACCGCCCCATGGGCCGAGACGAGCGAGCGCAGCATCTTGCCCGGCCCCACCTCGAGATAGACCCGGTCGGCCCGCTCGGCGAGCGTGGCGACCCCGTCGGCGAAGCGCACGGTGTGGCGCAGATGCCCGACCCAATAGTCGGGATCCGTCGCCTCGGCGTCGGTCAGCCAGGTGCCCGTGCGGTTGGAGACGATGGGGATCTGCGGCGGGCGGAGCGCGATCGAGCGCAGATAGTCGCCGAAGGGCGCGAGGATCGGGTCGAACATCCGGCTGTGCGCGGCCGCGTTCACCGGCACCCGCTTGCACTCGATCTCGCGCGCCGTGAGCGCGGCCTCGAAGGCGTCGACCGCGGCCTTGGGGCCCGAGGCCACGGTCATCTCGGGCGCGTTCACGCAGGCGAGATCGAGCTCGGCGCCCAGAAGCGGGGCGAGCTCGGCCTCCGAGAGCCCGACGGCCAGCGTGCCGCCCGCCGGCAGCGGGTCGATGAGCGCGCCCCGGAGATGGGTGAGCCCGATGCAATCCTCGAAGGAGAGCACCCCTGCGAGGCAGGCGGCGGTGTTCTCGCCCAGGCTGTGGCCCATGAGGGCGCCCGGCCGCACCCCCCAGGACATCCAGAGTTGGGCGAGCGCGTGCTCGACGATCATGATGAGGGGAAGCTGCAGCGAGGTGCGCTTGAGCGCCTCCGCCGCCGCGGCCTCTGATCCCTCCGGCGGCAGCCAGAGCGCGCGGATATCCGCGTCGACCTTCGGCGCGAGGAGCTCGAGGCCCGCCTCCATCCAGTCGCGGAAGACGGGCTCGGTCTCGTAGAGATCCCGCGCCATCCCGGGATACTGCGCCCCGCCCCCGGGAAGGAGGAACACGACCTCCGGATCCGCGCCCACGGGCGCGTGGTTGAAGACCCGGCGCGGGTCGTTCTCCTCGAGGAGCCGGGCCGCCTCCTCATGGCTCTCGGCCACCAGCACCCGGCGCTTCTCGAAGGCGCGGCGGCCCTCCTTGAGCGTGTAGGCCACATCCGCCAGCGGCTGCTCGGGATGGGCGCGCAAATGCGCGGCGAGGGCGGCCGCGTTGGCGTCGAGCGCGGCCTTGGTGCGCCCGGAGACCATGATGGGCTGGTAGGGCCAGTCCGACGGCTCGGCGGCCGCGCGCTCGGGCGGCTCCTCGAGGATCGCATGCGCGTTGGTGCCGCCGACGCCCAGCGAGTTCACCCCCGCCCGCCGGGGGCCCGCCGGCGCGCCCTCCGCCGCCCAGTCCGAGAGCGCGGTGTTCACCCGGAAGGGGCTCGCCGCGAAATCGATGGCCGGGTTCGGCGCCTCGAAGCCGAGGCTCGGCGGGATCCGCCCCTCCTTCACCGCCAGCGCGGCCTTGATGAGGCTCGCGACGCCGGCCGCCGTGTCGAGATGGCCGATATTGGTCTTCACCGAGCCGATGCGGCAGAACCCCGTGCCCTCGGTGCTGCGGCGGAACGCCTCGGTGAGCGCCGCGATCTCGATCGGATCGCCCAGATAGGTGCCGGTGCCGTGGCACTCGATATAGCCGATGCTCTCGGCCGGGACGCCGGCCACCGAGATCGCCTCGGCCACCGCCGCGGCCTGCCCGTCGACCGAGGGGGCGAGATAGCCCGCCTTCGAGGCGCCGTCGTTGTTGACCGCGCTGCCCTTCAACACCGCCCAGATGTGGTCGCCGTCGCGCCGCGCGTCCTCGAGCCGGCGGAGCGCCACGCAGCCCGCGCCCGAGCCGAAGACGGTGCCCTGCGCCCGGTGGTCGAAGGCGTGGCAGGTGCCGTCCGGCGAGAGCACCTCGCCCTCGTGATAGATGTAGCCGAGGCCCTGGGGCAGCTCGATCGTGACGCCGCCGGCCAGCGCCAGGTCGCATTCCCCGGAGAGCAGCGACTGCGCGGCGTAATGGATCGCGACCAGCGAGGTCGAGCAGGCGGTCTGGATGTTGACGCTCGGCCCGCGCAGATCGAACACATGGGAGACCCGGGTGGCCAGGAAGTCCTTGTCGTTGCCCGTGTGGCGCAGGAGGAAGAGCCCCACCTGCGCCATGAGATCGGGGTTGGAGCAGAGGTTGAAATAGAGATAGCTGCCCATGCCGCAGCCGGCGAAGACGCCGATCGCGCCGGGAAACCGCTCGGGCATATGCCCCGCATCCTCGAGCGCCTCCCAGGCGACCTCGAGGAACTGGCGGTGCTGGGGATCCATCACCGCGGATTCCTTCGGGGAGAACCCGAAGAACTCGCCCTCGAACATCTCGAACCCCTGGAGCGGGGTGCCGGCGGGCACGTAGTTTTTGTCGGCGAGGCGGGCCGCGCTCTCCCCGGCCTCCAAGAGCTCCTCGCGGGTGAAGCGCCGGGTGGCCGAGCGCCCGGCGGTGAGGTTCTCCCAGAACGCCGCGACGCTCGGCGCGTCCGGCAGATGCGCCGCCATGCCCACAATCGCAATGTCCGTGGTGTCGAGCGCGGCATCCGTCACAGCATCACCCATTCTCACATCACACGCCGTCGGAGGGAGGACCGCCAGAGCATCCACGCATGGCTCTCGACGCCGGCATGGATGGCGCCCAAAGCGCCAAAACGACCGCCGCACAGAGCCAAATCAGTGCGGCGAAACTAGGGCATCCGCCTGCGGCGCCCCGACATCCTCACCCGGCCATCCCCCTCGGACGGCCCGCCCCAGTGCCAACTCTCGCGCTGCAGCATACCCCGCGGCCGAGGGGGGACCAACGACTTTTCCGCCGCCCGGGCGGCCTGGCGGCGCGCGGATGGCGGCCCGTTGCACCGGGGACGCATTGACCCCGCGCCCGCCCCGGGCCTATCGTGCAGCGCAACATGACCGCCGCCCCCCGGCCGCGGAGGGTGCGCCGGCCAGGCCGGGCCCCTGGGTCGCCGGGTCCCTGGGTCGCGGCCACAATCTCGACCATTGGCTGCGCTAGGGCCCCGCGGCGCTCCCGGGCACTGGAGACCGGGCGCGGGAGACCGGGCGCGGGAGACCGGGCGCGGGACAATGGGCGCGGAACAATGGGTGGCGGCGGGACCTGGGCAGGCGCCGTCGCCGCGGCGGGGCGATCGAGGGACGAGACCATGGGCGTGCGGCGGCTCACTGCGGCGATGAAAGGGCGCCTCTCCGGCGTCATCGAGGGCGAGGGCCTCGCGGCGCGCGCCATGCGCAGCTCCGCCTGGACCGTGTTCGGCTTCGGCTCGGCCCAGGTGATCCGCCTCGCCTCCAATCTCATCCTCACCCGGCTCCTCTTCCCCGAAGCCTTCGGGATGATGGCCCTCATCATGGTCTTCATGCAGGGGCTCGCCAATTTCACCGATGTCGGGATCAACACCTCGATCCACCAGAACAAGCGGGGCGACGAGCCGGACTTCCTCGACACCGCCTGGACGATCCAAGTGATCCGCGGCGTGCTGCTCTGGCTCGGCTGCTGCGCCATCGCCTGGCCGGTGGCGAGCTTCTACGACACGCCGATGCTCGCCGAGCTCCTGCCGGCGGCGGGGCTCACCATCCTCATCGGCGGCTTCAACCCGATGTCGCTCGAGACCGCCAACCGCCATCTGATGCTCGGCCGGATCACCCTCATCGAGATGGCCTGCCAGATCCTCGGCATCGCGGTGGCGATCGCCCTCGCCTGGGCCTACGAGTCGGTCTGGGCGCTGGTGGTGAGCGGCATCGTCGCCGCGATCGGCAAGCTCGTCCTCGCCCATATCGCGCTGCCCGGGCGGCCCAACCGCTTCCTCTGGGACCGGACGGCGGTGCGCGAGCTCATCCGCTTCGGCAAATGGATCTTCCTCAGCACCGCCTGCGGCTTCCTCGTCGCCCAGGGCGACCGGCTGATCCTCGGCAAATACATCTCCGTCGAGACGCTCGGGGTCTACAACATCGGCTATTTCCTCGCGAGCTTCCCGATCTACCTGGCGAACACGCTCACCTGGAAAATTCTCATCCCGCTCTTCCGGGAGATGCCGCCCGGAGGCAGCCGCGAGAGCTTCGCCAAGATCCGGCTGATGCGCGTGGGGCTCACGGGCTCGATCGTCGGCGCGCTCGTCGCGATGGCGCTGCTCGGCGTGCCGCTCGTCGCGCTCCTCTACGATTCCCGCTACGCCGATGCCGGCGCGATGGTGGCGGCGATCGCCTGCGCCCAGATGCCCTATGTGATCGGCATGACCTACAACCAGGCGGCGCTGGCGGCGGGGGACTCGCGGGGCTACGCCCTTCTCATCACCGTGAAGGCCGCCGCCCTCGTCGGCTTCATGCTCATCGGCGCGGAATGGGGCGGGCTCCTCGGGGCGCTCGCCGGCCAGGGCCTCGCCGCGGTGGTGTGCTACCCGCTCATCGCCTGGCTCGCCCGGCGCCACGGCGCCTGGGACCCCTGGCACGACGGCGGCTTCGCGCTCGCGGGGCTGGTCTTCGGCGGCCTCGCCCTCTGGACGAACCGCGAGGCGCTGGCCCGGATCGCCGCCTTCGGCCTCTGAGCCGCCATCCCGGTCCCGTCCCGGCGCCTGTCCCCGTGCTGCGGCGCACATCTCCGGTCGACAGCCGGGCGGCGCTGTGGTTCTCTCGAAGGAGTTGGGTAACGTTGCGAGTCGGGACCGATGGGGCGGTCCGGGTGATCGGCGGGCGGCGGAGACCGCCCGGGTGCGCGTGCTTAAGGGGTGTGAGACATGATGTCGAGAAACGTGCCGGCCCGCCCGGCCGCGAGCCTTGCCAGCGGCCTCGCAGTGAGACCCGCAGTGAGACCCGCAGTGAGAGTCGCAGCGGGCCTCGCGGTCGGCCTTTTGGCGGGCCTCGCCACCGCGGCGGCAGCCGAAACCTCCCAGATGGCGCAGGCCGCGCAGGCGACACCGGCCGTGCAGGCGGTGCAGATCGTGAAGACGGCGGACGGGGCGGACGGGGCGGACGGGGCGGCGCCCGCCTTGGCGAAGACCGCGAAGACCGGGACGGAGGCCGAGGCCGCGGAGCCGGGCCCGGCGCTGCCGGCCCTCCTCCTGCTCGCCGCGCTGGCCGGCGTCGGCTTCCTCAGCTACCGGCGACACGCAACCGCGGCCTGAGCCGCCGCGCCCCCCCCCGATCCTCGCCCGGATCCTCCCTCGGACCCTCCCCCGACGCCTTGGGCGGATCGCGGGGCGCCAGGGCCACTTGGGGGGGGCCACCTGGGGGGCGGGCTCGGGGGCGGGCTCGGGCCCCCGGCCTCAGCGGGCATAGGCGCCGTAGGGCACCTGATGCGCGTCCTCGGCCCGGTTCATCACCACGCCGAGGAAGGGCCCGAAGGCGCCCATCAGCCGGCTGCACCGGTCGATCTCCTCGGGCAGCGTGATGCCGCCCCCCACCACGAGGATGAGCGCGTCGAGCCGCGGCAGGATGCCGATCACGTCGTCCGAGAGGAGCATGGGCGGCAGATCGACGAGCATCACGTCGGGCGCAAGCTCGGCCTGGATGCGGTCGAGCACCGCCCCCGTCATCGGGTCCTGCAAGAGCTCGGCCGCGTCGAGCGAGGGCTGCGTGTTGACCCCCACCGCGAGATTGGCGCGCGGGCGCAGGAGATGCGCCTCGGGCGCCACCTCCCCGGCGAACATCGCCTGGATGTCGCGCCGGCCCGGCACGCCGAGCGCCTTCACGAGGGCGGGCAGGCGCAGATCGCAATCGAGCGCCACGGTCCGCCGGCTCGGCTGGCGCGCCAGGCTGAAGGCGAGATTGGCGGTGACGAAGGTTTTGCCGCAGCCCTTGGTGGGCGAGGTGACGCCGACGCGCACGAGCCGCTGGCGGTCGAGCACCTGGAGCATGCGGGTGCGCAGCTGGTCGAAGGCCATATGCGCCGGGTGGCGGCGGTCGAAGCAGATGATCCGCTGGCGCGCCAGATGCTTGGGCTCGAGGCGCACCGTCTCGATGCGCGCCCAGGCGGCCGCGACCTGCGCCTCGGTGCGCAGGCCGAGGCCGGACGCCTGGGGATGGCTCTGGGGGGGCTGGCCGCGCGGCGACGCCTCTGGCCCGCCGGCCGTCGCTGCTGCCGCTGCCGCCGCGGCGCCGGCCAGGGCCTCCGCCGTCAGCTCCTCTGGCGAGGGGGGGGCGCCCTCCCCGCGCGCAGATTTGTCGATCACCCGCCGAAATCGCTCGAACACGCCACCTTACTCCCCGGTGCTCCCCCGTACTCTCCGGTGCTCTCCGGTGCTTTCCGGTCCCGGCCCGACGCCGAACGACCACCGTGCCAATCCGCTGTGGCCAGTCCACAGCGCCGATCGAGCGCCGGGCGCAAGCGTGGGCGAGATCCCACACCGCAGGCCGAGCCCGCAGCCCTGGCCCGGAACCGCCTGGACCGTCCGCCGCGAGTCGCCTAGATTTAGCACATCGGGGTGGAGAGGTGTGTGTGCGTTGCACGGATGTGCGCTCTCCAGCGCCATCCGCGGCTCATCGGCCGCAGATGGCGGAGAACGGGTAAGTAGGTGTAAGATGCTTAAGCTGCATGGCTTCGTCATGCGCACCGGGTCCGGCCATGTGGCCGTCAACACCCCGGATGCGCCGTCGCTTCTGTCTGCGGTCGCCGCCCGCCTGGCCGAGGGGCGGGGATTTGCGGTCGCGACGCTCAATCTCGACCATCTGGTGAAGCTGCGCGCCTCGGAGGCCTTCCGACGGGCCTATGCCGCGCAGGATTTCGTGACCGCGGACGGCAACCCGGTGGTCTGGCTCTCGCGCCTCGCGGGCCGTCCGGTCGCCCTCGCCGCGGGCGCCGATCTCGTGGTGCCGCTCGCCGAGACCGCGGCGCGCGCCGGCGCGAGCCTCGCCCTGGTGGGCGCCACCGAGGAGACGCTGGCCAGCGCCGGCGCCGATCTCCGCCGCCGGGTGCCGGGGCTCGAGATCGCGCTCGAATTCGCGCCCGGCCGCGGCTTCGACCCCGACGGCGCGGAGGCCGACCGCATCATCGCCGCCATCCGAGCCTCGGGCGCGCGGCTCGTCCTCCTCGCCCTCGGCGCGCCGCGCCAGGAGATCTTCGCCGCCCGCGCCGCCCGGGCGCTGCCGGGGGTGGGCTTCGCCTCGATCGGCGCCAGCCTCGATTTCCTCGCGGGCAGCCAGAGCCGGGCCCCCGCCTGGGTGCGCCGCGCCGCCCTCGAATGGCTCTGGCGGCTGCTCTCCGAGCCCAAGCGCCTGGCCGCGCGCTACGCCCAATGCGCGTTTCTTCTGCCCCAGCTCGCGGTGCGGGTGCTGGCGGACCGGCTCGGCCTCTCCGGCCGCCGTCCCTCCGGCGCCGAGGGCTGAGCCGCCCCTCCCGGTCCGGGGGGTGCGGGGATCTCAGCCGCCGAAGCGCTCGGAGAGGCGCTCGATCGCCCCGTCGATGCCGAAGCGCTCGGCGGTCTGGGCCGCCAGATCGCCGAGCGGCATCACCTGGCTGTCCACCGCCCAGAGCCCCGCCGGCACGCTGGCGACCAGCGCCGCCACCGCGGTCCATTTCGCCGTGCGCGCCAGCCGCTCCTCGACGGGGCTGGGCACATAGGGCAGCGAGATCACCGGCTTCAGCCCCAGCCGCCGCTCGAGCTGGGCGGTGGAGCGGATCACCGGGTTCAGCATCTCGAGAAGCACGACGAGCCCCACCGCCAGCGCCACGCTCAGCGCCCCGCCGAGGGCCACGATCTTCTTGCGGTCGGGCGAGATCGGCGCCTCGGGCACGATCGCCGCCTCGGCCACCTCGAAGCGCTCCGATTGCTGGTTGCTCTCGAGCATCTGCCCGGTCTCGGCCTCGGCGCGCTTGCGGGTCGCCTCAGAGAGCTGGGTCTGGAGATCGGTGTAGCGCCGGTCGAGGGCGTTGAGCGCGATCTCCACCCCCGGCGTCTGGGCGATCGAGGCCTCGAGGGAGGCCTGGCGCGCCTGGAACTCGGCGAGCTGGGTGCGCTGGAGCGCGATCTGCTCGTCGAGATCGGCGATCTGCTCGCGCACCACCTGCCGCTGGCCCTCGGTGCTCACATCGAGGCTCGAAAGCACGTTGGAGGCCGAGGAAAGCTGGCTGACCAGCGCGGTCATCGAGATGATCTGCGCCTCGAGCTGGCGGATCTGCGGGTGGTTGGGCGAGAGCAGAATGCGCTGGCGGGCGAGCTCGGTCTGCAGCCGGCGGAGCTCGGTCTCCTCGGGGCTCCGGGGGCCCGGATCGCCGTCCCGCGCCGCGCCGCCGCCCAGGGGCCGCCGCCCCTCGAGCGCGGTGGCGAGGCGCCGCCGCTCCTCCTCGAGATCCAGGATCTCCCGCTCGATCTCCCGCGCCGTCTCGCGCACCTGGGCGAGCTCCTGGTAGCGGAATTCGAGGCTCGTCGGCAGCGCCTGCTCGTTGGCGGTCTTGTACTCGCGGATCTCGGCCTCGAGCGCGGTGATCGCCTCGGAGAGCCGGGCCTCCTCGGCGGTGACGAACTCGAGCGTCTCGCGGGCCCGGTCCGCGCGCTCCTCCTGGTTCTGGGCGAGCACGGTCTCGGCGAAGTAGTTGGCCACCGCCGCCGCCTGCACGGGATCGCCCAGGGTGAGGGTGATGCGGATCGACACGATGCCCGGATTGGGCGCGGGCACCCCCGGAGGCGTGGCCTGGATGCTCTCGATGCGTGTGGCGTCGCGCAGCTGGTCGATCTTCTCGTTGGGCGTGGTCTTGGTGTCGTCGGCATAAATGCCGTGGCGCTCGATCACCGCCAGAAGCCGCTCCCGGGTCATGAGCCGCTGCTGGATGCGCTGGAGGCGTTCGCCGGCGCTCGTATTCACCGTGGAGCGCGCGAGCTCGTCCGAGACCTGCTGGGCCTCGATCACGATCTGCGCCGAGGCCTCGAAGATCGGCGCCCTCAGAAAGGCCGCGAAGACCGAGAGCGCCCCGCCCAGCAGGATGATCGAGCTGAGAAGAAAGAACCGCCGGCGTATGAGGCGCAGGATCTCGGCCACCATCTGGGCTGGGTTCATCGCAGGCTCTCCTCGCACATCGCGGCACATCGCGGCGGCGCCGGGCCCGCCGCCCACGCCGTCCCGCGCACAGATCGGCCGCAAATATAGCCGAGACCGCGGGGGTTTGGCGAGTCCGCGGCCTCCCCCGCGCCCGTCCTCGCGCCCGTCCTCGCGCCCGTCCTCGCGCGCACCGGCCGCGCGGGCGTCGCAGACCCGTCGCCGAAACCGTTCCGATCCGTCACTCTTTCTCAAATCGGAAGTTTGTCGTTCTTTAATTGCGGTTTTTCGGGGTTCACGCGACGCATCTTCGCCTTAGCTCTCAAAGTTAGGGTGTGCTGCGCCGCCGCGGTGACTGAGCCGTGCTGGGGCCGTGCTGGGGCCGTGCTCGGGCCGGGTCCGGGTGGGGCCCGGGTGGGGCCGCGGCCTGTATGGGAGGGGATGATGGATCTTCGTCGACACGAGACCGACCGCGTGCGTCTGCCGAGCGGCGCCACGCTCGCCCTCGGACAGCCCCGCTCGGCCGGGGTGCTCGACCCCGCGACCCTGGCCGAATGCCGCCGCGTCGGCATCCCGCTCGCCTACGACCCGCTCCAGCTCGGCTGGGTGCCCGCCGAGGCCGAGGACGATCTCGACATCGACCCCCGCGGCGCCGCCCCCGTCCCGCGCCGCCGCCCGATGGCCGACCGGCTGGCCGCGCTCTCCCGGCGCTACCGCCTCCGCCCCTGGGCCGCCGCGGACCGCGACGCCTTCCGCGCGCTCCTCGACAATCCCAAGATCTGGGAGCATCTGCCCGAGGCCTACCCCGCGCCGCTGACCGACGAGATGGCCGAGGCGCTCATCGAGCTCTCCCGCGAGGCCCAGCACCACGAGGTGCGCTGCGTCGAGCACGCCGGCGCGCCGATCGGCCAGGTCCGCCTCGCCTTCGACGCGGGCGCGCCCGGCCGCGCCGAGATCAGCTATTGGCTGGGCGAGGCCCATTGGGGCCAGGGCCACGGCGCGGCGATCGTCGAGCTCGCCACCGCCCTCGGTTTCCGCACCCATGAGTGGCTCGACACCCTCTACGCCCGGGTCCACGCGGCCAACCCCGCCTCGGCCCGCCTCCTCGAGAAGGCCGGCTACGCCGAGATGGGCCGCGCCGAGGACGACCCGGAGATCCGCGTCTTCGAGATCCGCCGCCCGGCCTGAGGCCACGGTCGGAGAGGGTCCCGGACAGGGTCCCTCCCTGTGGCCCCCTCCCCGTGGCCTCCTCCACGCGCGGGAGGGGGCGGTGGCCACGCGCTCAGAGGGCTCAGAGGCCGGCCAGCCGCGCGAGCCCCAGCCGCCGCAGGACCGCGAGGAGCGCGAGCGGCCCCGCCACGCCCGCCAGGCAGCCGAGCGCGACCTGCGCCGCCGGGTCGGCCACCCCGAGCGCCAGGAGCCCCATCCGCGTCGCCGCGGTGAAGAGGATGTGCGCGAGATAGACGGCCATCGCCGCCCGCCCGAGGGCGGCCAAGGCCCGGCCGAGCGCGCCGCCCGCCCCGCGCCGCGGCCCCCCCGCCCAGAGCCCCCCCACCCAGAGCCCCCGTAGGAGCACGAGAAAGCCGAGTGCCGCGGCCAGGCCGGCGAGGCTCCGGGCCGGCACGTCGAGCGCGAGGCTCCAGTCGAGCGCGAGCGCGCCCCCGAGGAGCCCGAGCGCGAGGGCCCCCGCCCCGCGACGGTCCCGCCCCTGCCCGCCCCGCTGTTCCCACGCCGGGCGCGGCGCGCGCGCAAGGGCGAGCCCCAAGAGAAAGGCCGGCAGATGCACGAGCGTCAGGATCCCCCAGGGTCCCCAGGGTCCCCAGGACGCGACCCACCCCCCGGCGAGGACGAGCGCCGCATGGGCGCCGAGGGCGATCCCGACGGCCACGGGCACGAGCGCCGCCGGCCGCGCCCGAAGCGCCCAGAGCGAGAGGATCTGGATCGCCAGGAGCGTGACCAGGAACCACAGATGGCTCTGCGAGAGCCGATACTCCCAGATCCGCGCCGCGTCGCCCGCGAGGGCGGCGGTGAGCCCGGCATAGACCGCGTACCAGATGAGAAGCGGCCAGAGCATCCGCTGGCCCATCCGGCCGGCGACGCGCCCCATCCCAGCCCCGATCCCGGGCCCCATCCCGGCGCGGAAGACCATCCCCGAAAGGAGGAAGAAGACCGGCATGTGAAAGAGGTAGATCGCGCCGTCCACCGTCCGGAAGAGGCCCGGCGGCAGCATCCCCTCGTCGCCGAGCCCGCGCCAGACATGGCCGAACACCACGAGGAGGAGCGCGGCGCCCCGGGTGCCGTCGATCCAGTCCTCCCGCTCTGGCCCAGTCCGCGGCGCGCCGCCGCCGCCCGCTGTCTCTGCGCCGATCCCCGTCTCAGCCCGCATGCGGCTCTCCTTTGCCCAGCCGTCGCCATCCTGGCCCGCCGCCTGGCCCGCCACCTGGCTCGCCGCCTGGCCTTGGGGGGTTAAGCATTGGGTTAAGAGATGTGTTACGGAGCGCAAAATCTTGGCAAGCTGTTGGCGAGACGAGGGAATTTTCCGCCCCCTGATTCCAAAGGACCAATCGGGCGATTCCAAACCACCAGTCGAGCGATTCCGAAGGACCAGATCGATTCCAGAGGACCAAACCGGGCTCAAAGGACCAAACCGACTCCGAAGGACCACTCCGACTCCGAAGGACCAAAGCGATTCCGAAAGACCCATCGGGCGATGAAAGACCACTCCGGCGCCGATAAACCAGTCGAGCGTTGAAAGACCAGTCGGGCGATGATAGAACAGTCTCGGGTCCCCGCCGGGCCCCGGAGGACCGAGCCTGGAGACCGCCCCCGATGACCGCTCCCGCGATGCCCCGCCCCCAGCGCCACCTCCAGCGCCATCCCCGATGGCCGCGGATATGGCCGCGGACCCGGCGGATGGGGCGGATGGGGCGGGCGTGAGCGCGCCGCCCGCCGCCGCCGAGGTGCCGGCGACCTCGCCGCTGGACCCGGACCGCTATCCCCAGGGGGATTTCTTCCTCTGCGACATCCTCGATGCGGCCCCCAAGGGCGACATGGCTCCGATGGAGCACCCGATCTTCTCCCTCTCCACCCGGCCGGACCGGCGGCGCCTGCGCTACGAGAACGGGCCCAACTGGATCGAGGTCCGCCCCTCGGCGGAGGGGCTCGCCACGATCCACGACCGCGACGTGCTGATCTTCTGCATCTCCCAGCTGATCGCCGCCATGAACACCGGCCGCGACCCCCAACCTTATGTGCGCTTCAACGCCGCCGATCTCATGCGCGCCACCAACCGCGCCGGCGGCGGCGCGGGCTATGAGCGGCTGCAGGCCGCCTTCAACCGCCTCCAGGGCACCCAGATACTCACCAATCTCGTGACCGGCGGCGAGGAGATCACCACCGCCTTCTCCCTCGTCGACCAGGTGCGCATCATCCGCCGGACCGACAACGGCCGCATGGTCGAGGTCGAGGTGCGCCTCTCGGACTGGACCTACAACGCGGTGAAGGCCCATGAGGTGCTGACGCTGCATCGCGACTATTTCCGGCTCCGGAAACCCCTCGAGCGGCGGATCTACGAGATCGCGCGCAAGCATTGCGGCCTGCAGCCGGACTGGCGGATCAGCCTCGCCAAGCTGCACCGCAAATGCGGCTCGACCTCGGAGCTCCGGGTGTTTCGCCAGCAGGTCGGCAAGATCGCGGCGGCGGACGCGGCGCATGAGCATCTGCCGGATTACGCGATCGAGCTCACCGAGACCGATATGGTGATCTTCCGCTCCCGCCGCGAGGACCGGGGCGGGGAGGTCGCCGTCGGCACCCTCGCGCCCGAGACCTACGCCGAGGCCCGCGCCCACGCCCCGGGCTGGGATGTCTACGCCATCGAGGCTGAGTGGCGCCGCTGGTGCGAGGCCGAGGAGATCGAGCCCCGCCACCCGGACCGGCACTACCTCAAATTCTGCATGAGCTGGGCCGAGAAGCGCGGCCGCCCCGGAGGGGGCCTCTGATGCGGGCGCCCCCGTTCCCCACGGGGAACCGTGCGGTGTCGTTCCCCGTGGGGAACCGTGCGGTGTCGTTCCCCGTGGGGAACCGTGCGGTGTCGTTCCCCGTGGGGAACTGCCCCGCCCGTCGCCCCGCCCGTTGTCTGGCCCGTTGTCTGGCCCGTTCCCCATGGGGAACGCGATGACCGCCGCGGCGCCCGCCCCCGCCTCGCGCCGGCCCGAGGCCGATCTCGAAACCGGCGCGGCCGATCTCGCCCGCCTCCAGGCCCGCGCGCTCGCCGTGCAGGACTGGATCCGCCGCGAGACCTTCTCGCCCGAGCTCGAGAAGCGCCTCCGCCCCTTCTCACTCTGGGAGGTGGCCGAGTTCGTCCTCCGCCGCGAGCCCGCCGAGCTCCGCCAGGCGCTCGCCGCCCGGCCGGACCTGCCCCAGGGCACCCAGGAGAGCGCCGGCAGCGCCAAGACCTTCACCCTGGCCGAGATCGCCGCGCTCCGCGCCGCCTTCGGCCCGCAGCCCCACCGGCCCCCGGGGCGCCGCGCGCTCCGCGCCGCCATCGCCAATTTCAAAGGCGGGGCCGGCAAATCCACCGTGGCGCTGCATTTCGCCCACGCCGCGGCGCTCTCGGGCCTGCGCGTGCTGGCGATCGACTGCGACCCCCAGGCCACCCTCTCCCGCGCCATGGGCCGGGTGGATGTGGGCGAGGAGCGCACGGTCTGGGGCATCATGGTGCGCGACCTCCTGGCCGACACCGCGGCGCGCGCCGCCGCCCCCCGGGGCGCGGCCTCGGGCGCCCGCCTCGCCCCGCGCGCCCTGCCCGCCCAGCTCACCGGCCTCGGGCTCGACCGCTTGGGCGCCCGCGATTTCATCGTCTCCACCCCGTGGGAGAGCGTCGATCTCGTGCCCTCCTGCGCCAATGCGGGCTTTGTCGAGTTCGCCTCGGCCCAATACCGCCACGCCGCGCCCGACTGGCCGTTCTTTGCCTGCCTCGCCCGCTTTCTCGACGAGCTGGCGCCCGACGCCTACGACCTCGTCATCGCCGACTGCCCGCCCGCCATCGGCTACCAGGCGCTCAACGCGGTCTGCGCGGCCGATCTCCTCTATGTCCCCTCGGGGCCCGGCTACTGGGAGTACGACTCGACCACGAGCTTCCTCGGCCAGCTCGCGGACGCGCTCGAGGATCTCGAGGCGGGCTTCGGCGCGGCCGGCATCCCCGGGGTCGGGCCCAAGCGCTTCCTCGCGCTCAAGGTGCTGATGACCCGCTACGAGCCCGGCAACGCGCTCCACGCCGCGATGTTCGAGGCCTTCCGCGAGGTCTTCGGCGCCCATATGGCCGCGCACCCGATCGAGCACAGCCGCGCCGTCGAGCAATCCGGCCGGTTCCTCGCCTCGGTCTACGAGATGGACTACCGCGACATGACCCGCGAGACCTGGAAGCGCGCGCGGGCGAGCTTCGACCGGGCCTATGGCGAGTTCGCCGCGACCGCCGCCGAGGTGTGGGGCCGGCTGCCGGATCTGCGCAGCGGGGAGGGGGCATGAGCCGCAAAAAGCGCCGCTTCGAGATCGCGCCGCCGCCTGCGGAGCCCGCGCCGCCCGCCGCGCCCCCCGACCTCGAGACGAAATCCGCCGTGCCCTTCGGTCCGCCGGGCCCGCCTTTCGCCTCTCCCCTCGCCGCGCCCGAGCGCCGGCGCAGCCCCATGGCCGCCGCCATCGCCGAGAGCGCCGAGGCCGCCCGCGCGCGCGCCGCGACCGAGGCCCGCATCCGCGCCGAGAACGACGCGCTGGCCGAGACCCATATCGACCTTCTCCGCCGGGGCCTCGTGGCCGAGCCCGTGCCCCTCCACGCGATCCGCGCCGCCCGGCTCCACCGGGACCGGCTGGCGGCGCCGGACGCGGATCTCGCCGAGCTCGTCGCCTCGATCCGCGCGGTCGGGCTCTCCAACCCGATTCGCCTCGAGCGGGTGGGGGAGGGGGCTTACGAGCTCGTCCAGGGCTGGCGCCGGCTCGAGGCCTACCGCGCGCTCGCGGCCGAGGAGGGGGCGGCCTGGGAGCGCATCCCCGCCCTCGTAACCGAGCCCGGCGAGAGCCTCGCCGAGAGCTACCGCCGCATGGTGGACGAGAACCTGGTGCGCAAGGACATCTCCTTTGCCGAGATGGCGATGCTGGCGCGGGCCGTGGCGGCCGAGCCGGCTTTGGCCTGCGCCGACGCGCATGCCGCGGTCGACCTCCTCTTCGCCTCCGCCGCCAAGCAGAAGCGGAGCTACATCCGCGGCTTCGTCGAGCTTCTCGAGCGCCTCGGGCCGCATCTCGCCCACCCCCAGGCGCTGCCCCGCAATCTGGGCCTCGCGCTCCGCCGCCGCCTGAGCCGGCCCGCGCCCGGGGCCCCCGGCCTGCCGGAGCTCGCGGCCGCCCTCGCCGCGGCGCCGGACCGGGACGCGGAGGCCGAGCTCGCGCTCCTGCGCGCGTTTGTGGGGGAGGGGGGCGAGGGGCCCCCAGAGGCCCCGGAGCCGGCCGAGACGCCCGCCGAGACGCCCGCCGAGGAGCGGGGCGCGCGCCCGGCGGGCGGGCCCTTGCGGGAGACCCGGCGGCTGGCGGTCGCGGTCCCCGCGGGGACGGTGGGGGTGCGGCTCGCGCCCGGGCGCCTCGCGCTCAGCCTGCCGGAGGGGGCGGATCTCTCTGGGGTGCCGGAGGCCCGGCTCGCGGCGGCGGTCGCGGCGTTTCTCGCCGCCCTCGAGGACTGAGCCTCAGGCCGCTCGTCTCCGGATCCAGGCCAGCGCCCCGAGCCCCGAGAGGAGGAGGACGAGGCTCGCCGGCAGCGGCACCGCCACGCCCGTGACGAGGCCGGCATCCACCGTGAAGAGGACGGAGCTCTCGCCGAAATCCTCGTAAAAGATGAGCTCGAATGGGGTCAGCCCCTGGCCGGCATCGACGATCACCTCTGTGGGCGCGAAGCCGCGCGGCGCGTCCTGCTCGCTGATCAGGGCGCCGTCGATCCGGAGCCGGTAGCCGTCGTCCGAGCCCACGGTGAAGGTCTGCGGGCCGGCCACGAGATCGAGAAACCCGGTGAAGCGGAACACCGAGCCCTCGATCGTGGCGTCGGCGGCGCCGACGACGCTCGGCCCGTCCACCCCGAGAAAGGTGGCGAGGGTGGTCATCGAGCTGATGAACTCCGGCGCGGTGAAGTCGAAGGTCCCGTTGGGGTAGTCGATCGCCGTCGAGCGGAAGGTCGCGTCCGGCGCGCCCGCGGCAATCGCCGCTTCCGCAGCGGCAATCGACCCGACGGGCCCGGTCACGTCCCAGAATTCGCCAAGAACAACGGCGCCCGCCGGGCCCGAAAGCCCGGTTGCGACGCCGGCCGCTATGGCGGCCATTCGGAACTGTGTCGACATCCCAACCGTCATCCCAACCGTCCCCCTGTCTGCGCTCTCTCCGTTGCGTGCACCACCCCTTGCGCAACGGTGAGAGGGTCGAGATATACTTGGGCCCGCGCCGATTGACAAGGTGTTTTTGCCAGTGTTTCTTTCTCCGATGCGGCCGGGCCACGCCCGTTGCGGGCGCAGAATTTCGGATCAGTTGCCCTGTTTGACGCTCTATTGCGCAGGCATCATGGCCGAATCTGTGTCAATTTATGTCAAGAGCGGCGGGCCCGGGCGCGTCCGCGGCGGGGCGGTTGTGCGCTGCGTCACAAAATCACCGCATTCCCTGCGCTATACTCCCCGCCTATCCCTCAGTTGTGCGTGGAGTGCGAGCGATGACGCGACGGATCACGAAGGCGGTGTTTCCGGTGGCCGGGTTGGGGACG
>CAYXPI010000041.1:0-23685 GCA_964467005.1 uncultured Limibaculum sp. | reverse complement strand
GGCACTTGCCCGCCCCGACCACCTTCCGCGCCCGCGACGGGGGGTGGGGGCGCGAGGCCTAGCTCGCCCGCAAGCCGCCCACGGCCGTGGTGATCTCCCACGACCGCGGGCTGCTCAACCGGGCGGTCTCGCAGATCCTCCATCTCGACGCCAAGAAGCTCACCCTCTATGGCGGGGCCTACGACACCTTCGACCGGGTGCGGCGCGAGAAGCTCGCCCTCCAGGCCGCCGCGGCCAAGAAGCAGGCCGAGGCGCGGGCGCATATGCAGAGCTTCGTCGACCGGTTCCGCTACAAGGCGTCGAAGGCCAAGCAAGCGCAGGCGCGGCTCAAGATGCTGGAGCGGATGGAGCCCATCGCCGCGGTGGTGGAGCGGAGCGTCGCCCCCATCCGGCTGCCCGAGCCCGAGGAGCTGCCCCCGCCGCTCGTCGCCTTCGAGAGCGCGAGTGTCGGCTATGCCGGCCGGCCCGTGCTCTCGCGCCTCGCGCTCCGGATCGACCAGGACGACCGGATCGCCCTCCTCGGCGCCAATGGGCAGGGAAAATCGACGCTTGCCAAGCTCGTCTCCGGCCGGCTTGCGCCCATGGAGGGGGGCAAGCGCGCCTCCCCGCAGCTGCGCATCGGCTATTTCGCCCAGCACCAGACGGACGAGCTCGACCCCGCGGAGACCCCGCTCGAGATCCTCCGCCGCGCGCGGCCCGAGCTCGAGCCCGCCAAGGCGCGGGCGCTTCTGGCGGCCGGCGGCACGGGGGCGGACATCGCCGAGACCCGGGTGGGCGATCTCTCGGGTGGGCAGAAGGCCCGGCTCATGCTCACCATGGCGGCCTTGGACGCGCCGCATCTCCTCATCCTCGACGAGCCCACCAACCACCTCGACATCGAAAGCCGCGAGGCGCTGGTGAGCGCGCTCAACGCCTATTCGGGCGCGGTGATCCTGATCTCGCACGACGCCCATCTGGTGGAGGCGGTGGCGGATCGGCTCTGGCTGGTGAAGGACGGGCGGGTTCTGCCCTATGAGGGGGATATGGAGGACTACCGCAGGCTCCTCCTCGCGAGCGACGGCGCGGCCGACGGGGCCGTCGCCCCGCCCTCCCAGCGGCGCCAGGCCCGGCGGAGTGCGGCGGAGATGCGCAAGTCGCTGGCGCCGCTCCGCGCCGAGGTCGCGTCGTGCGAGGCGCGGCTGGAGAAGATCGCCGAGATGCTCGCAAAGATCGACGCGCGCCTGGCCGATCCCGCCCTCTACGACGGCCCGGCCGACAAGATCGAGGCGCTCCAGATCAAGCGGGGCGAGATCCTGGAGGCTCAAGCCCGGGCCGAGGGTCTCTGGATGGCGGCGGAGGAGAAGCTGGAGGCCGCCGAGGCCGCGGCCCGTGAGGCGGCCGGGTGATGCGCGCCGGGCGCCCTGAAGACCGCGGGGGCGAGGATCTCTGGCTCCTCGTCGCGGCGGAGGATGCGGATGGGGCCGCCGCCCGATACGGCAACGCCCGGCTCCTGGCCGCGGCGGCGCAGGCCGGGCTGAGCGCGCGGCTTCTCGACCCGGTGCGGATAGCGGCCGAGCCTCCACTGGCCCGGCCGAAGGCCGCGCTTTTGCGGACGAGCCGGGGCCCCTGTGCGCCGATCCGCGCCGTTATGGCGGAGCTCGAGGCCGCAGGCGCGCTCTGCCTGCCCGGTGCGGCGTCCCTTGCGGCCCCCGAGTGCCCGGCCGGGGCGGCTGCGGTCGTGGCCGCGGCCGGTCTTCCGGTCGCGGCCGGCCCGGCCGATGAGGCGGGCGCCGGCCTCCGCGTGCTGGTGATCGGTGGCGCGCCCCGCGCGGCGACGGTGGAGCGGCGGATGCCGGGCTGCGCGGCGGTCGCGCGGGCGGTTCCCCTCACCGCGGCGGCGGCGGGGCTGGCGGCGGCGGCGGCCCGGGCGCTCGGCTTCGAGATCGCGGGCGTCGACCTTCGCGCGGGCCCGGGCGGCCTCGCCGTCGCCCATGTGAGCGCGGCCCCCGGCTTCGCGGCGCTCGATCGGGCGACCGGCCGCGACATCGCCCAGGAGATCGTCGCCCATCTCGGCCGGCGCCTCGTCGCCCCCTGCGCGGCGGAGGCTTGACCGGGGGACCCGCCGCCGGCAGGGAAGGGCCCATGGACAGCGCGCTCACCGCCTTCGTGACCCTCTTCGCGATCGTCGACCCGGTGGGCACGACGCCTCTCTACATCGCGCTCACGGCCGAGCGGGAGGCGCCCGACCGCCGGCGCATCGCCGCCACCGCCATCGGCGTCGCCTTCCTCGTGCTCGTCGTCTTCGGCCTGTCGGGCGACGCGGTGCTCGCCTTTGCCGGCATCTCCATGCCCGCCTTCCGGATCGCCGGCGGGCTTCTCCTCTTTCTGATGGCGATCGACATGCTGTTCGAGCGGCGGACCGAGCGCCGGGAAAAGCGGGTGGAGACCGAGCGGACGAGCCTCGACGACCCGTCCGTCTTTCCCATCGCGATCCCGCTGGTGGCCGGCCCCGGGGCGATCGCGGCGATGATCCTTCTTGTGGGCGAGGCCGAGGGGCTCGTTGCCCAGGGCGTGGTGTTCGCGATGATGACCGCGGTGCTGGCCATCACCTACGGGCTCTTCCGGCTGGGCGACCCCATCGGCCGGGCCCTCGGGCGAACGGGCATCACCGTGGTCACCCGTCTCATGGGCATGCTGCTCGCCGCGCTCGCCGTCCAGTTCGTGATTGACGGGCTCGTGGAGAGCGCGCTGTTCGTCGGGGAGGGCGCCTGATGGGCTGGGACGCGGAGATGCGCCTCCTCTACCTCTCCATCCTCGGGATCGCGCTCCTCGTCGGCCTCTTCAGCCTGTATCGCGGCCGGCTGGGCACGGCGCTGCAAAACGCGGCGATCTGGGGGCTCATCTTCCTCGGCGCGGTGCTCGCCTACGGGTTTCGCGACCAGCTGGCCTACAATCTCGTGCCGGGCACGGCAGTGGCGAGCGGCGAGGAGATCCGCATCCAGCGCCGGGCCGACGGGCATTTCCACGCGGTCTTGGAGGTAAACGGGACCGATCTCGAGTTCCTGGTCGACACCGGCGCGACCGAGATCGTCCTCGCGCCGCAGGACGCGCGGCGGATCGGCCTCGACCCCGAGGCGCTCGCCTTTACCCAGCGCGCGCAGACCGCCAACGGCATCGTCCGCGCGGCCCCGGTGCGGATCGAGCGCATCCGCTTTGCCGGGATCGAGGACCGCCGGGTGCCCGCGCTGGTGAACGGCGCGCCGCTCCACGCCTCCCTCCTCGGCATGGGCTATCTTGAGCGGTTCTCGAGCATCGAGATCGCGGGCGACACGCTCATTCTCCGCCGCTAGGGGCGCCGCCGCTCTCCGCGGTCCGGGCCCAGCCGCCGCCCGCCTCCTCGGCCCAGTAAACGGCGCGGAGCCCGGCGGCCACCGTCGCCCGCCAGGCCGTGCGGGCCGAGGCCAGTGCGGCCTCGTCCGTCCCGTCGAAGAGGATGGCCACGGTTTCGAGCCCGACGAGGCCCGAGGGCTCGAGCCCCGCCTCGGCCCGGTCGATGAGGAAGAGCGCCCGGGCGCCGGCCGGCCGCTCCGTCGCGGCGGTGAGCCAGATCGGGTGCTCCTCCGCGCGCCCAGGCGCTCGGCCCGCGAGGCCGTGGGGCAGAAAGCTCTCGTCGCGATAGGTCCAGAGCGCGAGATCGAGGGCCGTGAGCCGCTCCGGGTCGGTTCCCTGAACCACGGCCCGCCAGCCGCGGTCGAGGCAGCGCTCCAGCATCACCGGAAGCACCCGTTCGAGCGGACGCGTGCGAAGCTGGTAAAAGCGGATCTCGCCCATGCCCTCCGCCCCCGGCTCAGTGGGGGCGCGCGCCGGGCCCACCTCCCGCGGGTGGGCGGACGGGGGCGGGGGGCGGGCCCGGCCTCATCTCTCCCAGGCGTCCCGCACCAGCCGGTCGAGCGCCGCCACCCCCCAGCCGGTCGCGCCTTTGGGGGCGGTGTCCGTGCCCTCGCTCGTCGTCGCCACGCCGGCGATGTCGATGTGGATCCAGGGCACCTCGCTCTTCACGAAGCGGTGGAGGAACTCCGCCGCCGTGATCGAGCCCGCCGAGCGACCGCCGGTGTTCTTGATGTCCGCCTTTTTCGACTTCAGCTGATCCGCATAGGGTTTCGCCAGAGGGAGCCGCCAGGCCGGGTCGCCGGATGCGTCCGCGGCGGCGGCGAAATCCGCGGCCAGCGCGTCGTCGGTCGCGTACCAGGCGGCGTTGTGGTGGCCGAGGGCGATGATGGCGGCGCCGGTGAGGGTTGCGAGATCGATCATCGCCGCGGGCCGGATCTCCTCCTGAGTGTACCAGAGCGCATCCGCCAGCACGAGGCGGCCCTCGGCGTCGGTGTTGATGATCTCGACGGTGTCGCCCTTCATCGAGGCCACGATGTCGCCGGGCCGCTGAGCCTTGCCGTCCGGCATGTTCTCGACGAGGCCGACGACACCCACCACATTGGCCTTGGCGCCGCGGAGCGCGAGGGTGCGCATGACGCCGGCCACGACGCCTGCGCCGCCCATATCCATCGTCATCTCCTCCATGCCCGCGGCGGGCTTGAGGGAGATGCCGCCGGTGTCGAACACCACGCCCTTGCCGACGAGCGCGAGCGGCGCCGCCCCCTCCGCGCCGCCCATCCAGCGCATGACGACGAGCTTCGACTCGCTCTCAGAGCCCTGGCCCACGCCGAGGAGCGCGCGCATGCCCTTCGCGGCCATCTCCGCCTCCCCCAGGATCTCGACATCGAGGCCCAGGGTCTCCATCGCCGCGAGGCGGGCGGCGAACTCGTCGGTGGTCAGCCGGTTGGCGGGCTCGTTCACGAGATCGCGGGTGAAAAAGAGCCCCTCGATCAGCGCGGCGTGGGGCCGGGAGGCCGCGGCCAGCGCCTCCGGCGCCTCGGCCAGCACCGTGATGGCGCGCGGGGCGGGCGCCTCGTCGTCCTCCGCCACGGTCTTGTACTCGCGGAAATCGTAGAGCCGGGCGACGAGGGCATACAGCATCTCGGCCACGAGCGGCACCGCGCCGGCGCCGGCGGTGGCGAGCGTGGCCGCGCCTTTGGGCAGCGCCTTGGCGATGGCCCCGCCGGTCTTGCGCGCGGCCGCGGTGTCCGGTTCGGGCCCGAGGCAGGCGAGGACGAGGGCGTCGGCCTTGAGCCCGGCGGGATAGCGCAGCACCCGCACCGTGCCGGCCTTCGCCTTGAACCCCTCCGCCGCCACGGCGCGCGAGAGCGCACCACCCGCCAGCGTGTCGACATCCCGGGCGCCAGGGGAGAGCGCGCCCGCGCCGTCCACGAGCACCACGAGCGTGCCCTCGATCTCGGCCCAGGCGGTCTCGGCCTCTTCGGCGAAGCTCACGGATGCGGGTTGGGTGCTCATGGGGGTCCTCCTTCTCTCTCGCGTCGAGCGTTAGCGCGGATCGGACGGGGACGCCAGATGCCTGCCCCTTGCCCCCGGGCGCCGGGGCTGCGACATACTCCGAGCGGCAAGGAGCCCCCGAATGACGCGGATCGACCTCTACATCCTTCGCCAGATGGCCGGGCCCTTCGTCTTCTTCGTCCTGGTCTTCACGGGCGTGATCTGGCTCAGCCAGTCGCTCCGCGTGATCGACACGGTGGTGAACAACGGGCAGTCGGCCCGTGTGTTCCTCGAATTCACCGCGCTCCTCCTGCCCACGGTCTTCTCCATCGTGCTGCCGATCGCGGCCTTTGCGGCGGTGCTCTACGCGATGAACCGGCTCTTCTCCGACAGCGAGGTGGTGGTGCTCTTCTCCTCGGGGATGTCGGGCCTGCGCCTTCTGCGTCCCGTGGCGGTCTTCGCCGGGCTCGTGGTGCTCCTCCTCTTCGTGATCACGCTTGTCCTCATGCCGGTGACCAAGCGGATCATGCAGGAGCGGGTGAACGAAGTGCGGGGCGACATCGCGGCCGCCTTCCTCCGCGAGGGTGAGTTCGTGTCGCCCGCGCGCCGGGTCACGATTTATCTCCGCCGCATGGGCCGACCGGGAGAGATGCTGGGGGTGTTCGTGCATGACGAGCGCGATCCCGACCAGGTGGTGACCTACACGGCCGAGCGCGCGGTGCTCGTGAGCTCTGGAGAGAGCCCGACCATCGTGATGTTCGACGGGCTCGCGCAAAGTCGGTCCGCCCAGCCCGGGGCGCCGCTCTCGGTGCTGCGCTTCGAGCGGCTCTCCTACGCCCTCGGCCAGCTCGCCGACCGCTCTGGGCCGCGCCAGATCAAGCCGAGCGAGCTGTTCGTCACGCGCCTTCTCACGGCCGCCGAGGACGAGACCGGCCCCTACACCCTCGGCGAGTTCCGGGCGGAGGGGCATGAGGCGCTCGCCGGTCCGCTCTACGCGCTCAGCCTGCCGCTCCTCGGCACCGCCCTCATCGTGAGCCTCGGATTTCGCCGCCAGGGCTTCGCCGGTCGGGTGATCCTGGCCGCCGCGGTCGCCCTCGGGGTGCGCCTCCTCGGGCTTGCGGCCAAGAGCGCGACCGGCGCCGCCGCCGCCCTCTGGCCGATGATGTATCTGCCGCCGCTCCTGGCGCTTGCGGCTGCCCTCTGGATGATGTCGGGCCAGGGGCTCAGCACCCGCACCGGTCCCCGCGGCGCCCCGCCCCCCGCGCCGGAGCCCGCGGAATGACCCCCACCCTCAGCCTCTACGTGGCGCGGCGGTTTCTCGGCATCGCGGCCGCCGCCTTCGCCGGTGTGCTCGCCATCGTCATCCTCGTCGACCTTGTGGAGCTCCTCGCCAAGAACAGCGCGGGCCGGGCGGATTTCCTTGAGCTCGTCTGGATGGCAATCTTGCACGCGCCTTCGATCACCATCACCGCCGCGCCCTTCACCGTGCTGCTCGCCGCCATGGTGTGCTTCGCCTCCCTCGCCCGGCGGTCCGAGCTCGTGGTGACGCGGGCGGCGGGCGTCTCGGTCTGGGTGCTGGTGATGCCGGCGGTGCTCACCGCGGTGCTGCTGGGCGCTCTCTCCTTCGCGGTCTACAACCCCGTCGCCGCGGCGTTCGCCGAGCGGTTCGACCGGCTGGAGGAGACGCTGTTCGGCCGCTCGTCCAACAGCCTGTCGGTCGCGGGGGGCGGCATCTGGCTCCGTCAGGGCGACGCGAAGGGGCAGACGGTGCTGCGGGCCCGCGCCGCGTCGGAGCAGGTGACCACGCTCACCGGCGTCACCGTGTTCCGCTACGGGCCGGACGACCGCTTCGAGACCCGGATCGACGCCACCGCCGCGCGCCTCGGGCCGGGGTACTGGGCGCTCGAGGACGCGGAGGTGTGGGACCTGAGCGGCGCGGCGCTCGACAGCCTGGGCGCGGCCGAGGCGCGGACCGCCGCCGCGCGGCATTCCCGGCTCGAGCTGCCCACGAATCTCACGCCGGAGCAGATCCTCGAGAGCTTTGCCGCGCCCCGCACGATCTCGTTTTGGGACCTGCCGGAGTTCATCGCGCTCATGGAGGAATCGGGCTTCGCCTCGAACCGCCATCGGCTGCACTGGCACACGCTCCTCTCCGCTCCGGTGGTGTTCGCGGCGATGGTTCTGGTGGGCGCGGCCTTCTCCATGCGCCACGCCCGCTTCGGCGGTCTTGGCGCCATGGCCCTCGGCTGCGTGCTGACAGGCTTCGCCTATTTCTTCCTCTCGGACGTCGCGGGCGCGCTGGGCGCCTCGGGGGCGGTTCCCGTGCTCCTCGCGGCCTGGGGACCGCCGGCCGCGGCCGTCCTCTTCGCCCTGGGCTTGCTGCTGCATCTCGAAGACGGCTAAAGTCGGGCGCAACAAGCGCGCGACCGGCGCGCGGCAAGGGGGCAGGGCGATGGCTGTGGGCTTGCGATGGACGCTGGCGGCCCTCCTCTTGGTGGGGATCGCGGCGATCGACCTCGCCCGTGGCCAGCCGCTCGACAGCGAAATCGACCCGGAGGAGCCCGTCGCCCTCGTGGCCGACGCGATCGACTACGACACCACCACCCGCACCCTCACCGCCTCAGGCGATGTCGAGGTCTACTACGCCGGGCGCACCCTGACCGCGGACCGGATCGTCTACAACGACGCGACCGAACGGATCAGCGCCGAGGGCGATCTGGTGCTGCGCGACGGCTCGGGCGCCACCCTCTACGCCGACTTCGCCGATCTCGACGCCGAGCTCAAGGACGGGCTCCTGCGCGGCGCCCGCACGGTGCTCGACCGCTTCAGCCGGCTCTCGGCGGTGGAGGCGCGCCGGGTCGAGGACCGCTACAACATCCTCTCCCGCGCGGTCTACTCGCCATGCGAGGTGTGCGAGGACAACCCCACCCCCCTTTGGCGCATCCGGGCCGACCGGGTGATCCACGACCAGGAGGAGAAGGTGATCCACTACGAGGGGGCGCGGCTCGAGGTGTTCGGCGTGCCCGTGCTCTGGACCCCCTATTTCAGCCACCCGGACCCGACGGTGGACCGGGCGACCGGCTTCCTCCGCCCCGAGTTCAAGTCGGACAGCGAGAATTTCGGCTTCGGCTTCAAGCTGCCTTATTACATCGTCATCGACGACCAGAGCGATCTCACCCTCACCCCTTTCGTCACGACGAACGACGGCGTGGTGGGCGAGCTCGAGTTCCGCCGCGCCTTCCGCAATGGCGGGCTCCTCTTTGCGGGATCGATCGCCCGCTCGGATTTCACGGGCGAGACGGAGCAGCACGGACATGTCGACACCGAGGGCCGCTTCCGCCTCGAAAACCGGATCGAGTGGGGCTGGGACGTCGAGTTCGCCTCGGACGACGGCTATCTCCGCTATTTCGACATCAGCGACGAGGACCGGCTGACCAGCGAGATCTTCCTCTCGCGCTACGGCCGCTCCGGCTTCTTCGATGTGAGCGCGGCGCGCTTCCAGTCGTTGCGGGACAACGAGCCGGCGGGGCAGATCCCGGTCGTCATCCCCGATCTCTCGGCGCGCTACGAGATCGACGAGAGCTTGGCCGGCGGGCGGCTCGGCCTGTTCGCCAGCTCGCAGGGCCTTGTGCGCAACAACGGCGAGGACACCGGGCGCCTCTCCCTCGGCGCGGATTGGGAGCGGACCTGGCTCACCCCCGTCGGCCTCTCCCTGACCGGGTTCGCCGAGATGCGCGGTGATGTCTTCTTTGTCGGCGATGCGGAGGATCTGGCGCAGGATCCGACGGTCTTCCGCTTCCATCCTATGGCCGGGGTCGAGGCGCGCTACCCCTTGATCTCCGACGGCGAGATCGGTTTCCAGGGCATCACCCAGGTGATCGAGCCCATCGCCCAGGCCATCGTGGCCCCCTTCGGCGGGAACGACGACGACATCCCCAATGAGGACAGCCTCATCACCGAGTTCGACGAGACGAGCCTCTTCGAGCGCGACCATTTCAGCGGCTTCGACCGGGTGGAGGAAGGGCCGCGCTTCAATCTCGGCGTCCGCTACGCGCTCTCCTCGGATTTCGGCGTGGGCTTCGACGCGACGGTGGGCCGGGTGCTCCGCTTCGACGCCGCCGACGAGTTCTCGAGCGGCTCCGGCCTCGCGGGCACGACGTCGGACTGGGTCGGCACCTGGTCGGCGAGCTACGACCCCTATGTGACCGTGAGCCAGCGCCTCCGCGTCGCCGATGACGGGTTCGAGGTCACCCGCAACGAGGCGCTGGTGGCGCTCAATCTCGGGCCTGCGCGGCTCGATCTCGGCTATGTGTTCTTCGAAGCCGATCCCGGAGAGGACGCCTTCGTCGACCGCGAGGAGCTGACCGCCCGGGCCTTGCTCGAGGTGACCGACGAGTGGTCGGTCAATGGCTTCCTCCGCCGCGATCTCGAGGAGCGGGAGTTCGTCAATCTGGGCGGCGGCGTGCGCTTCGCCAACGAGTGCTGCTCGGTCCAGGCCTTCGTGCGCCGCAGCTTCACCGATCAGGACAATGTGTCCGGCGGCACCTCCTTCGGGCTCGCGGTGGAGCTCTTTACACTTGGCGGCACGGGCGGCAACGTCGGCGGGTGAGCGCGCCCGCGGGCGCCAGGCATCGGGAGAGTGGGATGCGGCTCTGGATCCAGGCGGCGATGGTGGTGGCGGGGCTCGCGGGCGGGCTCGCGCCCGCGGCGGCGCAAACGCCCTTCCGTCCGGTCGCGACGGTCAACAAGTCGCTGATCACCGCTTACGACGTCGATCAGAGGGCGCGGATCATCGCGGCGCTCGGCGCTGCGACCGGCGGGCCGGACGAACTGGGCAATCTCGCGCTCGATCAGCTCATCGAGGACCGGCTGAAGCTCCAGGCGGCCACGGATGTCGGCCTCGAGCCCACGCCCGAGGTGATCGCCGCGGGTGTGGCCGAGATCGCGGGCCAGCTCGGCGTGAGCGCGCCCGAGTTTCGCGACCGGCTGCGGGGTGCCGGGGTCAGCGACCAGGCGATTGCCGATCTCGTCACCGGGCAGATGCTCTGGCGCGAGGTGGTGCGGGAGCGCTTTCGCGGCCGGGTGGAGCTCGGCGAGGCGGAGATCGACGCCGAGATCGCCCTTCGCGCCGGCGGCGGGCTACAGAGCTTCCGCTTCACCGAGATCGGCCTGCCCTTCCGCGACGGGGGGCGGACCGAGGCCGAAACCCGCGCCCTGGCCGACCGGCTCCACCGCGAGCTCTCCGCCGGAGGAGATTTCGAGGCCGCCGTGGCCACCTATTCTCGCGCGCCGAGCGTGCCGCAGGGGGGCGATGTCGGCTGGGTCGCGGAGGAGGATGTCCCGCCGCCCCTTCTCCGCCAGATCGCGGCTTTGCCCGTGGGCGCGGTGCTGCCGCCCCAGGCGGTGCCGGGCGGCCTTGCGATCCTGCGCCTCGCGGATCGGCGGGTCGAGGGCTCTGAGGAGGCCGCGGCCGATCCCCTACTTCGCGAGCGCGTGCGGCGCGAGCTCATCGGCCAGCGGCTCGAGCTCCTGAGCCAGGGCCTCATCCAGGAGCTCCGGCGCGACGCGATGATCGAGCTCCGATGACCGCCCCGATCGCGCTCACCATGGGCGACCCCGCGGGGATCGGCGCGGAGATCACGGCCAAGGCCTGGGCCGCGCGGGAGAGCTTGACGCCTTTCTTCCTCATCGACGATCCGGCGCGGCTCCGGGCGCTCCACCCGGATCTGCCGCTCGCCGAGATCGCCGAGCCCGCCGAGGCGCCCGCGGCCTTTGGCTCGGCGCTGCCGGTCCTGCCGCTCGCGCTGCCCGTTTATCCCGCGCCCGGGCGCCCGGATCCCGCCACGGCGCCCGGCATCGTCGCGGCGATCGACCGGGCCGTGGCTCTGGCGCTCGCAGGCCAAGCCGCGGCGGTTGTGACGAATCCCATCAACAAAAAGCTCCTCTACGACGGTGCGGGCTTCGCCTTCCCGGGGCATACCGAGTATCTGGCCGCCCTCGCCGGGGCGCCCCGCTCGGTGATGATGCTCGCGGGGCCGTCGCTCCGCGTGGTGCCGGTCACGATCCACATCCCCCTCGCCGAGGTGCCGGGCGCGCTCACCGAGGGGCTCATCGTCGACACCGCGCGAATCACCGCCGCGGCGCTTACCCGGGACTTCGGCATCGCGCGGCCGCGCCTCGCCGTCGCGGGGCTCAACCCCCATGCCGGCGAGCAGGGGGCGCTGGGGCGCGAGGAGATCGAGATCGTCGCCCCCGCCATCGAGCGCCTCCGCGCCGAGGGGCTGGAGGTGGCGGGCCCCTTGCCGGGCGACACGATGTTTCATGCGCCCGCCCGGGCCCGTTACGACGCCGCCCTCACCATGTATCACGACCAAGGGCTCATCCCGATCAAGGCCCTCGATTTCGACGAGGGGGTGAACGTCACCCTCGGCCTGCCCGTCGTGCGCACCTCGCCCGACCACGGTACCGCTTACGACATCGCCGGCCAGGGCATCGCGCGGGCCGAGAGCCTGATGGCCGCCCTGCGCCTCGCCGGTCAGATGGCGGAGATGCGCGCCCGCGCGCCCGCGCCCGCATGAGCCTTGCGCCCGACGGGCTGCCGCCCTTGCGCGAGGTGATCGCCGCCCACGGGCTCTCGGCCAAGAAGGCGCTCGGTCAGAACTTCCTCCTCGACCTCAACCTCACCTCGCGGATCGCCCGGACGTCCGGGCCGCTTGAGGGGGCGACGGTGGTGGAGATCGGGCCGGGTCCCGGGGGGCTCACCCGGGCGCTCCTCATGGGCGGGGCGCGGGTGGTGGCCATCGAGCGGGACGCCCGCTGCCGCGACGCGCTCGCCGAGATCGCGGCGCACCATCCGGGCCGGCTCGAGGTGGTGGAGGGGGATGCGCTGGAGATCGACGCGGCGGCGCTCGTCGCCGGGCCCGCGCGGATCTGCGCCAACCTGCCCTACAATGTGGGCACCGAGCTCCTCATCCGCTGGCTTACGCCCGAGGCCTGGCCGCCTTGGTGGGAGAGCCTCACCCTCATGTTCCAGCGCGAGGTGGCCGAGCGGATCGTGGCGGCGCCGGGCTCGAAGGCCTATGGCCGGCTTTCGGTGCTGGCCCAGTGGCGGGCGGAGGCGCGGCTTCTCTTCACAGTGCATCCGAGCGCGTTTACCCCTCCGCCCAAGGTGACCTCGGCGGTGGTGCGGATCGTGCCCAAGGCCCCGCCGGAGGGTGTGGCGGCCGCACGCCTCGAGCGTGTGGTGGCCGCGGCCTTCGCCCAACGGAGGAAGATGCTGCGTCAGGCGCTCAAAGCGCTGGTGCCGGAGCCGCAGCCCTGGCTCCAGGCCGCCGGCATCCTGCCCACCCGGCGCGCGGAGACGCTCGCGCTCGACGAGTTCTTCGCCCTTGTGCGCGCCGAGCCGGTCTGAGAGGGCCTCAGGCGCCCTCGCCGGAGGGTTCCGTCGCTTCGGCGGCCGGCTCGGCCTTGGGCGCGCGGCGGCGCCGGCGGGCCGGCGGCGGGCTCGGCGCCGGCTCCTCCGCCACGGGCACCAGCGCGTCCTCGGCGTCCGATTCGTCCGGGTCGATGGTGGTGAGGCCGCTCACCTCCTCCGCCTCGGCCCGCTCGGGCTCGGTTGGTTCCGCGTCGGACGTCCCGTTGGCTCGGGGCCGGGGGCGCTCCTCCACCATGGGCTGGTCGCCGGTCCCCGGGGCGTCGTCCTCGGCATCCGAGCTCTGGTCCCGCCGGTCCGCCTGGCTCGCGGTCGCAAGCAGGAGGATCCGCTGGTAATGCTCGGCGTGCTGCAGAAAATTCTCCGCCATCACCCGGTCTCCCGAGGTCTGCGCGTCGCGCGCGAGCGAAAGATACTTGTCGATGATCTGCTGCGGCGTGCCGCGGACCTTCCCCTCGGGGCCGGAGCTGTCATAGACGCGATTGACGTTGTTTCCGTTGGACTTGCGGTTGCCGCGTCCGCGGGCACGGTTCGATTTCTGTGCTGATCTCATGGGCTCCAGGCTGCTCTCACTCCGGCCTGGCAGCCAGCCGGGTCTCGCCGCCCAGCCGAGCCCACCTGGGCACGCGCATCAGCGGCGAACGGGATCGTGGTGCTGCCAATATCCGGAAGCCCTCAGTCGGTGGCCCATGCGCCACGCGCCCTTCCGGACATCCTGAGATATACAGAGAATGCGCCTCCGCTCAACCGTGAAAGCGCCTCTCCGGCCATTTTATCGCATCGCCGCAACAATCGCCCGGGGCGTGCCGCCGAGATCGGGGCGGATTTCGACCAGATGGAGCCCGGCGGCCTCGAGGATCTCGGACACCTCCGCCGCCTGGCCGCGCCCGATCTCGAGCACGGTCCGCCCGCCCGGGGCGAGAACGCGGGCCATGCCGGCGGCGATGCGGTGATAGGCCGTAAGCGCGTCCGCTCCGGGCGTGAGGGCCGCCCGCGGCTCGTGGCGCGCCACCTCCGGCGCGAGGCCCGCCATCTCCGCCGCGGCGATGTAAGGCGGATTGGAGATCACGAGGTCGTAGCGGCCCCAGAGGCCGTCGAGCCAATCGGCCCGGGCAAAGGCGGCCCGGCCGGCGAGCCCCAGGCGCCGGGAGTTCCGCGCCGCGACGGCAAGCGCCGGGCCGCTCCGGTCGGTTCCGAGGCCGAGGGCGCGGGGCCGCTCGGCCAGAAGCGTGAGGAGGAGGCAGCCCGTGCCCGTGCCGAGGTCCAGCACCCGGGTGACCGGCCCGGCCAGCGCGGCCTCCACCAGCGTCTCGGTCTCGGGGCGGGGGTCCAGCGTGTCGGCCGTCACCGTGAAGTCCCGGCCCCAAAAGGCGCGGCGCCCCAGGATCTGGGCCATCGGCCGCCGCCCGGCCCGCGCCGCGACCGCCGCCGCGAGGCGCGCACGCTCCGGCGCCGAGAGGGGGGCGGACAGGTCCCCCGCCAGCGCCGTGCCCGAGAGGCCGGTGACGGCGCGGAGAAGGAGCCGTGCCTCCCGCGCCGCCCCATCGACCCCCGCGGCGGCGAGACGGGCCGCCGCCGCCGCCAGCGCCGTCCGCCGGTCCCCCGTCACTCGAGTTCGGCGAGCTTGGCCGCCTGGTCCGCCGCCACGAGCGCGTCGATCACCTCGTCGAGATCGCCCTCGAGGATCTGGCCCAGGCGATAGAGCGTGAGGCCGATGCGGTGGTCGGTCACCCGGCCTTGGGGGAAGTTGTAGGTGCGGATGCGCTCCGAGCGGTCGCCCGATCCCACCTGGCCGCGGCGCGCGGCGGCCCGCGCCTCGTCCGCCCGGCGGCGCTCGAGGTCGTAGAGCCGGGCGCGCAGCACCTCCATCGCGCGGGCCCGGTTCTGATGCTGGGACTTCTCGGAGGCGGTGACGACGAGCCCGGTCGGCAGATGCGTGAGCCGCACCGCGCTGTCGGTGGTGTTCACATGCTGCCCGCCGGCGCCCGAGGCGCGCATGGTGTCCACCCGGATGTCCGCGGCGGGGATCGCGATGTCGATCTCCTCCGCCTCCGGCAGCACCGCGACGGTGGCGGCGGAGGTGTGGATGCGGCCCTGGGTCTCGGTCTCGGGCACGCGCTGCACCCGGTGCACCCCGCTCTCGTATTTGAGCCGAGCGTAGACGCCCGCGCCGCGGATCGCGGCCACTATCTCTTTGAGACCTCCGAGATCCGAGGCGCTCTCCTCCAGCACCTCGACCGACCAGCGCCGCGCCTCGGCATAGCGGCGGTACATCGCGAAGAGGTCGCCGGCGAAGAGCGCGGCCTCGTCGCCGCCCGTCCCGGGGCGGATCTCGAGGATGGCGGCGCGATCGTCCGCCGAGTCGCGGGGCAGGAGGGCGAGCTTGAGCGCCTCCTCGGCCCCGGGCAGCTCGGCCTCGATGGCGCGCACCTCCTCGGCGGCGAGGGCGGCCATCTCGGGATCGGCCATCAGCCGCCGCGCGTCCTCCACGCCGCGCTTGAGACCGCGCCAGCGCTCGATGGCCGCGACGACCGGGCCAAGCGCCGCGTAGTCGCGGCTGGTGGCGGCGATGTCGGCGGGGTCGGTGGCGGCGTTGAGCCGCGCCTCGAGATAGGCGTGGCGCTCCAGGATCTCGGTCAGGCGCTCCTCTGGGACCATGCCCCGCGATGTGCCGTGTGCGCCTGCGGAAATCAAGGCGACGCCGCGCCCGCCGCTCGCGCAGGTTTGACCGCTGCCGCAACGGTCTGTTGCGGGGTGCGGTGCACCGGCAGGCTTGCCCTCCACCGGCCATCGACCCACTTTGTCGCAGGATCGCGCGCGCCCACACCCCCCCGAGCGGCGCGCCGAGGAAAGGAAGCCGCATGACCCATGCCCTGCGCGCCCCGGCCGCCCCGCGCCTCGCCCGTCTCGCCCTCGCGGCGGCGCTCGCCGTTGCGCCCGTGTTGCCCGCTCCGGCGGCGGCGCAGGGCGGCCCCGCCGCCGTGAAGGCCGAGCGCGTCGAGCTCCGCCGCGTGACCGACACGACGCCCATCCTCGCCGAACTCGTGGCCAACACACGGAGCGAGGTGGCGGCCCGGACCGCGGGGATCGTCGACGAGGTGGTTTTTCAGGTCGGCGACCGGGTGGCGGAGGGCGCGCTCCTCGTCCGGCTCGACCGGGGCCTCATCGACATCCGCCGGCAAAACGCGGAGGCCGCGCTTGCCACCGCGCTGGCCGGGGTCGCCGTGGCCGAGAGCCGGGTGCAGCTCGCCCAGCAGGCCTTCGGCCGGCAGAACCGCCTCCGGGGATCCTCGGCCTTCTCGCGCGGCCAGTTCGAGGATCTGGAGGTGAACGTGGCGCAGGCGCAGAGCGAGCTCGCCCGCGCCCAGGCCCAGGTGGCGCAGGCGGAGGCGGAGCTCGCCCGGGCGGAGTACGACCAGCGCCACGCCGAGATCCGCGCGCCCTTCGCCGGCGTGGTGATCGAAAAGACCGCCCAGCCGGGAAGCTATATGGATCTCGGCGAGCGGGTGGGCACGCTGCTCGACATCGGGGCGCTGGAGATCGAAGCGAACATGCCGGTGAAGCTGATCGGGTCGCTTCGCCCCGGGCTGCGGGTGGACGCGGTGATCGACGGCGCGGGCACGGTGCCGGCGGAGGTTCGGAGCCTTCTGCCGGTCGAGACCCAGACCACGCGGACCCGGCCCGTGCGCCTGTCGGTCGACCTCACGCGGCTCGAGGACGTGGCCCTCGCCGCCGGCAAGTCGGTGATGCTCCAGGTTCCCGTGAGCGCGCCCCGCGAGACGGTGACCGTGCCGAAGGACGCGCTGGTGCAGGCCCGCGGCGGCTGGCGGGTCTTCGTCGTCGATGAGGGCAAGGCCGAGCCGAAGGACGTGATTCTGGGCGAGCCCGTGGGCGCGCGGATGGAGGTCATCTCCGGGCTTCTTCCGGGAGACATCGTGGTGGTGCGCGGCAACGAACGCCTGCGCCCCGGCCAGCCCGTCGAGGCGACGCTGGAGGCGCCGGAGGGCCGCTCGGGCGAGGCCGCGGCGGCCGTTCCCTCGGGCCGGAGCTGAGGCATGGACCCGATCCGCATCGCCATCGAGCGGCCGATCGCCGTCATCGCCGCGGTCATGATGGCGGTGTTGTTCGGGGCGCTGGCGCTCACCTCGATCCCGATCCAGCTCACCCCCGATGTGCGCAAGCCCGTGATCGAGATCGAGACGATCTGGTCGGGGGCCGCGCCGGCGGAGATCGAGCGAGAGATCGTGAACCCGCAGGAGGAGGAGCTCAAGGGCATCTCAGGGCTCGAGACGATCGTCGCCCGCGCCGAGACCGGGCGCTCGCGAATCACGCTCGAATTCGCCATCGGCACGGATATGGACCGGGCGCTCCTCCTGGTGGCCAACCGGCTCGACCGGGTGGACGGCTATCCGGACGAGGCCAACGAGCCGACGCTCGACACCTCGGGCTCGGACGACAACCCCATCGCCTGGATGATCGTGAAGCGGGCCGATGGCGTGACCCGGCCCATGGAGCAGTTCGGCGATTTCGTGGAGGACGTCGTCGCCGAGCGGATCGAGCGGGTGGAGGGGGTGGCGGCCACCAATGTCTTCGGCGGCGTCGCGCGCGAGCTTCAAGTGGTGGTGGACCCCGAGGAGCTCGCCCGGTTCCGCCTCACCATCCCCGAGGTCGTGACGCGGCTGCGCGAGGAATCCATCTCCCTCTCCGCCGGCGATCTCGACGAGGGCAAGCGGCGCTATGTGGTGCGCGCCGAGGGGGAGCTCAACACGGTCCAGGCCGTGGAGGAGGTGGTGCTCCGTTCGGGCGTCGCGGGCACGGGCGACGGGCTCGGCCGGGTCTTCGTGCGCGACGTGGCGGATGTCGCCTTCGGCTACAAGGAACCCACGGCACGGATTCGGCAAAACGGGGAGGCCGCCATCGCGGTCAACGCCGTGCGCGAGACCGGCGCCAATGTGATCGAGACCATGCAGGGCATCCGCGCGGCGATCCGCGACCTCCGCGAAGGGCCGCTGCAAGCCGAGGGGCTGACCCTCACCCAGGTCTACGACGAGACGATCTACATCGACGGGGCGATCGACCTCGTGATCCAAAACATCTGGGTGGGCGGCGTGCTCGCCGCGGGCGTGCTCCTTCTCTTCCTCCGCTCGGGCTCCGCGACGCTGGTGATCTCGCTCGCCATCCCCGTCTCGATCGTGGCGAGCTTCGTGGCGATGGCAGCCCTCGGGCGCACGCTCAACGTGATCTCTCTGGCGGGCATCGCCTTCGCCGTCGGCATGGTGGTGGACGCCGCCATTGTGGTGCTCGAGAACATCTACCGCCTCCGCCAGCTCGGCTACTCGGCGCCGAGGGCGGCCTATGAGGGCGCGCGCCAGGTCTGGGGGGCGATCCTCGTCTCCGCGCTCACCACGGTGATGGTGTTTATCCCCATCCTGGTGATGGAGCTGGAGGCGGGCCAGCTCTTCCGCGATCTCGCGGTGGCCATCTCGGTCTCCGTGGTGCTCTCTCTCGTGGTGGCGATCACGGTGATCCCGGCGCTCTCGTCCCGCCTCCTCGGGAGGGGGCAGGCACGGCTCTCGATCTTGCACGTGCCGATTGTCGACCATCTCGGCCGGCTCTTCGCCTGGCTCGTGCGGGGCTATGCCTGGCTGACGGTAAAGGTCCGGCTCATCGGCCTCCTCGTGGTGGGCACGATCACGGGGGCCGCGATCTGGGGGGCGGCGGAGTATCTGCCCAAGCTCGAATACCTGCCAGAGGGCAACCGCAACCTCGTCTTCGGCGTGATCCTGCCGCCGCCCGGCTACAACCTCGCCACCACCACCGAGATTGCCGAGCGGATCGAAGGCGTCGCCCGGCCGCTCTGGGAGCAGGGCGACACCGGCAACCCCGAGGACCCCCCGGGCATTCGCCACTTCTTCTTCGTCGCCGTGCGTGGCACCACCTTTCTGGGCGGCGCGGCCTCGGACCCCACTCGGGTGAAGGAGCTCATCCCGGTCCTCTCGGGCCCCATCTTCTCTGAGCCCGGCACTTTCGGCTTCATCAACCAGCGCTCGCTCTTCGGGCGGGGCATCGGCGGCGGGCGGGCGATCGAGCTCAACGTGCAGGGTCAGGACCTCGAGGAGATCCTGGGCGTCGCTCAGCGCGCGGCGGGCAAGATCGGCGCGGCTTTCCCGCGGGAGGACGGCAACCAGTTCCGCCCCCAGCCGGGGCTCGAGCTCGGCGCGCCGGAGGTGCGGCTGGTGCCCGCGCGCATTCGCCTCGCCGATGCGGGGATCGACGCGCGCACCCTGGCCCAGACGCTCGACGCCTACAACGACGGCCTCCGGGTCTCCGAGATCACGGTGGGCTCGGAGCGGATCGACCTCACGCTGCTGGGCTCCGGCGCCAATGCGGAGGGGCGGCGCACGCAGGACATCGGCGGCTTCCCGGTCGTGGCCCCCAACGGGCGGATCGTGCCGATCTCGGCGCTGGCGGATTTGGAGCTCACCGCCGGGCCCACCGAGATCCGCCACCGGGAGCGTTTGCGCACCGTCACGCTCGAGCTCCGGCCCGCCGCGGACATCCCGCTCGAAACCGCCCTCGAGATCATGCGCGACGAGGTGGTGGGGCCGTTGCAGGCCGAGGGGCTGCCGCCTGGGGTGGGCCTCACGCTCTCGGGCGCGGCCGACCAGCTGACCCAGACCTGGGAGGCGCTGCAGGTCAACCTCCTCCTCGCGCTCGTCATCGTCTATCTCGTGATGGCGGTGCTCTTCGAGAGCTTCGTGCTGCCGCTCGTCATCCTCATCTCCGTGCCGGTGGCAGGGGCAGGGGGCGTGGCCGGGCTCGTGGTGCTCAACCAGTTTCAGAGCCAATCGCTCGACATGCTGACGCTCCTCGGTTTCGTCATCCTCATCGGCATCGTGGTGAACAACGCGATTCTCCTCGTGCACCAGTCCCTCCATCACTTGCGGGACGAGGGGATGGGCGTGGACGACGCGATCCTTGAGGCCACGCGCAACCGGATCCGGCCGATTTTCATGTCCACGCTCACCTCCGTCATGGGAATGCTGCCGCTCGTCGTCTTCCCGGGTGCGGGGTCGGAGCTTTATCGCGGGCTCGGCTCGGTGGTCGTGGGCGGGCTGTCGATGTCGGCCGTGCTCACGCTCCTTCTGGTGCCCCCGCTCCTCAAGCTCACGCTGAGCGTGGCCGACCCGGTGCCGGAGGCCCAGCCCGCGGAGTAGCCCCCTCTCCCCGATTTCGCTGGACCCGCCTGAAATTTCGCCCCAAAATTTCAGGAACGATCGCGCGGGCGCTGAGTCGCGCGGCAGGGAGGGTGGCCGATGGGGTCCGAGATCGCGGAGACGGAGAGCACGGCCCTCGGCCCGACGCCGAGCCTCGGCGCGGATATCCGCGCGCTCCGCCGGAGCCGGGGGCTCACGCTCGCAGCCCTTTCGGGCGAGGTCGGGCGCTCGGTCGGCTGGCTCTCCGAGGTGGAGCGCGGGATCTGCCAGCCCACGATCTCGGATCTTCGCCGCATCGCCGCGGCGCTTGGCCAGCCGGTGTCGCTGTTCTTCGGCCCAGCGCCCGGGCCGGATCGGGAGCGCGGGCGCATTGTCCGCGCCGGCGCGCGGCGGATGCTCGGCACGGCTGCGGGCGGCCTCGTGGAGGAGCTCCTCTCGCCCGATCTCTCCGGTTCGTTCGAGATCCTGCGCTCGGTATTCGACCCAGGCGCCGAGCTGGCGGAGCCCGCGCGTCGCGCGACCGAGGAGGCGGGCTATCTCGTCTCCGGCAGGCTCGACCTCTGGATCGGCGGGGAGCTTTACCGCCTCGACCCCGGCGACAGCTTTCGGGTGGTCGACGCACCCGTGCGCTGGCGCAATCCGGGGCCCGAACCCGCCGTCGCGATCTGGGTGATCGCGCCGCCGGTCTACTGAGGGCGGTGTGGACCGGCGTCCGCATATGGCCTGGGTGACGGGCGACATGCGCCCGTTCGACCGCGAGCTCCGCTTTGCCGCGATCCGCGCACCCGTCGAGATGGTGCTGGAGGCAACCGCGACGGCGTTCGGCGTCGAGTGGGACATGGAGGTCGTGACCGCAGCGCCGGACACGCCGCTGCCGCCGCCCTGTCTCGAATGGGAGGACGTGGCGGGGCGGCCGCGGCGCCTGCGCCCGTCCCTTCGCCCGACCCCGCTTCTGGTCTCGACCCCAGAGGATGCGCCCAATCTGGCGCTCGTCGAGGGTCCGGCCGATCTCGCCGCGGTTTCGGCGGCGCTTGCCGAGGCGCCGGTCGTCGGTTTCCGGTCCTCGATGGAGACCGAGCGGCGGCAGGTCCACGGGATCGAGGTTTTTCGTGCCGGGCGGATCGTCCGCCGGATCGAACTCCGCCGCGAGATCGCATCGAGCGGGTGGCGTTTCGAGAGCGCCGGCGCACCGGCGCCTTGGGAGGATCTCGCGCCGTATCGGGCCTCTGCGCCCTGGCGGCGGCTCGACCGGTCGGTTCTTTTCGCGCAGGCCTCGCGCCTCGGTTTCGACGCCGAGGCGGCGATCCTCGACCGGAAGCTGACGGGCTGTCGTCTGATCGATACGCCGCAGGCGACGGGGCGCGCGTTGCCCGACGCCCGGCGCCTCGACCGGGACGCCGATTTCAGGATCTTGTTCGTTCTGCAGAGCGCCATCGCCCGGATCGCCCCGGGTCATCCGCGCCTCCGCGCGGTCAGGGGCCAGATCGCCGCGGCCCAGGCCGCGGCCAGGACGGAACGAGACGAGACCAAGCAAGAGGAGCGAGGCTGAGATGTCGGAGTTGCCATCGACCGCACAGGTCGTCGTGATTGGAGGCGGCTGTGTCGGCGCCTCCTGTCTTTACCACCTGGCCAAGGCCGGCTGGACCGACTGCGTGCTCCTCGAAAAGAACGAGCTCACCTCGGGCTCCACCTGGCACGCGGCGGGCAATGTGCCGACCTTCTCCTCGTCTTGGGGGATCATGAACATCCAGCGCTATTCGGCCGAGCTCTACCGGGGCCTCGCCGAGGCGGTGGACTACCCGATGAACTACCACGTGACCGGCTCGATCAGGCTCGCCCACACCGCCGAGCGGATGCAGGAGTTCGAGCGCGTGCGGGGCATGGGCCGCTACCAGGGGATGGAGCTCGAGGTCTGCACGCCGGAGGAGCTGAAGGCGCGCTATCCCTTCCTGGAGCTGCACGATCTGGCGGGCGGGCTCTACGACCCCTATGACGGCGACATCGACCCTGCCCAGCTCACCCAAGCCCTGGCCAAGGGCGCGCGCGACCTCGGCGCGTCGGTCGTGCGCTTCTGCCCCATGACGGGTGCCCGTCGCGACGGCGACGAGTGGGTGGTGGAGACGGCGAAGGGCGAGATCCGCTGCGAGGTCGTGGTGAACGCCGCCGGCTACCGCGCGCAGGAGGTCGGCCGCTGGTTCGGCCGCGAGGTGCCGATGGCCACGATGAGCCACCAGTACATTCTGTTCGAGGAGGTGAGTGAGATCCGCGCCTGGTCCGAAGCGGAGGGGCGCAAGCTCCCGCTGTTGCGCGACGTGGACAGCTCCTACTATCTCCGCCAGGAGAAGTTCGGCTTCAATCTCGGGCCTTACGAGCGGAATTGCCGGGCGCACTGGGTCTCGCCCGACGACCCGATGCCGGAGGATTTCTCCTTCCAGCTCTGGGAGGACGATCTCGAGCGCATCGAGTGGTATATGGAGGACGCGCTGGCCCGGGTGCCGGTGCTCGGACGGGCGGGCCTCTCCAAGGTGATCAACGGGCCGATCCCCTACACGCCGGACGGCAACCCCCTCATCGGCCCGATGCCGGGCGTGCCGGGCGCCTTCGAGGCCTGCGTGTTCACCTTCGGCATCTGCCAGGCCGGCGGCGCGGGCAAGGTGCTGGCCGAATGGGTGACCGAGGGCGCGACCGAGCAGGACATGTGGGCCGTCGACCCCCGGCGGTTCGGCCCCTGGGCGACCCATGAGTATTGCGTGGCCAAGGCCAAGGAGGTCTATGGGCACGAATACGCGATGCATTTTCCGCGGCATACCTGGCCCGCGGGGCGTCCGGTCGCCACCTCGCCGCTGCACGATCGGCTGGCGGAGCTCGGCGCCCAGTTCGGCCAGTATGGCGGCTGGGAGCGGGCCAACTGGTTCGCGGAGCCGGGCGACGACACCTCCGAGGAGGCGACCGAGACCTGGGGCCGCGCCGGCCCCTGGGAGCCGCGGATCCGGGCCGAATGCGAGGCGGTGCGCGACGCGGTGGGCGTGCTCGACCTGCCCGGCTTCTCCCGTTTCCGGCTCGAGGGCTACGGCGCGGCCGAATGGCTCCGCGGCCAGGTGACCGGCGGCATCCCGAAGGTCGGGCGCATCGGTCTCGTCTATATGGCCGACGCCCGCGGCCGTGTCGTCACCGAGTTCTCCGCGATCCGCGACGGGGAGGACGAGTTCACCCTCATAACCGCCGCCGCGGCCCGGGAGCACGACCGCGACCTCCTGCACGAGCGCCTCGAAGGGCGCATCGGCCTGTCCTTCACCGACAACACCGAGGCGACGTCGACCCTCATCGTCGCGGGGCCGAGATCCCGGGCGCTCCTCGGCGCGCTGGGGCAGGGGGATCTCTCCCAGCCCTGGCTCTCCCACCAGATCGCCTATGTCTGCGGCCGCCCGGTGCGGCTCGTGCGCGTCTCCTTCACCGGAGAACTCGGCTGGGAGATCCACGCCAAGCCCGAGGATGTGGGCCTCATCTGGGACGATCTCATGGAGGAGGGGCGGGCCCACGGGCTCAAGCCCTTCGGCATGTTCGCGCTCGACGCGCTCCGCATCGAGAAAAGCTACCGCGCCTGGAAGGCGGACCTGTCCACCGACTACACGATGTTCGAGGCGGGGCTCGACCGGTTCGTCAAGCTCGACA
>CAYXPI010000040.1:0-24048 GCA_964467005.1 uncultured Limibaculum sp. | reverse complement strand
GACCCTGCGGGAGCGGGGTGGGCGGGTGGGAGCTCCCGCAGGGTCGGCGCCCTCGCAGCCGGGCGCCGCCGCCCTATCTCTCGCGCCGAGGAGAGGAGGCCGACATGCCGGACGGAAGCCACCCGAAGAACGATCTCACGATCTACGACGCCGAAGCCGAGGGGTGGTGGGAGGGGCGCACGCCCTGGGTCCGCACCCTTCGGAACATGGTACCGGGGCGCCTCGCGCATTTCGACCGGCTGATCGACTGGCGCGGCAAGGACGTGCTCGACCTCGGCTGCGCCGGCGGGTTCATGGCCGAGGCGCTGGCCGAGCGGGGCGCGCGGGTGACCGGGATCGACCCGGCCGCCGCCGCCATCGACGCCGCGCGCGCCCATGCCCGCGCCGAGGGCCACGACATCACCTATGACGTGGGCGTGGGCGAGGCGCTGCCCTATGCCGACGGAGCCTTCGACGCCGTGGTCTCGGTCGACGTCCTCGAGCATGTGTCGGATCTCGATCGGGTGATCGCCGAGGTGTCCCGGGTCCTCCGCCCGGGCGGGCTCTTCCTCTTCGACACGATCAACCGCAACCCGCTCGCCGCCTTTGCCGTGGTGACGATGGCCGAGCGCGTGATCGGCCTCCTCCCCCGGGGGACCCACGACCCTGCGCTCTTCGTCCGGCCCTCCGAGCTTCGCGCGAAGCTCGCGGCGGCGGGCCTCGCGCCCGGGCCCTTCCACGGGCTCGGCCCCCGGGGGATCAGCCGGCGGGGCGATCTCACCTTCGGCCGGGTGCCCGGCACGCTCATCCTCTACATCGGCTCGGCGCGGAAGGGGGGCGGACATGTTTGAGACGCTGGCCCTCTTCGCCGCCGCCATCCTCTTAGGCGGGATGGTCGTGTTCTCCTTCGTGCTGGCGCCGCTCGTGTTTCTCAAGCTCCCGGCCGAGACGGCGGGGCCGTTCATCCGTCAGGTTTTCCCCTGGTACTACCTCTTCGTGCTCGGCGTCGCGGCGTTCGGCGCGCTCGCGCTCACCGCCGAGGCCCCTGGGCTTGCGCTCGTGATGGCCGGGGTCGCCGCCGCGGGGGTTGTGGCACGGCAGGTGCTCATGCCCGCGATCAATGCGAGCCGGGACCGTGAGCTCGCCGGCGACCCTGCCGCGGGCCGGCGCTTCGCGCTCCTCCACAAGAGCTCGGTGGTCATCAACTTCGCGCAGATGGCAGCGGCGGCCTGGGTGCTGGCCGCCTTCTCGCTCTGACCGCGATGGTCGCGCGTCTCCTCGTGGCGGGGCTTGCCCTCGCGGCAATCGTCACGGCCCTCTGGCAGATGGAGCGCGCGCAGGCCGGCCTCTCGGTGGCGCGGCTGGCGCTCGGCCCCACGCCGGTCACGATCCACCGACCGGACGCCGAGCCCGCGGGGCCGGCGGTGGTGGTCGCCCATGGCTTCTCGGGCTCGCGCCGGCTCATGGAGCCCTTCGCCGTGACCCTGGCGCAACGCGGCTACACGGCGGTGAGCTTCGATTTCCTCGGCCATGGGGACAACGCGGCCCCCCTCACCGGCGATGTGACGAAGGAGACCGGCGCCACGGCGGCCCTCCTCGCGGAACTCGACCGGGTGGTGGCCCACGCCGCCGCACTCCCCGGGGCGGAGGGGCGCGTCGCCCTCCTCGGCCATTCCATGGCGTCCGACATCGTGGTGCGTCAGGCGGTGGCGGACCCGAGGGTGGCGGCGACCGTGGCCGTCTCGATGTTCTCCGAGGCCGTGACGGAAACCGAACCCCGGAACCTCCTCATCGTTGTGGGCGCGTGGGAGCGGTTTCTCTCCCAGGCCGCGCTGGAGGCCGTGGCCCTCGGGACCGGCGGCGCTGCGGAGGAGGGCGTCACCTACGAGCTCGGGCCCGGCAATCTCCGCCGCGCGGTGTTCGCCGACGGGGTGGAGCATGTGGGCGTCCTCTACAGTCCCGAGAGCCTGACCGAGGCCGTGGCCTGGCTCGACGGCGTGTTCGGCCGGGAGAGCGCCGGCGCGGTCGACGCGCGGGGGCCCTGGGTCCTCCTGCTCCTGGCGGGCGTCGTTGCGCTGGCCTGGCCGCTCGCAGGGCTCCTGCCCCGGGTGGCGGCGCCGGAGGCGGGGGCGGGGCTCTCGGGCCGGGGTGTGCTGGCCGCGGTGGGCATCCCAGCGCTCGTGACGCCGCTGGTCCTCGCGACGGTGGAGATCGACTTCCTGCCGGTCCTCGTGGCGGACTATCTGGCGGCGCATTTCGCGCTCTACGGCGCGCTCACGGCGCTCGTCCTCTGGCGCCTCGGCGCGCTGCCCCGGGCCCTCGGCGCCAGGCCGGCCGCGGCGGCGCTCGGGGCCGGGCTCATGGCGCTCTACGTGGTCGGCGCGATGGCCGCGGCGCTCGACAGCTATGTCGCCTCCTACGTGCCCCATGCCGGGCGGGTCCCGCTCACGCTCGCGCTCCTCGCCGGCACGCTGCCCTATCTCGTGACGGAGGAATGGGCGACGCGCGGCGCCGGTTCCCCCCGCTGGGCCTACGCGCTGGCCAAGATCGCGATGCTCGTGTCCCTGGCTCTCGCCGTGGCGCTCAATCTCGAGGACCTCTTCTTCCTCATCATCATCCTGCCCGTGGTGCTGCTCTTCTTCCTCCTCTACGGGCTCTTCAGCGCCTGGGCGGTGCGCGCGACCGGGCAGCCGGCGGTCGCCGGCCTCGCCAACGCGCTGGCCTTCGCCTGGGCGCTCGGGGTCACCTTCCCGCTCCTCGCGAGCTGAGGGCTCAGCCCCGGGCGCAGGCGACGCAGGTCGGCGTCGCCGGGTCGAGGTCGAGCCGCCGCGGGTCGAGCGCCTCGCCGCAGCCTTGGCACCAGCCGTACTCGTCCTCCTCCATCCGCCGGAGGGCGGCGCGGATCGCCGCGCGTCGGGCCGTCCGCCGTCGCTCCTGCGCGGCCGCCATCGCCTGCACCTGGAGCGCGTCCATGCGGCTCAGCCGCCCCACCTGCTGCTGATCGAGCTCCACCGGCGCGCGGTGCGCCGCGGTCTCGCGGCCGGCCTGGGCGAGCTCCTCGGCCTCCCGCTCGAGCCGGGCCTTGAGCTCCGCCTGCTGGCGGGGGTCGAGCCCCTCGGCCATCCGATCCTCCGTCGTCATGGGCCCGATCACGAAGCGTCACTGGCCACGGGGCCCCTCCCCCCCTATCCTCAGATCGACCCTGTCGGCCAATCGGGAGTGCCGCCATGAGAGACGACGACACCGCCGCCGCCCGCGAGCCGGCCATCGAGGAGCTCCACGACCCCGTCTGGGCCCGGATGCGCTCCGAGGCCGAGACCCTCGCGGCCACCGAGCCCTTTATGGCCAGCATGGCCCATTCGGTGGTGCTGCACCATCCGAGCCTCGAAGCCGCGCTCTCCTATCGCCTGGCCCAAAAGCTGTCGAGCCCGGAGATGTCGCCCCTCCTCGTGCGGGAGATGGCGGATCTCGCCTATCGGGAGAACCCGGCGATGGGGGCCGCAGGGCGGGCCGACATCCGCGCCGTCTTCGAGCGCGACCCGGCGACGGATCGCATGATCCAGCCGCTCCTCTACTTCAAGGGCTTCCTCGCCGTGCAGTCCTACCGCCTCGCGCACTGGCAGTGGACCACGGGCCGGCGCGACATGGCGCTTTTCATCCAGATGCGCTGCTCGGAGGTCTTCGGCGTCGACATCCATCCGGGTGCGCGCATCGGCCGGGGCATCATGATCGACCACGCCCACTCCATCGTGATCGGCGAGACCGCGGTGGTGGGGGACGATGTCTCCATGCTCCACTCGGTCACCCTCGGCGGCACCGGCAAGGAGGGCGGCGACCGGCACCCCAAGATCGGCGACGGCGTGTTGATCGGCGCGGGCGCCAAGGTGCTCGGGAACATCCGGGGGGGCCCGTGCTCGCGCATCGCCGCGGGCTCGGTGGTGCTGAAGGACGTGCCGGCCTGCAAGACCGTCGCAGGCATTCCGGCCAAGATCGTGGGCGATGCGGGCTGCGATCGGCCGGCCCTCTCGATGGACCACGGCGTGCGCTTCGGCCCGGAGGACCCGGACGACATCGTGCCCGATTGCTGATCTCGCCCCTGCGGCATCGCAGGGGGTCGTGCGGCCGCGTCGCAAGCGCTACAAGCGGGGTGTTCGGTGGCCTGGAGTTCAGCGTGTTCAAACGGATGCTCGTCAAGAGCCTCGGCGGCGGCCCCGCGCCCGATCGGCCGGAGGTGGACCGCATCACCTATGCGGTGGGGGATCTGCACGGCCGAGCCGATCTCTTGCGCGCCGCGCTGGACTGGATCGAGAAGGACGCGGAGGGCCGGACGCCGCTTCCAGACCTCATCTTTCTGGGCGACTACATCGATCGCGGGCCCGAGCCTAAGGAGGTGCTCGACACCCTCGTCGGGGTGGCCGCCATCCCGAACATCAACACGATCTGCCTCAAGGGGAACCACGAGGCGATGCTGCTCGATTTCCTCGAGCGGCCGGAGACCGGGGCACGCTGGCTCCGCACCGGCGGGCTCACCACGCTTCTGAGCTTCGGCGTGGGCGCCTACGAGACGAGCTCGAAGACTGAGCTGCGGCGCATTGCGGCCGAGTTTGCGCCGGCGGTGGCGCCCTTCCTGCCCTTCCTCCGGGGCCTCGAGCCGTGCTTCGGCACGGGCAACGTGCTCTTCACCCATGCCGGCGCCGATCCTGGTCAGCCGGCGGACGCGCAGCCGGAGGACGCCCTTGTCTGGGGCCACGCCATGTTCGAGCGCCGGACCCGGCGCGACGGGGTGTGGGTGGTGCATGGCCACCGGGTGGTGCCGAAGGCCACGGTCAAAGCCGGGCGCATCGCGATCGACACCGGCGCCTATGCGAGCGACCGCCTCACGGTGGCGCGCTTTCGCCCCGGTGGCCATGTGAGCTTTCAGACGACGGCGCCCGGGCGCGGGATGCGCTGAGTGGCGGCCGCCTGGGCGCCCTCGCCCAATCACGGGGCGCGGCGGGGCCGCGATGCGCCGGCGCTTGTCGTGCTTCATTACACGGGAATGGCGACGGCGGAGGCGGCGCTCGCCCGGCTCCGCGATCCTGCGGCGGAGGTGAGCGCGCATTACCTCCTCGCCGAGGACGGGCGCGTCTGGCAGCTCGTGGAGGAGACACGGCGGGCCTGGCATGCGGGGCGCTCCCATTGGGCCGGGGAGGACGACGTGAACTCGGCGTCCATCGGGATCGAGCTCGCCAATCCGGGGATCGGGGCGGCGGCGCACCCGTTCCCCGAGCCGCAGATGGCGGCGTTGGAGACGCTCCTCCGCGGCGTGGTCGCGCGCTGGGGCATCCGGCCCGAGCGGGTGGTGGGCCATGCCTGCGTCGCACCCGGGCGGAAGGTGGATCCGGGCCCCCGGTTCGATTGGCGGCGGCTCGCGCGGCGCGGCCTCGCGGTCTGGGCAGAGCCGGGGGCGACGGGCCTGGAGGCGCCGCCCGAGCCCCCCCACCGCCCCCACCCGCCCACCCGGACGGTGGGGGGGCTCGGGCCGTCCTGTGACGAGGGCGTGCAGGGGCGCGTGGGGCCGTCGGGCCCGCCCCCGGATCGGGCCCCGGCGGCCGAGTTCCAGGCGCAGGCTCGCATCTTCGGCTACGGCGCGCCCGCGACCGGTATCTGGGACGCGCCCACCAACGCGGTCTGGCGGGCCTTCGCCCTCCGCTTCCGCCCGGCCGAGGCCGCAGGCCCCGCCACGCCGGACGGCCTCGCCCAGCTCGCGCGCCTCGCCGAGCGCTGGCCCGCCGCGTCGCTCGGCCATTGACCCGCCGCCCACCGCCTGCCACATGACCCCCGCGGATGGCCGGATGGCCGCGCGTTCGGGCCCTCGCGCCCGGGCGTGAGGAAAGTCCGGGCTCCACGGAGACACGGTGCCGGGTAACGCCCGGCGGGGGCGCTGGCGACGGCGCCTTCAGGGACAGCGCCACAGAAAACAAACCGCCCGGATCCGTCCGGGTCAGGGTGAAACGGTGCGGTAAGAGCGCACCGCGCGGCCGGCAACGGGCGCGGCACGGCAAGCCCCACCGGGAGCAAGGTCGCATAGGGGGGACATGCGGGGCTTCGGCCCCCGGATCCGTCTCCGGATCGTTCCCCGGGTTGACTGCACGAGGCCGTGGGCGACCGCGGCCCCAGATGAATGGCCATCCCCCGCCTTGCGGGGACAGAACCCGGCTTACAGGCCATCCGCACCCTTCCGCTCCCGGGCGCTGTCCCATCGGAGTCCACGACGTCCCCCGTCGGCCCTCTTCGGCTCGGCAGATTGTTCTTTGTTTGTTCTGTATTTTGGGGTCGATCTCGGCCCCTTCGGCTCCCAAGAAACAACTGTCAGACCAAGAATTCCCACGAATTCCCATCTTTTCCCTTGATTGCCCTTTTGAGATCGCCTATCACGATGGGGCGGGACGGTCGCCGCACAAAACACGTCGAGGCAGGTTCATACAGGCATCGGCGACCGTCCCGGATGGCGCGAGAGCGGGGGCAACCAGCCGGCGTTATCGGGTGAAAGGCGAGCCCACCTCCTCGGGGCGCAACGAGGGACGCGGGGCGGACCCGGCTGTGAGGCGCCGGGCCGCCCCGATGCGTTCCAGGATCCGGCGGTGGGGCAGTTCGAGCGGGGCGGTCTTGGCGCGGTTTTTCATCGGATCGGCAACGCACAAGCTCGACGGCAAGGGTCGTGTGTCCCTGCCGAGCGACTTTCGCGATGTCCTCCGCGCCCAGGAGTCCGCCGACGAGTTCATCCTGGTGCCCGCCGAGCCGGCCGGTGAGTTTCACCTCGCCTTCTCCCGCGCGGGCCATGAGCGGTTGATCCAGCGCCTCGGGGCCATGAGCTACCCCAGCCCGGCCCACAAACGCGCCGCCCGCCGCCGCTTCATCGCCGAGGCCAAGCCGATCTCGGTGGAGGAGGGCGGGCGCTTCGTCTTGCCGCGGGAGCTCCGAGAGGCGCTGGGGCTCGAGGGCGCGGCGCAGTTCGTGGGCGACGGCGAGACCTTTCAGATCTGGCATCCCGAGCGCTACGCAGCCGTCGAGACCGCGGCCGAGACGGAGCTCGAGCCGGTCGAGCTCGATTTCGCGGGGCTCGTCGAATGACCGGCGGGGCGGAGGGGGCGCACATCCCGGTTCTTCTCGGCCCCGTGCTCGCGGCGCTGGCGCCGGTCGCGGGCGGCACGTTCCTTGACGGCACCTTCGGCGCGGGCGGCTACAGCCGCGCGTTGTTGGAGGCCGGGGCCGGGCGGGTGATCGCCCTCGACCGGGACCCGACCGCGATCGCCGCCGGCCAGGAGCTGGCCGCGTCGGATCCGCGGCTCACGCTGGTGGAGGCGGAGTTCGCCGCGCTGGACGAGGCCGCGGACGGCGCCCCGCTCGATGGGGTGGCGCTCGACATCGGGGTCTCGTCCATGCAGCTCGACCGGGCCGAGCGCGGGTTCTCCTTCCTCCGCGACGGGCCTTTGGACATGCGCATGTCCGCCTCCGGTCCGTCGGCCGCCGATCTGGTGAACGGTGGCTCCGAGGCGCTTCTGGCCGATGTGATCTTCCTCTTGGGCGAGGAGCGGGCGGCCCGGCGGATCGCCCGCGCGATCGTGAAGGCGCGCGCCGAGGCACCGGTGACCCGCACGCTCGCCCTCGCCGAGGTGGTGGCGGGCGTCCTCCCGCGGCCGAAGCCCGGGCAGCCCCACGCCGCCACCCGCACCTTCCAGGCGCTCCGCATCGCGGTGAACGACGAGCTCGGCCAGCTGGCCGCGGCGCTGGCCGCCGCCGAGCGGGCGCTGGCGCCGGGCGGTCGGCTCGCGGTCGTCACCTTCCACTCGCTCGAGGACCGGATTGTTAAGCGCTACCTCCAGGCCGCTTCGGGCCGGGGCGGGGGCGGCTCGCGCCATCTGCCGGAGCAGGCCGTCGAAACCCCGCGCTTTGCCCGTCCCGCCCCGCCGGTGGTGCCCGACGCCGCGGAGATCGCCGCCAACCCCCGCGCGCGCTCGGCCCGGCTCCGTGCGGCCAAGCGCCTCGACGCGCCGGCCCGCGCGCTCCCGCCCGCCGTCCTCGGCCTGCCGGAGATCCCGGCGCTCGACCGGGAGGTGGGGCGATGAGCCGGCTCGGCTTCGCGCTCTCGATGCTCGCCCTCGTGGCCGCCGCGGCCTGGGCGTATCACGTGAACTACGAGACCCAGGAGGCCCTCGCCCGGCTGGCCAAGGTGAAGGCCGAGATCGCGCGGGAGGAGGAGCGGCTCCGGGTGCTGGAGGTCGAGTGGGCGCGGCTGACGGCGCCGGACCGGCTGCGGCGCCTGGTGGCCGAGCACAACGGGCGGCTCATGCTCATGCCCATGGCGCCGGACCACCACGGCGAGGTGGCGGCCATCCCCTATCCGCCGCGCCCGCCCTTGACCTCGGGCCTCGAGACCAACCCCAAGCCGCTGCCGCCCCTCTCCCTCTCGACAGACGGCGCCGTGCCCGCGGCCGACCGAGAGGGCGCCCGGTGAGCCCCGCCCGCATCGCCGCCGAGCCCCAGGGCGCCGAGGCCCGCCCGGCGAGCCGGAACGACTGGCGCCTAGTCCTCGTAATGTTCGCCTTTCTCCTGGCCTATGGCGCCGTTGCCGTCCGCCTCGCCGCCACCGCCCTGGCCGACCCGGAGGAGCCCGCCCGTGCGCGCGCCGCCCAGCCCGAGACGCCGGGGCGCGGCCGATTGGTGGACCGCGACGGCCGCCTCCTCGCCGCGAGCCTGCCGGCCTTTGCGCTTTACGCCGACCCGCGGGAGATCCGCGACCCTGCCGGCGCGGCCGCCCAGCTTGCGCCGATCTTTCCCGAGATCGGGGAGGCGCGCCTCGCCCGCCAACTCTCGGCGAACCGCAAATTCGTCTGGGTCGCGCGTCCGGTCAGCCCCCGGCAGAAGGCCGCGGTGATGGACCTGAAGCCAGCGATCCCGGGCCTCAAATTCGGCCGGCGCGATATGCGGATCTACCCCGCCGGGCGCGTGGCGGCCCATGTGGTGGGGCGCGTGACCCCGGGCCGCGAAGGGGTGAACGCGGCCGAGCTCGTGGGCGCGGCCGGAGCCGAGCGCCATTTCGACGCCCGCCTCAACGACGCCGCCCTTCGCGACACGCCGGTGGCGCTCTCGCTCGACCTTCCCGTTCAGGCCGCCCTCACCGAGGTGCTCGAGGCCGGGATCGCCCACACCGGCGCCAAAGGGGGCGCGGCGGTTCTCCTCGATGTGCGGAGCTCGGAGGTCCTCGCCCTCGTCTCGCTGCCGGATTTCGACCCCAACCGCCGGGTCGAGACCATGGGCGGCGGCGCGGCCAACCCCCGCTTCAACCGCGCGATGAAGGGGCTCTACGAGCTCGGCTCGGTCTTCAAGCCGATCACCGCCGCCATCGCCCTCGATGTGGGCGTGGTGGGCCCCGAGACGATGATCGAGACCGGCAGCCCCATCTATTTCGGCCGTCAGCGGATCGGCGACATGCACCGGATGCCGCCTGCGATGAGCGTGGCCGATGTGATCCGCCGCTCGTCGAATGTGGGGGCGGCGCGGCTGGCGCGGGCGATCGGCACCGAGCGCTTCCGGAGCTATCTCGACCGGTTCGGCCTCCTCGCGCCGCTGCCGCTCGAGCTCGGGGAGGCGCCGAGCGCGCGGCCCATGCTGCCGCCCAAATGGTCCGACCTCTCAAGCATGACCATCTCCTTCGGCCACGGGCTCGCGGTCTCGCCGCTGCATCTGGCCGCGGCCTTCGCGACCATCGCGAATGATGGGCGTAAGGTGGTGCCGACCCTCTCCAAGGGCGGGCGGGGGCCGGGGCCCCAGGTGATCTCGGAGCGGACGGCGGGCGAGATGCTCGACATGCTGCGCGCGGTCGTTGTGCGCGGCACCGGGCGGCGGACCGACATCCCGGGCTATTTCGTCGCCGGCAAGACCGGCACCGCGGACAAGGCGCGCGAGGACGGGCGCGGCTATCATCACGACCGCGTGCTCGCGAGCTTCGCCGCCGTGTTCCCGACGCCGGACCCGAGATACACCCTGCTCATCATGCTCGACGAACCCACGGATCCCGAGACCGGCCGGCGCGAGGCGTCCCGCACCGCCGTGCCCGTCACCGCCCGGGCGATCCGGCGGATCGGGCCGATGCTGGGCCTCCGCCCGATCCCCGAGCCCGTGCTGCCGATCCGCCCGACGAGCACCGAGACCGGGGCGCGGCCGTGACGGCCTGGCGGGCGGAGGAGCTCGGCCTCGGCGGCCTCCCCTGGCGCGGGGCCGACCCCGGGGCCTTGATCACCGGGCTCGCCATCGACAGCCGGCAGGCGGGGCCGGGTGATCTCTTCTTCGCGCTGCCCGGCACGGCGGTCGACGGGGCGGAGTTTGCGCAATACGCCGTGCGCAAAGGGGCGGTGGCCGTGGTCGCGACCGAGGCGGGGGCGGCGCGGCTTGCCGCCGATCTCGGTGGGCTGCCCGTGCCGGTCTACCTCTCAGAGCGGCCGCGCGCGGTTCTCGCCCACGCCGCGGCGGCCGCGTGGCCTCGCCAACCGGAGGTGATGGTCGCGGTCACCGGGACAAACGGGAAGACCTCCGTCGGGAGCTTCCTCCGCCAGATTTGGGCGGCCGCGGGCCACCGGGCGGCGAGCCTTGGCACGACCGGCGTGGCGGGGGTGCCCGGGCTGGAGGACGTCGTCCGGCTCACCACGCCCGACCCGCTCGCGCTCCACCCGCTCCTCGACCGGCTGGCGGGCGCGGGCGTGACCCATGCGGCGATGGAGGCGTCCTCCCACGGCCTCGCACAGCACCGGGTCGACGGCGTGCGCCTCGCGGCCGGGGCCCTCACGAACATCACGCGGGATCACCTCGACTACCACGCGACCCAGGCCGACTATGTGGCCGCGAAGATGCGCCTTTTCGCCGAGCTCCTTCCCGAAGGCGCGGCGGCGGTCGTCCACGAGGGTCCGCACGCGGCCGAGGTGGGGAGGATCGCGACCATGCGTGGCCTCGGCCGTGTGGTCACTGCCGGGCCGGGCGCGGACGCCAACCTCCGGTACCGGGCGCGCCTGCGGCCGGACGGTCTCGACCTCGAATGGTGGTGGCGCGGGGTTGCGCTCGCCCCGACATCCCTCAATCTTCTCGGAGCGTTCCAGGCCGAGAACGTGGCCGTCGCCGTGGCGCTCGCGCTCGAGACGCAGACGAGCCCGGGCGCGGCGCTGGCCGCGCTGCCTGGGCTCGTCGGCGTGCCCGGGCGGATGGAGCGGGTGGCGCGCCGGGCCTCGGGCGCCCAGGTGGTGGTCGACTACGCCCACACGCCGGACGCGCTCCGCTCCGCGCTCGCGGCCCTCCGGCCCCACCTCGCCGGGCGGCTCGTGGTGGTGGGCGGCGCGGGGGGCGACCGCGACCCCGGAAAGCGCCGGCTCATGGGCGCCGCCATGGCCGAGGGGGCGGACGAGGTGATCGTGACCGACGACAACCCCCGCTCCGAGGACCCCGGCGCCATCCGCGCCGCCGTTCTCGAAGGCTGCCCCGAGGCCGAGGAGATCGGCGACCGGGCGGAGGCGATCCTCGCGGGCGTCGACGCGCTTTCGGGCGCCGGAGACGCCCTCCTCATCGCCGGCAAGGGGCACGAGACCGGGCAGGAGGTGGGCGGGCGCGTCCTCCCATTCGACGACGCCGAGCACGCGCGGGCCGCCGTCGCGGTGCTCGACCGGGAGGGCCCGCCATGACGCTCTGGACCGCCGAGGCCCTGGCCGCCGCCACGGGCGGCACGCTCTCGGGCGCCTGGCCCGGGGGGATCACCGGCATCTCCATCGACACCCGCGAGATCCGACCCGGGGAGCTCTTCGTGGCGCTTCTGGGAGAGAACCGGGACGGCCACGCCTTCGTGGCCGACGCCTTCGCACGGGGCGCCGCCGCGGCGCTTGTGAGCCACCCCCCGCCGGGGGCGCCGGCGGAGGCCGCGCTCCTCACGGTAGGCGACACGCTCGAGGGGCTCCGGGGCCTGGCCCGGGCCGCGCGCGCGCGGATGGCCGGCACGGTGATCGCCGTCACGGGGTCGGTCGGCAAGACGTCCACCAAGGACATGCTCCGTGCGATGGCCGCCACGCAGGCGCGCACCCATGCGGCCGAGCGGAGCTTCAACAACCATTGGGGCGTGCCGCTCACGCTCGCGCGGATGCCGGCGGAGACCGAGATCGCCGTCCTCGAGATCGGGATGAACCACGCGGGCGAGATCACGCCGCTTACCCGCCTCGCGCGGCCGAATGTGGCGATGGTGACGGCGGTGCGCGCGGTGCATCTCGAGTTTTTCGACAGCGTGGAGGGGATCGCCGACGCGAAGGCCGAGATCTTCCTCGGCCTCGAGCCCGGCGGGCGGGCCGTGATCAACGCCGATTGCCCGCACCGGGCCCGGCTCGAGGCGGCGGCGCGGGCGCAAGGGGCCGAGATCTTGACCTTCGGCACCACGGGCGATGTGGTGCCCGAGCATGTGGCGCTCCACGGCGAGACCACCGTGGTGCGCGCCCGGCTCGGCCCGCGGCACCTTCTCTTCCGGATCGGGGCGGCCGGCCGGCATCTCGCGCAAAACGCGTGCGGGGCTCTGGCGGCCGCGGCGGCCGCCGGGCTGGACCCGGCGCGGGCCGCCCTCGCCCTGCCGGGGTTTCACGCGCCGGCGGGCCGGGGCGCGCGGGCGCGCATCCTGCTCGGCCCCGCGGGCATGGACGGCCAGGTCACCCTCATCGACGAGAGCTTCAACGCCAATCCCGCGTCGATGCGTGCGGCCTTCGAGGTGCTCGCCGCCGCGGAGGTGGACGACGATGTGGGCCGCATCGCCCGCGGGCGGCGGATCGCATTCCTGGGCGACATGCTGGAGCTCGGCGACGAGGCCGAGGCGCTCCATGCCGGCCTTGCCGAGACGCCGGAGATCCAGGGCCTCGACACGGTGCATTGCTGCGGGCCGCTGATGCGCGCCCTCCACGAGGCGCTGCCGAAGGCCCAGCGCGGCATCTGGGCCGCGGACAGCGACGCCCTCGCCGCCCGCGCCGGACGGCTGGTTGACGCCGGAGATGTGTGCATGGTCAAGGGCTCCAAGGGCTCGCGGATGGGCCCGGTGCTCGACGCCATCCGCGCCCTCGGCACACAGGCGACAGGCGGGGACCGCTGAGATGCTCTATTACCTCTCCGAGTTCAGCGACGGCGGCGACGTCTTCAACCTCTTCCGCTACATCACCTTCCGGGCCGGCGGCGCGCTGATGACCGCGCTCCTTTTCGGCTTCCTGTTCGGCAAGCCGATCATCGATTGGCTGCGCAAGACGCAGAAGAAGGGCCAGCCGATCTACGAGGACGGGCCCAAGTCCCACATCGTTGCCAAGGCCGGCACCCCGACGATGGGCGGCGTGATGATCCTGGGCGCGCTGGTGGTCTCCACGCTGCTCTGGGCCCGGCCGGACAACCCCTTTGTCTGGATCGTGCTCGGCGTGACGCTGGGGTTCGGGCTGATCGGCTTTGCGGACGATTACGCGAAGGTCACCAAGTACTCGCACAAGGGCGTGTCGGGCCGGGTGCGGCTCGTCCTCGGGCTTCTGATCGGGTTGGCGGCCGCGCTGGGTGCCGCGAGCGTGCAGCCGGGGCCCCTGCAATCCGCCATCGCCGTGCCCTTCTACAAGGACACGGTGATCGAAGCCGGCTGGCTCTTCCTCCCCTTCGCCATGCTGGTGATCGCGGGCAGCGCCAACGCGGTGAACCTCACCGACGGGCTCGACGGCCTCGCCATCGTGCCGGTGATGATCGCGGCGGGCTCGCTCGGCGTCATCGCCTATGTGGTGGGGCGGACGGATTTCACCGAGTATCTCCAGCTCAACTATGTGCCCGGAACCGGCGAGCTCGTGATCATCGCGGCGGGGATCATCGGCGCCGGCCTCGGCTTCCTCTGGTACAACGCGCCGCCCGCGGCCGTCTTTATGGGCGACACCGGCAGCCTCGCCCTCGGCGGGTGCTTGGGCGCGATGGCGGTGGCCGCCAAGCACGAGATCGTGCTGGCCATCATCGGCGGGCTTTTCGTGCTCGAGGCGGTCAGCGTCATCGTCCAGGTCGCGAGCTTCAAGCTCACGGGCAAGCGCGTGTTTCGCATGGCGCCCATCCACCACCATTTCGAGCAGAAGGGGTGGCAGGAGGCCACGATCGTCATCCGCTTCTGGATCATCGCCGTGATCCTCGCTCTCATCGGCCTCGCGACCTTGAAGGTGCGATGATCCCGGTCACGGCATATGCGGGCGCGCGGGTGGGGGTGCTGGGCCTCGGGCGCTCGGGGATGGCCACGGCGCGGGCGCTGGCGGCGGGTGGGGCCGAGCCCGTTCTGTGGGACGACACCGAGCCCGCGCGCGCCAAGGCGGAGGGGTTTCCCCTGGCCGACCTCGCGCGGGCCGAGGGGCTGGCCGCCCTCGTCGTCTCCCCGGGCATCCCGCATCTCTACCCCGCGCCGCACCCGGCGGTGGCGGCGGCCCGGGCCCAGGGCGTGGCGGTCGACAACGAGATCGGCCTCTTCTTCGCGGCCTTCGAGCCCCTCCGCGACGATCTGGAGCCCGCCCCCCGCGTCGTGGCCATCACGGGCTCCAACGGGAAGTCGACCACCACCGCGCTCCTCGCCCATATCCTCGCCGAGGCGGGCCGGCCCGTGCAGATGGGCGGGAACATCGGCCGTCCCGCCCTCGACCTCGACCCTCCAGAGGAGGGCGAGACCGTGGTGCTCGAACTCTCCTCCTACCAGACCGAGCTCGCCCGGGCTCTCGCACCCGACATCGCCGTCTTCCTCAACCTCGCGCCCGACCATCTCGACCGTCACGGCGGGATCGGCGGCTACTTCGCGGCCAAGCGGCGGCTCTTCGAAGCCGGGGCGCCCGAGCGTGCGGTGGTGGGCGTCGACGAGCCGGAGGGCGTCTTCCTCGCCGCGATCCTCGAGCCCGAGACGGTGATCCGCGTCTCCGTCACCCGGCGGCTCAAGGGCCCGGGCTGGTCGGTGTTTCTCAACAAAGAGTTCCTCACGGAATGGCGAGGCGGCAAGCAGGCGGCGGCGCTCGATCTGCGCGCCTGCCCGGGGCTCCCGGGCCTCCACAACCGGCAGAACGCCTGCGCGGCCTACGCGGCGGCGCGCGCCCTCGGCCTTGGGCCCAAGGCGATCGAGACGGGCCTTCTGAGCTTCCCGGGCCTCGCGCACCGGCTCGAGCGGCTGGGGGAGGCGGGCGGCGTCACTTGGGTGAACGATTCCAAAGCCACGAACGCCGCGGCCACCCTCCGCGCGCTGGCCTGCCACGACCGGGTGCACCTCATCCTCGGCGGGCGGGCGAAGGCAGACGGCGCCGCGCCGCTCGCCGCCGCGGCCGAGCGCATCGCGCATGCCTATCTCATCGGGGAGGCGGCGGAGCGCTTCGCCGCCGAGCTGCCCGGGGTGCCCGCCACCCGCGCCGGCACGCTCGCCGCCGCCGTGGCCGCCGCCGCCGCCGCGCCGGGCGCGGGCAACCACCTCACGCCCGCGGCCGCGAGCATGAGCTTCGACCAGTTCCCCGATTTCGAAGCCCGGGGGGAGGCCTTCCGCGCCCTGGCCGCCCCCCATCTCGCCCGCGAGGACCGCCCATGACCGAGATGACCTTCCGCACCGGCGTCCTCCGCCGCCAGGACACCGCGGCCTTCGAGGATTGGTGGCACACGATCGACCGCTGGTCCCTCGGCGCGGTGCTCGCCCTTACCGCCTTGGGTCTTGTCCTCGCATTTGCCGCCTCGCCGCCACTCGCCGAGAAGAACGGGCTCTGGACCTATCACTACGTCGCACGCCACGCGGTGTTCGCCGGGGTCGCCTTCTCGGTGGTCGTGGCGGTCTCCACTCTGTCGCTCCGACGGCTCCGGCGCCTCGGCGTGGTCCTCTTCGTGGCAACATTCGTGGCGACGGCCTTTCTCCCCTGGTTTGGGACCGACTTCGGCAAAGGTGCCGTGCGCTGGTACTCGCTGGGCGTCGCCTCGCTCCAGCCCTCGGAGTTTCTGAAGCCCGCCTTCGTGATCGCGGCCGCCTGGCTCATGGCCGGGGCGACCAACCCGAACGGCCCGCCGGGGCGCCTCCTCTCAGGCCTCGCGGTCTCGCTGATCGCGGGCATGCTGACGCTCCAGCCCGATTTCGGGCAGGCCACGCTCATCGTCGCGGTCTGGGCGGCGATGTTCTTCGTCTCCGGCGCGAACGTCCTCCTCCTTGTCGGGTTTTCCGGCGCGGTGGCGGCGGCGGCGGCCTTGGCCTACAGCCAATCCGCCCATGTGGCCGGGCGGGTGGACGCCTATCTGGCTGGCAGCGTGGAGCCCAACACCCAGCTCGGCTATGCGCTGGCCGCGATCCAGGAGGGCGGGCTCTTCGGCGTGGGCGCGGCCCAGGGCTCGGTGAAATGGACCCTGCCGGACGCGCACACGGATTTCATCGCGGCCGTGGCGGCGGAGGAGTTCGGCCTTCTCTTCACGCTGGGGCTTTTGGCGCTCTATCTCGTGATCACGCTCCGCTCGCTCACCCGGCTCATCGAGGTGGCGGACCCCTTCGTGCGCTTCGGCGGCACCGGGCTCGCGGTGCTCTTCGGGCTCCAGGCCTTCGTGAATTTCGGCGTGGCGATCCGGCTCTTGCCGGCCAAGGGCATGACGTTGCCCTTCGTCTCCTATGGCGGGTCCTCGCTCCTCGCCGCCGCGATCGGGATGGGGGCGCTGCTCGCGCTCACCCGGGCGCGGCCCCTCGACGCCGCGGCGGTGCTGCGGCAGCGGCTGTGACCCGGCGGATCGCGCTCGCCGCGGGCGGGACCGGGGGGCATCTCTTCCCGGCCCAGGCGCTTGCGGAGACGCTTCTTGTGCGCGGTTGGGCGGTCACCCTTCTCACCGATGCGCGCGGCCTCCGGTATGCCGAGGGGATGCCGGCCGAGATCGAGATCCGGGAGATCCCAGCGGCGAGCCCGGCGCAAGGGGGGCTGACGGCCAAGCTCGCGCTCCCGGTGCGTATCCTGCGGGGGATCGCGCTCTCCTGGGCCGCGCTCAGGGGTCGCGGCACCGCGGCGCTCGTGGGCTTCGGCGGGTATCCGAGCTTTCCCCCGCTCGCCGCGGCGTGGGCGTTGGGGCTGCCGGTGGTGCTGCACGAGCAAAACGCCGTGTTGGGCGCTGTCAACCGCCGCTTCGCCCGGCGGGCCAAGGCCGTGGCCTGCGGGACCTGGCCGTTGCAAAGCCCGCCCGAGGGCGCGCATCTCGTCGATGTGGGCAATCCCCTCCGCGCCCGTGTGCTCGCCGCCGCCGCGCCCTACCCAGAGGCCGACGGGCCGCTCAGCCTGCTCGTTTTCGGCGGCAGTCAGGGAGCCTCGGTCTTCGCGCGTCTGGCTCCGGCCGCGGTGGAGGCCCTGCCCGAGGATCTCCGGGCCCGTCTCTCGGTCGTCCAGCAGGTGCGCCCGGGCGAGGAGGCGGAGGTGGCCGAGGCCTACGCCGCCGCCGGCGTGCGGGCCGAGCTCGCGCCCTTCTTCGCGGACCTGCCGGAGCGGATGGCGGCGGCGCATCTCGTCCTGGCTCGCGCCGGGGCCTCGACGGTGGCCGAGATCGCGGCCATCGGCCGGCCCGCGGTGCTTGTCCCCTTCCCGTCCGCGGCGGGAGATCATCAGACGGCGAACGCGCGCGCCTTGGCCGAGGCGGGCGCCGCGGTGCTCGCGCCGGAAGGGGAGCTCACGGCCGAGGGGCTCGCCGCGCATCTCGCGCCGCTCCTCCGCGACCCCGCGGCGGCGCGGCAGATGGCCGAGGCCGCCCGCGCCCGCGCCCGCCCGGACGCCGCCGAACGCCTGGCCGATCTCGTCGAGGCGGCCGTTGCATGACCCCGCGCCCCTTGGCACCGCGCCGATCGCCTGCTACCCCCGCGGCCCAACGCATGAGGAGACGCGCCCCGTGAACCCACCCACCGCCCTGCCGCTCGACATCGGCCCCATCCACTTCGTCGGGATCGGCGGCATCGGCATGTCCGGCATCGCGGAGGTGCTCCTCAATATGGGCTACGCGGTCCAGGGCTCGGACATCCGCGAGACCCCCATCGTCGCGCGGCTCCGCCATCTCGGCGCGCGGATCGCCATCGGCCATGCGCCGGAGAACGTCGAGGGCGCCGGCGTCTGCGTGATCTCCACCGCCATCAAGGCCGACAATGCCGAGCTCGAGGCGGCCCGCGCCCGCGCGCTGCCGGTGGTGCGCCGGGCAGAGATGCTGGCCGAGCTCATGCGCCTCCGCTGGAACGTCGCGGTCGCCGGGACGCACGGGAAAACCACCACCACCTCGCTGGTCGCCGCGCTTCTCGACGCGGGCGGCGAGGACCCCACCGTGATCAACGGTGGCATCATCCAGTCCTACGGCTCGAACGCGCGGCTCGGCGAAGGGCGCTGGATGGTGGTGGAGGCGGACGAGTCCGACGGGACCTTCGTGAAGCTGCCGGCCACCATCGCAATCGTGACGAACATCGACCCCGAGCATATGGACCACTACGGCACGGTCGACGCGCTCCGCGACGGGTTCGAGGCCTTCGTGTCCAACATCCCCTTCTACGGCGCGCTCATCGCCTGCATCGACCATCCGGAGGTGCAGGGCCTCATCGGCCGGGTGACCGACCGCCGCGTGGTCACCTACGGGCTCTCGCGCCAGGCCGATCTCCGCGCCGAGGGCCTGCGCTACGAGGACGGGCGGATGCGCTTCGACCTCGTGCTTCGGGGCGAGTCGGAGGACGAACGGCATCCGGGGCTCAGCCTGCCGATGCCGGGCGAGCACAATGTGTGCAACGCCCTCGCCGCCATCGCGGCGGCCCGCGAGCTCAAGATCGGGATGGGCGAGATCCGCGCGGGCCTCGAGGGCTTCAAGGGCGTGAAGCGCCGCTTCACCCGCGTCGGCACCTGGCAGGGCGCCACGATCATCGACGATTACGGCCACCACCCGGTGGAGATTGCGGCCGTGCTGAAGGCGGCCCGCGCGACGCTCGGGGAGGGCGAGGGCCGGGTGATCGCCATCCACCAGCCGCACCGGTTCTCGCGCCTTCATGATCTCTTCGAGGAGTTCTGCGCCTGCTTCAACGACGCGGATGTGGTCGGCATCACGGATGTCTTCGCCGCGGGCGAGCCGCCGATCGACGGCGTGAGCCGCGACGCGCTGGTGGGCGGCTTGCGCGCCCACGGCCACCGCCGGGCCCATGCCGTGCGCGCGCCCGAGGGGCTCGCCCCCTGGGTGGCGGAGGTCGCGCGGCCCGGCGATCTGGTCATCTGCCTGGGCGCGGGCTCGATCTCCGCCTGGGCCAACGCGCTGCCGGGCGAGCTCGCGGCGGCTGCGGCGCCGGCCCCGCGGGCGGCCGAGGGGTGAGCGCATGGCCGATGCTGGGCCCCTCCGCCTGATCGACCGGCTGCCGCCCGTGCGCGGCCGGCTGACCGAGGGGCGGACCCTGGCGGATCTCACCTGGTTCCGCGTGGGCGGGCCGGCGGAGGTGCTCTTCCAGCCCGCCGACATCGCCGATCTCGCCTGGTTCCTGGCGCGTTGCCCGCCGGAGGTGCCCGTCACCCCCATCGGCGTGGGGTCCAACCTTCTGGTGCGCGACGGCGGGGTGCCCGGGGTGGTGATCCGCCTCGGCCACGCCTTCGCCCAGGTCGAGGTGCAGGGCACCGCGGTGGTGGCGGGCGCGGCGGCGCTCGACCGGCGGGTGGCGGAGATGGCGGCCGGGGCCGGCCTGGGCGGGCTCGAGTTCCTGCGCACGATCCCCGGCAGCGTGGGCGGGGCGCTTGCCATGAATGCAGGGTGCTACGGCACCGAGGTGAAGGACCGGCTGGAGGAGGCCGAGGCCGTGGGGCGCGACGGCCGGGTGCACCGCCTCTCGCGGCGGGAGATGGGCTTTGCCTATCGCGAGGCCCGGGCGGCGGCGGGCCTCGTCGTCACCCGGGCGGTCTTTCGCGGCGCGCGCGCGGCCGCGGAGGCGGTGGCCGAGCGCATGGCCGAACTCGTGGCCCGGCGGGCCGCGACTCAGCCTTTGCGCGCGCGCACCGGCGGCAGCACCTTCCGCAACCCCTCGGGCGTCTCCTCCGGCGGGGCCGAGCCGATGCCTGGGCCGAGCGCCTGGCAGCTCATCGACGCTGCGGGATGTCGCGGCCTCCAAATCGGTGACGCTCAGGTCTCAGAAAAGCACTGCAACTTCCTGATCAACCGCGGCAATGCCAAAGCAGAAGATCTCGAGACACTGGGCGAGACCGTGCGCGCGCGGGTGAAAACGCACTCAGGCCACGATTTGCACTGGGAAATCCGGCGTATCGGCGTTAGTCTGCCGCAATAAAACTAATCAGAAAGCCGGGCGCACAGGCAAATCATAGGCCCCGGCGGCAGAGGCGCGGATGTCGAGCAGGGCTTCCCGCGTGGCAGTGCTCAAGGGCGGTGTGTCCGCCGAGCGCGAGGTGTCCCTCGTGTCCGGCCGGGCTGCGGCCGGAGCGCTGCGGGGCGCGGGCTATGACGTGGTGGAAATCGACGCCGGGCGCGACATCGCCCAGGCGCTTGAGGCGGCGCGGCCCGAGGCCGTGTTCAACGCGCTCCACGGCCGGTGGGGCGAGGATGGCTGCGTCCAGGGCCTCCTCGAATGGCTGCGGCTGCCTTACACCCATTCGGGCGTCCTGGCCTCCGCGCTGGCGATGGACAAGGCGCGGACCAAGGCGGTCTACGCCGCCGAGGGGCTCCCCATCGTCGAACACCGGATCTGCCCGCGCGACGAGGTGGCGGCCGGCCACCCGATGGAGCCGCCCTATGTGGTGAAGCCGGTCAACGAGGGGTCGTCCGTCGGCGTGGCCCTCGTGCTCGACGGCGCCAACGGGCCCGCGCGGCTGGCGGCGGAGGCGCCCGAGCGGCTGATGGTCGAGCGCTATGTGCCGGGGCGGGAGCTTTCGGTCGCGGTGCTCGACGGCGAGGCGCTGGCGGTCACCGACATCCAGACCGATGGCTGGTACGACTACCACGCGAAATACGCCGCCGGCGGCTCGCGCCATGTGGTGCCCGCCGAGATCCCGGACCGGGTGGCGGAGGCCTGCCTCGCCCATGCCGCGGCGGCGCACCGGGCGCTCGGCTGCCGGGGGCTCACGCGCACGGATTTCCGCTGGGACGAGGCCAAAGGCGCGGGCGGCGTCGTCCTCCTCGAGACCAACACCCAGCCGGGCATGACCCCCACCTCGCTCGCGCCCGAGCAGGCCGATCACCGCGGCCTCGGCTTCGACGCGCTCTGCGTTCGGCTTTTGGAGGATGCGTCATGCGACCGCTGAGCCCCGGCCTGCCCGGGCCCTCCCGCCTCTCCTATCGGCTCGCGCGCGCCTGGGCCCAGCCCTGGGTGCGGAGCCTGGCCCTCGTCTACCTGCCCCTCTCCCTCGCCGCGCTCGTGGGCTGGGCCGTGGTCTCGACCGATCGGCTGCGCCTTGCGATCGAGGCCGAGGCCCGCGGCCTTCTTCAGCGGATCGCCGACCGGCCGGAGTTTCTGGTCCGCGGCGTGGCGGTCGAGGGCGCGGCGCCCGAGCTCGAAGGGCTTCTCCGCGCCATGGTCGGCCCGGTGAAGGGGGAGAGCTCGCTCAAGCTCGATCTCGATCGCCTGCGCCGGGAGATCGCGGGGCTTGGCGAAGTCGCCTCCGCCGCGCTGTTCGTCGACGCCGCGGGGCTCCTCACCATCCGGGTGCGCGAGCGGGTGCCCGCCGCCCTCTGGCGCGACCCCGCGGGCGCCCTTTGGGTGATCGACGCCACCGGCGTCGTCATCGCCCCGGCCGCGAGCCGCCGGGCTCACCCACGCCTGCCGCTGATGGCCGGCGTCGGCGCGGTGGGCGCGGTGGGGGAGATCGGCGAGCTTATGGCCGCGGCGCCGGCGTTGGTGTCCCGGCTCCGGGCCTTCGTCCGCGTGGGCGCACGGCGGTGGGACCTGGCCCTCGACCGTGACCTCACCATCCGGCTGCCCGAGGCGAAGGCGGCGCGCGCCCTCGCCGGAGCCATGGCGCTGCATTACGGCGAGGAGCTCCTCGACCGCGACCTCGTCGTCCTCGACTTGCGACGGCCCGACCGGCCCACCGTCCGCCTCGCGCCCAGGGCGGCGGAGCAGGACGTGCTGCGGCGGGCCATGGATTTGGTGATCGGAGAAGACACATGAATTTCGCCGCCTGCGACATCCACCGCGCGATGCGCGCGCGTCTCGCCCAAGGGGTGCGCCGGGGCAAACTCGCCGTGCTCGACATCGGCAGCTACAACATCACCTGCCTCATCCTCAAGATCGACCCCGCCCGGCTCGACGCCGCCGCGGCAACCGATCCGCTCGCCACCTCGCTCTTCGGCGCGGCGGAGGTGGTGGCGGACGCGACCGTCCAGGCCCGCGGCGTGAAGCGGGGCGAGGTGATCGACATGGACGCCGCCGCCCGCTCCGTCCGCCGGGCTGTGCTCCAGGCCGAGCGCGCCGCCCAGCCCAAGATCGACCGGGTGGACCATGTGCTCGTCTCCTTTTCCGGCGGGCGGCCCGAGAGCTTCTCGACCATCGGCGAGGCGGACACCGAGACGGGCCAGGTGACGACCCGGGACATCTCCAACGCCCTCGGCAACGCGCCGGAGCCGCCCATCGGGCCCGGGCGCCAGATCCTCCACGCCCAGCCGGTGGAGATCAGCCTCGACTTCCAATCGGGCCTCACAGACCCCCGAGGGATGTCGGGCAAGGTGCTCTCGATCGCGCTCCATGTGGTGGCGGTGGACGCGCGCCCGCTCGCCAATCTCATGGAGTGCATCCGCCAGTGCGATCTCGATCTCTGCGGGATCGTGAGCGCGCCCTACGCCGCCGGTCTCTCGGCCCTTGTGGAGGATGAGCAGCGCACGGGCGCGATCTGCATCGATATGGGCTCGAGCTCCACCGGCCTCGCCGTCTTCCTGCGCGACCACCTCATCTGCGCGGAGCAGATCCGCTTCGGCGGCGAGCATGTGACCTCCGACATCGCGGGCGGGCTCATGATGCGCCACGCGCTGGCCGAGCGGATCAAGTGCCTCCATGGCGGCGTGGTGCCGACCTCGGCCGACGACCGCCAGATGATCGACGCGCCGCGGCTCGGCGAGGAGGAGGCGCCGGAGCCCCGGCAGATCTCCCGGGGCATGCTGATCGGGGTGATCCGCCCGCGGATCGAGGAAACCTTCCGCATGGTCCAGTCCCGGCTCATCGAGCTCGGCATCGGCGCCATGCCCGGCTGCTCGGTCGTGCTGACCGGGGCGGCCTGCCAGCTGCCGGGCCTCGACGAGGTGGTGACCCGCCTTCTCGGCCGGCGCCCGCGCATCGGCCGCCCGCTCCGGCTCGCGGGGCTCGGGCCCGGGCTCTCGGGGCCGGACTGCGCCACCGCGGTCGGCCTCGCGATCTACGCGCTCCGCCCGCATGACGAGCTCTGGGACTTCGAGGCCCCACGGCCCGCCGGCGCCCGCGGGCGCGCCAACGAGATGCTCCGCTGGCTCCGCACCGCGTGGTGAGCGGGCGCGCCGGCACCGCAGACGACCCCAAGGCCCCGGGACAAGGGGCCAGACACCCGGCCGAACCCCGGCCACCAGGCAGAGAAGAGGCAAGACACATGGCACTCAATCTCAAGGACCCGTCGGATTTCGGCCTCGAGCCGGAGCTCACGGCGCGGATCTCCGTCTTCGGCGTCGGCGGCGCCGGGGGCAACGCGGTCAACAACATGATCCAGAAGCAGCTGCCGGGGGTCGAGTTCATAGCGGCCAACACCGACAGCCAGGCGCTCGCCCATTCGAAGGCCGAGCGCAAGCTCCAGTTCGGCACGGGCGTCACCCGCGGTCTCGGCGCCGGCTCGAAGCCCGATGTCGGCTACTCCGCCGCCGAGGAGAGCGTGGAGGACATCGCGACCGCGCTCGAGGGCAGCCATATGTGCTTCATCACCGCCGGCATGGGCGGGGGCACCGGCACCGGCGCGGCCCCGGTGGTGGCCCGGGTGGCCCGCGAGATGGGCATCCTCACCGTGGGCGTCGTGACCAAGCCCTTCCACTTCGAGGGCTCGCGGCGCATGGCGATCGCCGAGG
>CAYXPI010000039.1:0-24577 GCA_964467005.1 uncultured Limibaculum sp. | reverse complement strand
CAAGATCACCATCATCCAGGAGATCGCGCGGCAGACCGACCTCCTCGCGCTCAACGCGGCGGTGGAGGCTGCGCGGGCCGGCGAGCAGGGCAAGGGCTTCGCGGTGGTCGCGGCCGAGGTGCGCAAGCTCGCGGAGCGCAGCACGGTGGCCGCACGGGAGATCCAGGGCCTCTCCAGCGCCACGGTGGCGGTCTCCGAGGAGGCGGAGACGATGCTGAGCGCCCTCGTGCCCGAAATCCGGCGGACCTCGGACCTCGTCGAGGAGGTCTCCGCCGCCATGCGCGAGCAGAGTGTCGGCAGCGAGCAGATCGGCCGGGCGATCTCGGAGCTCGACCGTGAGATGCAGGACACGAGCGTCGTCACCCAGCGGGCGATCGCGATGGCGGAGGCGCTCGGCGTCGAGGCGGCGCGGCTCACCGATGGCGTGTCGCGGTTCCGCACCGTCGCGCCGCCTGGCCGCCCCGGCGATGCGGAGGAGGCCCTGGCCGAGAGCGCGTGGCGCGCCGCGGACGCCGCGGGCGTCGAGGTCGACGCGCCGGCCCCGGGCACCCGTCTCGTCGCCTGATCCCGGCGGAGGTGACGGGAGTTAGGGCTTGCGTGCGCGCGGAGGGCGTTGCGATACTTCGCAGCCGCACAGCTCTCCGCCCTCGATCCACGGGACCCCGCGCATGCTCCTCCGCCGCTGCCACGTGCTCGGCCTCGCCCTGGCCCTCGCCCTCGCCGGCGGCGTTCGGGCCGAGACCGTGACTGTGTTCGCCGCGGCGAGCCTCAAGACGGTGCTCGACGAGATCGTCCCGGGGCTGGGGGCGACGCTGGGGGTCACCGCGCAGGTGTCCGCCGCGGGGTCCTCTGCGCTCGCGCGGCAGATCGAGGCCGGGGCGCCGGCCGACATTTTCGTCTCTGCCAATCCGGGCTGGATGGACCGGCTGGAGGCCGCAGGCCGGCTCGCGCCCGGCACGCGCGCCGACCTCCTGACCAACCGCCTGGTGCTGGTCGCCCCCGGGGCCGAGGGCCCGCCGCTCGCTTTGGGGCCGGGGGCGCCCCTCGCCGCCAGGCTTGGCGACGGTCGGCTCGCCATGGCCCTGATCGACGCCGTGCCCGCCGGGATCTACGGCAAGGCCGCGCTCGAGAGCCTCGGCCTCTGGGACGCGGTGCGCACGCGCATCGCTCAGGTCGACAATGTGCGCGCCGCCCTCGCCCTCGTCGCGCTCGGCGCCGCTCCCCTCGGCGTGGTTTACGCGACCGACGCCGCCGCCGAGCCGCGGGTGCATGTGATCGCGACCTTCCCGACCGACAGCCACCCGCCGATCCGATACCCCGCGGCCCTCACGCGGGCGGGGGACCGGGCGCCGGCCCGCGCCGTGCTCGCTTATCTCCGCGGGCCGGCCGCGCGTGCGGTGTTCGAGCGCCAGGGCTTCCACGTCCTCGTCGAGTGAGCCCGTGGATCCCCTCGGCCCGGCGGAGTGGCAGGCGCTCGTCCTCTCTCTCAAGGTCTCGGCCTGGGCCACCTGCGCGAGCCTGCCGCTCGGCCTTCTCGTCGCCTACGCGCTGGCGCGTTGGCGTTTCCCCGGGCGGCCGCTTCTGAACGGGCTTGTGCATCTCCCGCTCATCCTGCCGCCGGTGGTGACGGGCTATCTCCTCCTCCTCGCCTTCGGGCCGCAGGGGCCGCTCGGCCGTCTCCTCGCCGAGATCGGGGTGGTCGTCGCCTTCCGATGGACCGGGGCGGCCCTCGCGGCCGCGGTCATGGCCTTTCCGCTCATGGTGCGCGCGATGCGGCTCTCGATCGAGGCGGTGGACCCCAAGCTCGAGGAAGCCGGCGCGACCCTCGGCGCCTCGGGGCCCTGGGTGTTTCTCACGGTCACGCTGCCGCTCATCGCGCCGGGCATCCTGGTGGGCGCCATCCTCGCCTTCTCCAAGGCCATCGGCGAGTTCGGCGCCACGATCACCTTCGTCTCCAACATTCCGGGCGAGACGCAGACGCTGCCCTCCGCCATCTACGCGTTTCTCCAGGTGCCGGGGGGCGAGCCCGCCGCATTTCGCCTCGTGGCGATCTCCATCGCCGTCGCCATGGCGGCGCTCCTCGCCTCGGAGCTTCTCGCCCGGCGCATGGCCGCCCGGCGGGCCGGCCCATGACGCTCTCCATCGCGCTCGCCCACCGGTTCCAGGGCTTCGCGCTCGATATCGGCGTGGAGGCGCCGCCGGGGCTCACCGTCCTTTTCGGACGCTCAGGGTCGGGTAAGTCGACCATCATCAAGTCGGTGGCCGGGCTCCTCACGCCGGATCGCGGGCGCATCGCGGTGGGGGACTGGGTGCTGCTCGACACCGAGCGCCGGCTCGACCTCCCGCCCCATCGCCGCCGCCTCGGCACGATCTTTCAGGAGGGCCGGCTCTTTCCCCATCTCACCGTGCGGCAAAACCTCCTCTACGGCCGGTGGTTCGCCCCCCGTGGCGCGCCGCGGGAGGATCTCGGCCGGGTGGTGGAGATGCTTGGCATCGGGGATCTCCTCGCGCGGCGCCCGGCCGAGCTCTCGGGCGGCGAGAAGCAGCGGGTGGCCATCGGGCGCGCGCTTCTTGCCAGCCCGCGGATCATCTTGGCCGACGAGCCGCTCTCGGCCCTCGACGAGGCGCGCAAGGCCGAGATCCTGCCCTATTTCGAGCGGCTGCGGGACGAGGTGTCGGTGCCCATCCTCTATGTGAGCCACGCGCCGGAGGAGGTCGCGCGCCTCGCCACCACGGTGGTCGCGCTCGAGGCTGGCCGGGTCGTCCGCCAGGGCCCGGCAGCGGAGGTGCTGGGGGACCCGATGGTCACCCCCCTCGGCGCCCGGGCGGCGGGGGCGGTGCTCGAGGCCCGGGTGGCCGCCCACCATGCGGACGGGCTCACGGAGCTTTCGGCGGGCGATGCGGCGCTCTTCCTCCCCCGGGTGTCCGTGCCTGTGGGACGCGCGCTTCGCGTGCGCATCCCGGCCAAGGAGGTGATCCTCTCGCGCCGCGCGCCGGAGGGGATCTCGGCGCTCAACATCCTTCCCGGCACGGTGGAGCGGGTGCGCCCGGGGGAGGGGCCGGGCACCATCGTCTCGCTCGCGACCCCGGCGGGCCGGGTGTTGGCCCGCGTCACCCGGCGCTCGGCCGATGCGCTGGGCCTCGCCCCCGGGGTCACCTGCTTCGCCATCGTCAAAACCGTCTCGATCGCGCCGGAGAATGTGGGCGCCGAGCCCGGCGGCGGCTGACGGCCCCTGCGGCGCCGGGGCGCAGGCCGGCGGGTGTGGCCTTCGCCGCAAAATCATGCATTCCTTCCCAAAGAAGGGAGAGGACACCCAGGAATGCAAGGCTTCGGCGGCGCGATCACGGAGGCCGGGCGGCTCATCCTCGCGCGCGACCCAGATGTGATGGAGATCGTCGGCCTCTCGCTCGAGGTGACGCTCACGGCCGTCGCCATCGCCTGCGTCATCGGGTTTCCACTCGGGGCGCTGGTGGGCGCCTTTCGCTTTCCCGGCCGCGGGGCGCTCGCGGTGGCGCTCAACGCGCTGATGGGCCTGCCGCCGGTGGTGGTGGGCCTCGCCGTCTATCTCGCGCTCTCGGCGTCGGGGCCGTTCGGAGTCCTCGGCCTCCTCTACACGCCCACGGCCATGATCATCGCGCAGACGATCCTCGTCACCCCCATCGTGGCCGCGCTCACCAAGCAGGTGGTTGAGGACCTTCACGGCGAGTATGCGGAGCAGTTCGCCTCCCTCGGCGTGCGCGGGATCGACCGAGCGTCCGCGCTCCTCTGGGACGCGCGCTTCAGCCTCCTCACCGTCGCGCTCGCGGGCTTCGGCCGGGCGGTGGCGGAGGTGGGCGCGGTGATCATCGTGGGCGGCAACATCGACCATGTGACGCGCGTGATGACCACGGCGATCGCGCTCGAGACCTCAAAGGGCAATCTCGAGCTCGCCCTCGCCCTCGGCCTCGTGCTCCTGGTGCTCGCCGTGGTGGTGAACGCCGCGGTGATGGCGCTGCGGGCCTCGGCCCACCGGGCCGCCTATGCCTGAGGGGACGCTGGATCTCACGGCCCTCGCCGGCGCGGCGGCGGAGGCCCCGCCGCTCCTGGAAGCCGAGGGGCTCACGCTCGTCGCCGGGCGGCAGACGCTGCTCGACGGGCTCGACCTCGAGGTGCGCCCGGGTCGTCGGCTCGTGCTCCTGGGGCCCAACGGCGCGGGCAAGAGCCTCGCGCTCCGGTTGCTCCACGGTCTCATGCGTCCGAGCGCGGGGCAGGTGCTGTGGCGCGGGCGCCCGCTCGACGCCGCGGCTCGGCGGGCCCAGGCCATGGTGTTCCAGCGTCCGGTGATGCTGCGACGCTCGGTGCGCGCCAATCTGGCCTTCGCGCTCGCCATGCGAGGGGTGCCCTGGCGGGAGCGCCGGGCCCGCACCGACACAGCGCTCGCCGAAGCGGGGCTCTCCCATCTCGCCCGGCGGCCGGCCCGCGTCCTCTCGGGCGGGGAGCAGCAGCGCCTGGCGGTGGCCCGCGCGCTCGCCGGGCGGCCGGAGGTCCTGTTCCTCGACGAGCCGACCGCGAGTCTCGATCCCGAAGCCACCCACGCCATCGAGGCGCTCATCGCCGGGGCCCATGCGGCGGGGGTGACGATCGTGCTCGTCACCCACGATGCGGGACAGGCCCGTCGGCTGGGCGACGACGCGGCCTTCCTCCATGCCGGGCGGGTTGTGGAGACGGCGCCGGTGGCCGACCTCCTCGACCGCCCGCGCTCGGCTCCGGCCCGCGCCTGGGTGGCCGGACGCCTCTTCCTCGACCGCGCGCCCCCAGCCTGACGGAGACCTCATGCACCTCACTCGTCGCCGCCTTGCCGCGGTCCTCGCTCTGGCCCTGGCGATGCCGGCCGTGGCCGAGGACCGCTTCATCCTCGTCCAATCCACCACCTCGACGCAGAACTCCGGGCTCTTCGACCACATCCTGCCGCTCTTCGAGGCGGAGACCGGGATCGCCGTGCGCGTGGTCGCGGTCGGCACCGGCCAGGCCATCCGCAACGCAGCGAACGGCGACGGCGATGTCCTCTTCGTCCACGCCAAGGCGGCGGAGGAGGCGTTCGTCGCCGAGGGCCACGGGGTCGCCCGCGCGGATGTGATGTACAACGACTTCGTCATCGTCGGACCGGAGGCGGATCCCGCCGGAGTGGCCGGCGAGACGGATGCGGTCGCCGCGCTCTCGGCGATCGCGGAGGCCGGGGCGGTCTTCGCCTCGCGGGGCGACGACAGCGGCACCCACAAGGCCGAGCTCCGCCTCTGGGCCGAGACCGGGGTCGACGTCGCCGCCGCCTCCGGCGGCTGGTATCGCGAGACCGGCTCCGGCATGGGCGCCACGCTCAACACCGGGATCGGCATGGGCGCCTATGTGATGACCGACCGCGCGACCTGGATCGCCTTCGGCAACAAGGGCAATCATCGCATCCTGGTGGAGGGGGACCCGCGGCTCTTCAACCAATACGGGATCGTCCTCGTGAGCCCGGAGCGCCACCCCCACGTGAAAGCGGAGCTTGGTCAGGCTTTCGTCGACTGGGTGCTGTCCGACCGGGGGCAAGCGGCGATCGCGCGCTTCGAGGTGGAGGGCCAGCCCCTCTTCTTCCCCAACGCGGCCCGCTGAGCCTAGCGGGACAGCCAGCGAACGGCGCCGAACTCCCGAAGGTCGTAGCCGCCCATCGCCTCGGCCTTGCGCGACAGCGCTGGCGTGCGGGCGAAGGCGAGGAGCCGCTGCACCGGGTCGGTGAAGTAGGAGCGGCGGTCGATCAGGAGGTCGAACTGCTCCTCGAGAAGGGGGAGGAATGGGAGGTCGAAGCGCCGCGCCATCGCGGCGAGGCCAAGGGCGGCGTCCGCCTCGCCCGCGGCGACGGCGGCGGCGGCGTCGTTCTCCGTCCGGGCGCGCTCGGGCAGTGCGCTGAGATCCGCCTCCGAGAGCCCCTCCCGGGCGAGGAGCCGCTCGAGCACCGCCGCGGTGCCCGCCCCAGGCTGGCGGAGCGCGACCCGCAGGCCCACGAGATCGGCCATGGCGGTCACGCGCCCGTCCAGCGCCCTGGCGAGGACGAGCCCCCGCGCCCGGGCCGCCCAGGCGATGAGGACCGCGTTCGTGAGCCCGGCGGCCGCGACACGCGCGCGGTTCCACCCCGTCGCCTCCGGGATGTGGAGACCCGCCAGCGCCGCGCGCCCCTCGGCGAAGCAGGCGAGGCCGTGGCCGCTCCCATCGGTGAGGGTGGCGAGGCCCGAGCCGGATTCGCGCACCGCCCAGTCGAGCAGCGGATCGTGGGAGCCCGCGAGCACCGGCGGCCGCTCGGCCGGGGCCGCGGCGTCGCCCTCGATCCAGCCGAGGATCTCTTGGCGGGGAAAGAGCAGCTTGCCGGTGATCCGTCGGTGCGGGATGGCCCCCGCGGCAGCGAGGTCGTAGACCCGCCGCTCCTTCATGCGCAGAAGGTCCGCCACCTCGCGGGTGGTGAGATAGGGCGGGGGTGGGTCGGTCGGGTCCGGCATGCGCTCCCTAATGGCGCCCCCGGGCCCGCCTCGGCAAGCGGGGTCACTCGGATTTGGGGTAGGGGTGGGGCAGGGGGCGGGCGAGGATCGCCGCGGCTTCCGGATCCTCCGCGGCGGTCCCGCCCTGCGAGCGCTCCACCCGGCCGTCGCCGTGGATGACAACCTTGCGCTCGATCACGGTGCCGTCGGGCCGGATGATCGTCTCGTACTCCTCGCGGACCACGCTCGTCGCAGGTCGCGGCGCCGGGGCTGCGGCGGGCCGCCCGGTGCCGCCGCCGAAAAGGTCGTCGTCGCCCGGACCGTAGAGGGTGAGGACCCCGTCCTCCCCGCTGAAGAGCCCGGGCAGGCAATCGCGGCAATCCTCGATGGAGGAGACGCGCGGCTTCGGCGTGTAGCCCTCGCAGCCGGCCAGGGCCGCCGCGAGGACGAGCCCCACCGCCAGGGCGGCGGGCCGATGCCAAGGGTGCTGAGCCATCGCGCGGTTCTCCCATACCAGCCTAGATGCGCCGCGCCCGATCCTCAAGCGAGACCGGGCGCGGGCAGAGCGTCAGAAGCGCACGCGGGCGCCGGTGAAGACGACGAAGAGGCCGTCCGGATCCGCGATCGCGAGCCCCGTGTCCTCCTCGAAGAGATCTTCCACATCGTAGAGGCGGAAGCCCAGATAGGCCTCCATGCTGAGCGGGCTGATCTGCTGCACCACGCCGCCGCCGAAGGACGTCGCGAGCGGCAGGCCGCCGGTGGGCGAGGCGAAGTCGTCGTTGTTGTGACCGCGGAAGTAGTCGATCGAGAAGCGGGTCTCACCGATGTCGAAGAACTTCTCGCGGTAGCCGAGCTTTGTGTAGAAGAAGTTGGGATTGTCGACGTCGCTGTCGTCGAGGGACTCGACGCCACCCGCCAGGGTGAGGTTGACGCCAAAGGGCGCGAGCGCCGAGACCGAGCCGTGGAAGACATTGGCGTCCTCCTCCGACCGCCAGCCCGCCGCCGCCTCGAGCTCGAAGCCGCCGGCGAACTCGGCGCCGTAGCTGAGTGCGACATCGGGCCGGATCTGATCGTCCTGACGCAGGGCCACCGCGAGGCTCGCGCCGAAGAGGGACGGCGTGTCGTAGCGGATGCGGCTCGTGCGCGAGCCGTCGAGGTTCACGAAAAAGTCGTCGACCTCGGGGATGAGCTCGAAGCCCGGGGTGGAGGAGGAGAACTCGAGCCCGCCGGCGATGTCGTCGACGTCCGATTCGCCGATGCAGCAGCCGGTGCCGGACAGATCGACCTCCGAGACCTCCTCGGTCGCGGTGTTGGAGAAGCCGAGGGAGAACTCGCCAAAGGTCGGGTGCTCAATGTACCAAACCGCGTGGCGGAGATCGAGGAAGTCCTCCCCATCCGCGGGGCTGGTGCCGACGGGGCCGTCGTCCTCGAAGCTGATCTCGTCGGTCGAGTTCACCTCGAAGGTCGCCTCGAGAAAGGCGCCGGTGGTGATGTCGCCGAAATCCGCCTCGCCGCGGAGGCCGAAGCGGGAGCCCGAGTTGTCGTTGTCCGCGATAAACACCTTGCTGTCGTTGCCGTTGTCGGCGAACACGACCGCCTGGTTGATCCGGCCCGAGAGCTCGAGACGGACATTGCCGCGGTCGGGCTCCACGCGAGGCTCTGGGCGCTCTTCGAGGGTGGTCACCTGCTCCTGCTGCTGCTCGAGGCGGCCCTCGAGCTCGACGATCCGGTTGGTGAGCCGCGCGAGTTCGGCGCGAAGCGCCTCGAGCTCGGCCCGCGTGGACTGGGCGGCCGCCGGCGCGGCCGACACGACCGCCATGGCGGCGAGCGCGAGTAGGGTGAGATAGGTCCGTGTCATCTTATGGTCCCCCGTCTTCAATCGACGGGCGGCCAGCACTTCGCGCCTGCGAAATCGCGCCGCCCCAACTTGAGGGTGGGCGAATCATGTGACAGATTTTTTGCCGTGAGTGTCTAACGTTGCGTCAGTGCCCGCGCGTCGCCGCGCCGCAGCGGGACTGACGGAAACGTCGCCCCCGCGGGGGGCCGACCCAGCGGGGCCGCAGGGTCAGGTCGTCTCCAGCACGGGCGTCGGATCGGCCTCCGGCTCTGGGATCGGCGCCGGCGGCGAGGTGGGCGCGGCGGCGTTGGCGTCGAGCTCGGCCTCGGGCAGCATGAGGCGGATGAGCGCGGTGTAGGTCGAGACGATGTCCGCCATGTCGTGGTGGGGGAAATTAGCCGCCGCGGCCTGGACGGGCGCGTAGGCCGCCATCTGCGCCCGAAGATCGGAGAGGAGGCTCACCGTCCGCGTCGCCACCCGTTTGCGCACGGCCCATGCCTCGGGCGTGTCCTCGGCATGATCGGCCCGCCAGGCGGCGTAGGTGGCCTTCCCGTCCCAGCACTCCGCGGCCGCGAGCTTGGCGAGGATCTGGTCGATCCCCGGGGTCTTGGCCGAGGCCTTTGCGAGCTTGGGCTCCGCGACGGTGAGCGCCATGGTCTTGATCTCGAACCAGGAGGCCGGGGTGAGCTCGGGCCGCCCGGGCTGCCATTTGTGCGGCAGCTTCTCGGCCTGGAGCACCACGGGGTCGTCCGAGAGCTCCTGCTCGAGGAACTTGATGAGCCGCTTGCAGACATCGGTGTCGTCCGCCAACAACCCAGGGCTCATCCCGGCCTGGCGGATCGCCTCTTTGGCCGAGGTGTCGCCGGCCACGACGGCGCCGTAGGCGATGGCGCATTTGGCGAGCGTGGAGTTGAGCCGCAGCGCGTTGCGCGCGGCCTTGCGGCTCCGTGGATTGTCCCGCGCGGCCTTGAACGCGTTCCAGCCCCGGGCGATCTCCACCTCCGTCCAGCGCTTGTAGCCGTAGTCGAAGAGCGCCTCCGAAATCGAGGCGGCAGCCGAGCTGATGGTGGCCGCGCCCGTGGGGTCGAACATCCGCGCGGTCTCCGAGCCCACCTTGAGCGCGTCGAGCACGATGGCGATGCTCTTTCGGCTGAGCGTGATCTTGGCGTTGTGCAGCGTGTTGCGGATGGCGGGGCCGTAGGCGCTGTTGGCGCGGAAGGCGAGCTCCATGCTCTCGCACCACTGGTTGTGGGCCGCGACCGCGCGCTGCAGGAGATAGAGGTCGAACACCATCTTCTGCACCGCCGCCACCGCGCCGCCGCCCGGCATGATGGCGGCCATGACGCCCGTGGCCGAGGAGGTGATGCCGTTGATCATATTGGCCCGGGCGCGCAGATCCGCCGTGCGGGCCATCACCGCGTCGATCGCGGCGAGGGATTTCTCGACCTCCGAGGGCGGGGTGCCGTCGAGCCGGGTTTCGCCGGTGGCGTCGGCGTAGATCTGCTCGTAGCCGACGATCTTCTCGTCGAACTCGGCAAACATCTCCGCCACCTTCGCCTTGTCGCCGAAGAACTCCGCGATCTCGGCCTCGGCCTTCTCCTTCACCATCTTCTCGGTCGCGGCCTTCACCTCGGCGGCCACCTGCTCGGCCGCCGGGTCGTCCGGCAGCGCGGTCCGCTGATCGAGAAGGCCGATGGCGTCTTCCGTGACACTGGCGATCTTGGCGTTCGCCGTCTCGATCAGCTTGGCCGTCGCTTCGCGACGGGCCTTCACGGCCCGGGCAACGAGCGAGTCCGTGCCGTCCGCGAGCTCCTCGTCGGTCTTGGCGCCGGTGCTGTCGACGTCCTGCGTCCGCTCCATAAATTGGCGCTCGAAGAAGCTCGCCTGCTGGTAGTCCTCGTCGGTCACATCCTTCTTCATGGCGTCGAGCAACGCCTCGGCACAGCCGGCCATCACCCCCTCGACCGCGGCGCCGCCCAGCCGCATCGCCGCCTCGCGGGGCTTGCCGTCCTGGATTGCCGCGACGACGAGATCCGCGCGGCCCACCCCGCGGATCGCGCTCTTGGCCGCCGCGCCCCACATGAGGACTGCGCCCTTCTCCGGCCCGTTGTCGAAATGCTTCTGCGCTGCGATGACAAAGCACTCCCCCACGGCGTCGGCGAAGCGGTCGATGGCGTCGCCGATGGCTTTCCGGCGTTTCGCGGGGTCGTCCTCGTTCATCGCGGTGATCGCGGCCGGCAGCATCCGCGCCGAGGCGACCGAGCCCGCGATGCAGGCCTGCAGCGCCTTGGAGAACGCGCCCACGGCCTTCGACCGGTCGGACCGCGTGCCCTTGTCCTCGTCGCCGATCACGAACTTGTCGACGAAGGGCCCGACGGCCGCCACCGCCACCTTGCCGAGCGTCTCCAGCGATTTGTCCGCCACCTTGGTCCAGTTGGCCTTGTCATGCTGGGTGGTCTCGTCGGCCACCGTGGTCATGAGGTTCATCGAGCCGTCCATCGCGGCCACGCCGAACTTCACGAAGTTTGCCTTGGTCTCGAGCTCGGCCTTCTTCGTGAGGAGCTGCCGGCCCTCCGCCGTCTCCTTGTCGATCTCGCCCTTCGCGTACTTTCTGTTGATCTCGGCGAGCTCCTTGGCGTCCTGGATGGTTACGATGTGGGTCGCGAGCTTGCCGCCGAGGGACGCGGTGTCCTTCAGAAGGTGGAGCCCGAACATGAGCTTCTCGTTGCCGCGCGACTTCTTGGTGAAGTCTTGGAGCATGCCCTTGTAGAGATCGAGCGCCCCGTCGATGGCCCGCTGCGTCTCGGAGAAGCGGTTCGGCACCAGGTTTTCGGGGATCGTGCCGTCCCGCACCAGCGGGGTCCAGAGCTCGGCCATAATGTCGTCGTCGGAGTAAAGGCGGTTGCCGTCCGCGTCGAGCTCGCGCTCCATCTGCTGAGAGATGTTGAGGATCCGCTCGAAGCTGTCGGTGAGCTCCTCCAGCGTGCCGTCCGGGATCGCTTCGATGCCGATGATGTCCGCGCCCGTGTCCACCTCGATGTCCTGGAGCTGCTCGTAGCGCTTGTTCGATTCCCCCACATAGAGGCCCTGGCGCGCCTGGAGGTCTTCGTCCGTCGCGTGCCATTTCATCACCCGCTCGCGGCTGGCGGGCCGTCCGAGCACCCGCTTCCACATCGCCCGGCAGGCGGTGTCTGGGTCGGTCTTGGTGATGGTGAAGGTCTGCGCATCGGCAATCGTCTGCTTCACTGCGTTCAGATCCTGCGCGATCAGCTGCTTCGAGCGCGCCTCCCGCAGCGCCTGGCGCGCCGCGGCCTTCTCCAGCGCGGCGTCGTCGATCGGCGTGCCCGCGGCCTTGGTGATCCAGTCGACCTGAAACTCCGTCAGCTCGGCCATCGCTCGCCTCCCTTGCGCCCCTGGCGCATCACTGTTTCTCCATGGGGCTCACACAGGCGGCCGCGGCCACCTCCACCGTGTGAAACGCGCTCGCCATTAGCTGAAGGCTTGCGCCCCCGTCGAAGGGGTTGTTCTTGTAGAGCGCGACCGGGGGGTGCCCGGCGATGGCGCTCTGCAGGCGGGCGAGCTCCTTGAGCGCCGCCTCCCGGAGCTTGATCCGCTCGGCTTTCGTCGGCGTCTCCGCCTTCTCCCTGATGGCGCGGTCGATCTCGCCGGCGATCCGCTCGATCTCCGCGAGATCGGGCAGCGGCGTCACCTTGCCGAGGCTCGCCTTGACAGTCTCCACCTGCGTCTCGAGCGCGGTCCATTGGGCCTCCGACATCTGCGCCTGGCTCATATGCGCGTCCGTCAGCCCTTCGATGCGTGCGCCGAGATTGGCGACGAAGGTCCTGAGCTGCGGGATCCTGTCGCCGACGGTCATGTTGGCAATCTCCTGGGCCTCGATGGCGTCGGCCTTGCCGATCATTTCGTTGAGATCGGCGATTTCGCTCTCGATCTTCTCGAGAGCGGCGATCCCGTTCTGGTAGGTGTGCTGCGCGTTCACGGTCGCCTTCGCGGTGGCGAAGTTCCGCTTGGCGGCGTCGCGGCGCGCGCTCACCTGGTCGAGGACGTCGTTGCCGGTGGACTTGCCCCGGATCCGGGCGAAGAAGCCGAGATCGCTCTTGCTCTTGATGTCGCGGGTCAGGACGGCCAGCGCCCCGGCGATCTCCTGCTCCTTCTTCGTGTAGGCGTCTTTGGCGAGGCGCATGTCGTTCACGCCTCTGGCCATGTCCGCCATTTTGTCGGCGACGGTCTCGAGGAAGGCGAGGAGGTCGGCGCCCTCGAGCGCGCCCGCGCCCTGGATGCTGGCCTTCAGCTTCTCGATCTTGGCCGCGATCTCGTCGGCCTCCTCATCGGCCTGGTCGACCGAAGCCTGGGTCTTGGCCTCGAGCTGGCGGAAGGCCCCGTCGAGCTCCTTGCGCCAGGAGCCCGCCATGTTCGAGGTGGGCGCCTTGGAGCGCTTGAAGAACTCCTGCGCGGTGCCGATCTTTTTGCGCACCGCCTCGACCCGCGGGGCGAGATCCGGAGGCACGGGCGAGAACTTGCCGAGAAGTTCGGTCGCCTTGCCGTCGATCATCTCGCCCATCATCGCCCCCGCCTCGAAGGGCTGGACCAGCCCGCTTTCCGAGAGGACCGCGCTCAGCTCCATGTTGAGGCGGAGCGCCTTGCCCTCCACCTCCGCATGCTTGGCCTTGAGCGCGGCCCCGGCCCGATAGACGGTTGCGAGCGCGGCCTTCAGAGCCTCCGCCTCCGCCAGCGCCTTCGAGGGCAGCATCTTCTCGTAGTCGTTCTCGAACTTCTCGATCTTCGCTTTCACCTCGACGAGACCGTTCGGCAAGAATGTGCTGAGTTCCTTGCTCTTGAGGACGAGCTTCCACTCGTCAATTAGCTTTTTCACGGCCTTGTAGGTCTCGGCCCCGCCCTCCGCGATCTCCTTCAGGATGAGCTCTGTTTCCTCGCGATAGGATCTCACAATGTCCTCGCAGCCCTCGGCGGTCGTCTCGGCCATCACCGAGAGCGTGTCGGCCCGGGATTTGAGCACGTTCATGATGCCCCGCGGGATCGAGCGGTTGGCGCGAAGGTTCGTGGCCTCCCCCTTCCGGGTCTGGGTCACGATGCGGTGGACCGCGGTGCCGGCCTTCCCGTCGTGCACGAGGAGGATCTGGCTCGAGGGGATCGGTTTCGTGCGCTTTTTGTCGGCGTAGAACACCCCGTTCTCACGGTCCTCCTCCGTCGCCGTCACGGCCCGCGTCTTGTAGAGCTTGAGGAGGGCCGCGTTCACCTTCGTCACGGTCGCCTGCGCGGCCGCCGCCTCCGGCATGGGGTCGGGCGCGTGGGTCACCGCGGCGAGGGCGAGGTCGTCCCTGAGCTTGGCGATTGCCGTTCTGGCGTCGACATAGGCCGCGCTGTCCGGGTCCTCGCCCTGCGCCACGAGGCCGTCGCGGATCTCGATCACTCGCGCGGCGAGGGCGGCCGCCTGGCTCCGCAGGTCCGGCGCCCCCGGCGCCCCCTCGGCCGCGAGGTCGCGCGCCCGGGCCTCCAGTTCCGCGACCTCCTGGAGAATGCCCGGCGCGGGGTCGCGCACCTTCATGGGCGGGACCGGCAGACCGATCCGCCGCTGCACCGTGCAGCTCGCAAAGAGCCGGTTCGCGTCGAAATACACCACCGAGGCGTAGTCGATCCGCCCTTCCGTCAGGAGCTTCTCGCTCACCTCCAGCATCTGCAAGAGCGTCGTCATCTGCTCTGGCGAGATCCGCATGATCTCGGGCTCGTCCGGAAAGATGCGCTCGCCGAGCACCGGGCGCGCGGCGGTGCGCTGCACCTGCGCCTTCAGGCGCGCGATGCTCTCGGCCAGGCTCGCGTCGCTCGCGAAGACGTACACCCGGCTCGTCGGGTCGTCGAGCCGGTTTTGAAGCTCGGGATCGTCGCCGAACTCGTCGGCGTTGAGGAGTTGCAAGATCCGCTCCGCCTCCGCCTTCGCGTTGGCCGCCCGCGCCTCCGTTTCCAGAAACCGCTGGCCCCGCACCGCCTCGGTGTCGCGGTAGCGCACGAGTTGGGCGTGTCGGTACTCGATGGCGTCGAGATGCGCCTTCAGCACCTTTTGCTCCGCGCGGAGCTTGTCCTTGTCCTTGCCGCTCGCCGCCTTGAAGGCCTCGGTGAGCGCGGCGAGCTTCTTCTGCTGCTCGGCCAGCGCGGCCTCGTATTTCTTGATCTCCTCGCCCAGCTTCGCCTTGCGGACGGCGTCGAGCTTGAGGAAGTCGTTGTCGGCGTGCTTCGCGAGCTCTTCGGCGATCCCCTTCGGCGCGAGGCCGAGATCGCCGGACAGACCCTTCACGGTCTGCACATGGCCGTCGCCCGTTTCGGTGAAGCCGCTCAGGATTTCCTCCAGCGTGCTCTCGAAGGCCTTGAGCGTGATCGCGTCGTCCCGGGTGTCGGTGTCCATGAGGCCGCGGATCGCGCTCTCGGCTTCGGCCATCAGCGCCCTGTGGGCCGCGACCTCCGCCTTGCGCGTGGCGTTGGCGGCCAAAGGCGCGACGGTCATCTTGCTGGCGGCCTCGGCAAACACGTCCTGCGCCGCCGTCCTGTGCTGCTCGATCGCGTCCAGCGCCTCGTTGATCGCGCCCACCTTCTCGGCGCGGAGCGTGGCGCCGTAGCTCTCGGGGTTTTGGACGAGGTTGGCCTTCTCGTCCGCGACGACCTCTCGCACGATGCTGATGGCCTCGCGCACCACGGCGAAGTCCGGCACCTTCCGGGTCTTCTTCATGGTTTTGCGGTTGGCCTCGAGCGTGCCTTCGAGCGTCTGCTCCGCGGCGTTCACATAGCTCATGAGCACGGCGATGTCGGCATCCGGGTACTCCCCGGCGAAGGCGTTGACCTCCGCACGCAGGGCGTTGATCTCGCTGTAGAGCGCCGCGGTCTCGCGCTTGAGGTCCCGGTTGAACTTGGCTTTCTCGCCCTTGTGGATGTCGATCCAATTGCCGATGGTGCGGAAATAGCTCGCGACAAAGGCCTGCTGCTCGGCGGTGAGGTCGGAAAACGGCATCGGGCTCAGACCTTTGCTTTGAGGAGCGTCTCGCGGAGGGCCTTGAGGGCGCCGTCGGCGGTGGCGGCCACCTGGACCTCGGCGAAGCCGTTGTTGCTGTCCACGTCCTTGAAGAAGTCCTCGCCGAGGATCGTCTCGTACTCGTCGATCTTCGCCACCGCCGCGCGCTTCAGCGTCTCGCGCGTGGGGCCGTCCTCGGTGTTCACGATCTGGTCGAGCACCTGCTCCAGCCCGTCGTCGAAGCGCGCCACCCGGGCGCTGAGGCTGCCCGCCTGGTCGACGATCTCCTTGAGCTCGGGATCGTTGGCGAGATCCGGCCCGCAGGTGAGCACGATCGCCTCCTCGAGCTTCTTGATCTCGCGCATGAGCTTCGCGCGGGTCTTGCCCCAGAGGAGCCGCGCCTTGGCGAAGGGAACCGCGTTGAACGGCACGACATCGGCGGGCTCGGCCTTGGGCGTGTCGAACCGCACGGCGCCGAGCTGTTTGTCGACGACGTCTAGGAACTTCTCGGCCTCCGCGAGCTTCTGCCCGGCGACGAGCGTCTTGGCTTGGCCGAGCGCCTTGGCGAGCTTGGCCTTGCGGGTTTGGTCGGTGAGCGCGCCCACCGCTTTGGCGAGAACCCCGAGGCGGGCGACCAGATCCTTCTGCGTGAGCGCGGGCGCCGGCGCCTCCGGGGCGGGCTCGGCCGCCTCTGCCTCTGGGTCGTCCTCCGCCTTGAGGTCGAGATCGGGAACGGCGAGATCGGTGTCGTCGTCCGCCGCGTCCACCTCCGCGCCGTCGCGGAACACGCGCACCCGGCCGAAGGCGCTCACCCCCATCGCGCGGAGCATCAGCTTCGTGCGCTTGGCGAGGGCGGGGATCATGCGCCCCTCCACATGAAGGATGAGGGTGCGGGCCCCTTCGCCCTCCATCCCGAGGCGTTCGCTCACCTCCTCCGTGCCCGCGACGCCGAAGGTGAAGGTCTTGATCGGCATCGCGGCCTTCACCTGGCTGGCGAGCGCGCGCCCGCCCTTCGTCTTGTGCAGGTTGAGGCGGAGGTCCGCGGGGTCCTTCGAGCCCAGGGCGATGGCGAAGTTCATCGGCCCGCGCTTCAGCTTGCCGGCGAAGCGCTTGAGGAACCGCCCATGGGCCTCCGCGCTCGCGAAGTCTCCGTCGGCCGGTTCGTCCTCCAGGCTGTCCTCGGCGGCGTAGAGATCCTGGCGGCGCGCGTCGATCTCCTTGGGCAGCACCTTCTCCATCACCGTGCGGGTGTTGCTGAGATCCTTGAGCGCTTCCTTGTCGCCTTTGGCCGTTTTCTCGAGGTCCTTCACCCGAGCGATGACGAGCTTGCCCGCATCCTCGAGCGCGGACAGCGCCTCGGCCATCGCCTCGGTGGCCTTCGCCGAGGGGGTGCGGAGCGCCGCATTGGCTTTAGTCACCCTATCGATGGCGTCCTCGAAGGCCTTGCCGGCCTTCTCCAGCCCCTTGGGCTGTTCCTTCTGCCACCAAACCTTGGAGAGCTGGAGTGTCGAATTGTTTTTCATGATCGTCTGTCCCCTCGGCACGCGAATCGGTTTGGAGGCGGCCCTCCACGGCACTCGAAAAATGGGATGGCGACGGGACGGGTGGAGACCGATCCGAGTAAGCGAGCATCGCCCGGCGGTGTCAACCGACGCCGTGACCGGCCGGCCGATTGACCGCCTGGCGACCTCACCATACGATCATGGTGCGATGCGGAACACGGGCATCGCGCTAGTGCGGGGCTTGGGTCGTATGAAGGCGCGCGAGTTTCTGCTGCACCAGAGCTTCCATCTCAACGCGCGCAACGCCGACGCGGTGGCGCTCGATTTCGAGATTCCGCTCATCGTCGTGCGGGGTCGCGACGCGCGGATCGTGTTCTCCGAGGAGGAGCTGCTGGGGCATCTCGATGAGCTGTTCGCGGCGCTCGCGCGGGTGGGCGGCGCGCGGGTCCAGCGTGCGCTCCTGCATCAGCAGGCGCCGGGCAAGACCTTAGCGATGCTGTCGTTTCGCGACACCGTGGTCGACCGGGAGGGCCGGCCGATCGGCGAGTTTCACGGCACCTTCGCGCTCAACCGAAATTTCGGCGCACGCTCGATTTCGATCCTGATCGTCGACCAGGCGCCCGAGGGATGTTTCGACTTTCTGTTCGAGACGGTGCCCACGCGCCGGCGGGCCGTCCGCTAGTCTCCCTGGCGCCGGGCGCTCCGCGCGGTCCGGGCGACGGGACGGTTTGCCGCGTCGGCGGCCGAGGCCGTGGGCTTGGTTGGAATTGCAACAAGACGAATACCGGCGGTGTCCAAAATATCGAAGACTTCGGCCAAATGCATTTGGCTGCCCCCATTGAGAGAGCGAACCTGACAGTTCACGGTCTGCCGAATCACACGCAACGCGTCCGCAACTTCACTGGCGTCTGAGGTGTCGAGAGCATCGTTCAGATAGAGCGCGCACGTTTTCGGATCATCAAACCACATGCAGACACAGCCTCCCACAATCCGAGGCTTACGTGTGTCCGATAAGCCCTTCTGATGTCGATGAAGAGAAACTTATCACCATGACCTGGATCATGTAAATCCGCGATGAGAGGGCGGCAGGAACTCCGATGCGACGTTGTTGCAGGGGTGCCGCGGATCGGTGCCGGAGACGGGCGCGGCCCGGGACATCCAGGGCCGCGCCGCGCAATCTTATTGCTGAAGGGCCGGGGTTGCAGCCGTGGGCGGCGACGACCCGGCGCCGGGTGCGAGCGCCTCGGCCAAGGCCCCCTGGCGCGCGCGGGCCCGGTAGGCCGGATCCTGCAGGAGTTCGGCGTGGCACGCGTCGAAATGCCGAACCGGCACCTGCGGAAAGAGGTGATGGATGAGGTGATAGCAGTCGTTGCGCGGGAAAAGCACGAGGCGCAGCGCCCGCGGAACCACGATGTTGCGTGAGGCGTCGAGTTCGTCCTCTGAGCCGACGAGCCCGCCATGGTCCAGGCAGTCGGTCCAGTAGTTGATCGCCGAGTACACGACGAAGAAGGGCAGAACGAGGAAGAGGAGCGCCGTCAGAGGCGCCAGCGCGAGATAGGCGAGGCTGGCCAACACCACGCCCGCCTTGAGCGCGGTCCATCCTAACCCGTCCCGTGCCGAGGTGTCGACGCTCACGTAATAGGGCAGGTGCAGGCCCAGAAGCGGCGTCACGAGGTGGCGCAGGACCGTTCGCGGTGTCAGCGGATCTTCCAGCCGGAAGTGGCGGATCACCTTGAAGTCGAGATCGTGCTCGTAGTCGCCCAGATGGGCGTGGTGGCTGAGATGCTCGACCCGGTAGTTCACGAACGATTTGAGGATCACCGCGCAGCACAAGCGGCCGAACATGTGGTTGGCCTGCCGCCGAACGGCAAACGCAAAATGCGAACACTCGTGCACGATGTTGTTCAACCCGCGGAAGCGCGTTCCGATGAGCAAAATGACGACCCCCATCGCCACGGCGCTCGCCGTCGTTGTTGGCAGCGACAACAAGTATGCACCCGCTGCGTTCAGTGCCAGGATTTGGAACAGATAGCCGCCCACAATCAGCCAACACACCGCCGTGCTATAGCCAGTTAAATTGCGGAACGCACGCATGTAGTTGAAGCGTAGAGACTTGCCGGACATTGGTCTTCCCTCCGTTTGAGCCCCCCCGGCTTCGATTATTGGGGGCGGACGAGAGATGGAAGTAAGAATACAAGCGGTCGCGTAAGCGACGATAATGAAGGTATTAGCGTTGCTGATTCTTTGAGCTCTTTGCGCCGTGCAACCCCCGAGGGGCACCCGCGTAAGCCGGCCGACTTGCAGATAGCGAAACCTGAGCGTATTCTGATCATAAGGAACGCTAATAGAAGGTTAGTCACGCCCGTGCGTTTTGAGTATCCGCTCCTGGAAGCTCTCGCCGCTGTCGTCCGCGAGGGGACGTTTGACGCGGCCGCGCGCTCGCTCAACATCACGCAGTCGGCGGTCAGCCAGCGCGTGAAGCTGTTGGAGGATCGGATGGGCGCGGTGCTCATCCGGCGGGGTCGGCCCTGCGTGCCCACTGAGCATGGGCAGAAGCTCTATCGCCACATCGAGCAGGTGCAGATCCTCGAGCACGATCTCGAGAAGAGCCTCCTCTCGATCGACGCCAGCCGGATCGGCCTGCCCGCCGCCGTGCGCATCGCGGTGAACGGCGACAGCCTGGCCACCTGGTTTCCCGAGGTGATGCGCCGGGCCTCCGGGCGGCTCAACATCTTCTTCGATCTCATCCCGGACGATCAGGAGCACACCGGCGAGCGTCTGCGCAACGGCGAGGTGCTGGCCGCGGTCACGACCGAGAGCAACCCGATCCAGGGCTGCCGGCGGCTCGCGCTCGGCTCCATGGCCTATATTGCTGTCGCGACACCGAAATTCGTCGAGGAGCACTTTCCAGACGGCGTCACGCCCGAAGCGTTGGCCGAGGCCCCGGTGATCGAGTACGACCGCAAGGACACGATCCAGCAGGCCTGGCTCCTCAAGGCGTTCGAGCGGCCGATCGCGCTCAGGAGCCATTTCGTGCCGTCGTTCCCGGGCTATCTCGCCTGTTGCCTCGGCGGGTGCGGCTGGGGGCTCGTGCCGAGCCCCACGGTGGACAGCTATCTGAAGAGCGGCGCCCTCGTCGAGCTCGTGCCGGGAAAGGCGGTGGTCGTCGCGCTGTACTGGCAGTCGAGCGTGCGGGGCAGCGAGGTGATGCGCGACCTCGCCTCGATCGTGTTCGATGTGTCGAAGAACCACCTGGTGCCGGACAGCGACGAAAGCTACTGAACCGGGACCCGCGTCACTCGGCGGCGACCCGGGGGCCCGCGCGGCGGAGAAGGGCGCGGAGCTCCGGCCGGCACGAGCCGCAATTGGTTCCGGCGCGCACGGCGCGGCCCAGGGCATCGAGATCGGCGATCCCGTCCCGTTCGATGGCGTCGAGGATCGTGTTGACCCCCACATCGAAGCAGCCGCAGATCAGCGCCCCCGGGTCGGGCTCCGCGGCGCCGGCGCGCCCGGCGAGCGCCTGGGCGGCCGTCACCGCCCCCTCGAAGGCGGCGATCACATGGCTCCGCGCCACGGCCACGGGCTCCCGGGCGGTGAAGAGGAGCGCCACGAGGCGGTCGCCCTCGGAGAAGGCCACCCGCGCCCGCCCCGCGCCCGCATCGAGCGCGAGGGTTGCGGGCAGATCCGGCAGGCCAAAGAGCGCTCGGGCATGGGCCTCCCAGCTCGTCGGTTCCGCCTCGTCGGCCATCTCGGCCTGCCAGCCGCCCGGCACGCGGGCCCGCGCCCAGTAGGCGCCGGCGGGTCGGAGTGTGTGGCGCGACAGGGCGAAGCCGTACCAGGCCGCCGCAAAGGGGCGGAGGCGGACGGGGGTGAGCTTGAGCTCCGGCTGGCCCGAGATCGGGTCCACCTCCGCGGCGACGGCGGCGCCCACCCGGCCGGCGCCCGCCCATTGGCTCGTCCAGTGCATCGGCACGAAGACGCTGCCCCTTGGCGTCCGGTCCGTCACCAAGGCGCGGACGACGATGCGGCCATGCGGGCTCTCCACGGCGACAAGGCTCGCCGCGGCGATGCCGAGGGCGGCGGCGTCCTCCGGGTGGATCTCGGCATATGGCTCGGCAATGTGCCGGCTGAGGCGCGGCGCCTTCGCCGTGCGGGTCATCGTGTGCCAATGGTCGCGCACCCGGCCGGTGTTGAGCCGGAGGGGAAACTCCGCCGTCGTGGCCCGGGCCGGGGGGCGGTGGGCCAGCGGCAGCATGCGCCCGCGCCGGTCCTGCGTGAAGAACCCGCCCTCCGCGAAGAAGCGGCCGCCCCGGCGCTCCGGCGTGACCGGCCATCGCACGGGCTCGAGCATGTCGTAGGCCCGGTCGTCGAGATCAGCGAGGGCGCGGATGTCGAAGTCCCGGCCGAGATCGCCCGCGATGGCGGAGAGGGCGGCGTGCTCCCGAAAGATCGCGGCCGGGCTCTCATAGCTGAAGGCGGAGCCATGGCCCATCGCCGCCGCCACATCGGCGATGATGCGCCAGTCCGCCCGGGCCTCTCCCGGCGGGGGCAGGAAGGCCCGCTGGCGGCTGATCGTGCGGTCGGAGTTCGTAACGGTGCCGGACTTCTCCCCCCAGCCCGCGGCGGGCAGGAGCACATCGGCCAGCGCCGTCGTGTCGGTCTCGGCCATGATGTCGGAGACGGCGACGAAGGGGCAGGCGGCGATGGCGTCGCGCACCGCGTCGGCTTCGGGGAGGCTGACGGCGGGGTTGGTCGACATGATCCAGAGCGCCTTGATCCGCCCGTCCGCGCAGCCGCGGAACATCTCCACCGCCTTGAGCCCCGGCCCCGTGGCCATGGTCGGCGCGCCCCAGAAGGTCTGGACCGCGTCGCGATGCGCGGGGATGTCGAGCGCCAGATGCGCGGCCAACATCGTCGCGAGCCCGCCCACCTCGCGCCCGCCCATCGCGTTCGGCTGGCCGGTGACGGAGAAGGGCCCCATCCCCGGCTTGCCGATCCGTCCCGTGGCCAGGTGGCAGTTGATGATGGCGTTCACCTTGTCCGTGCCCGCGGAGGACTGGTTGACCCCCTGGCTGTAGACGGTGACCACCCGCTCGGCGCCGATCCAGCGGGCGTAGAACCGCGCGAGCTCCACCGGCGAGATCCCGGTGATCCGCGAGACCCGGCCGAAGCTGTAGGCGCGGGCGGTTGCGAGGGCGCCGTCCGCGCCGCTCACATGGGCCTCGAGATAGCCGCGGTCGAGCGCGCCCTCGGTGGCGATGGTGTTGAGGAGCCCGTTGAAGAGCGCGACATCGGAGCCCGGCGCGATGCGGAGCTCGAGATCGGCGAGGTCGGCGGTGGTGGTGCGCCGCGGGTCGACGGTGACGACCGCGAGCCCCGGATTGGCGGCCTTCGCCGCGGCGAGGCGCTGATAGAGCACCGGGTGGCACCAGGCGAGGTTGGAGCCCACGAGCACCACGAGCTCGGCCGCGTCCAGGTCCTCGTAGGTGCCGGGCACCGTGTCGGCCCCGAAGGCGCGGATGTGCCCGGCCACCGAGGAGGCCATGCAGAGCCGCGAATTGGTGTCGATGTTCGCCGAGCCGACATAGCCCTTCATGAGCTTGTTGGCGACGTAGTAGTCCTCGGTGAGGAGCTGGCCCGAGACGTAGAAGGCCACGCTGTCCGGCCCGTGCTGGGCGACGGCATGCGAGAAGCGGCCGGCGACCTCGGCGATGGCGGCCTCCCAGCTCGCGTCCTGCCCGCCGATCCGGGGGCGGAGGAGGCGGCCCTCCAGATCCAGCGTCTCGCCGAGCGCCGAGCCCTTGGAACAGAGGCGGCCGAGATTGGCCGGATGCTCGGGATCGCCTGCGATCGCGGCGCCGCCCGCGCCGTCGGGCCAGGCGAGCACCCCGCAGCCCACCCCGCAATAGGGGCAGGTGGTGCGGGTGGTCGAGCCGCTCATGCCGCGCTCCGCCGTGCGAGTTGAGCGCTGTCGAGGAGGACGCGCCCGCCCTCGACCCGCGCGGGATAGGTCGCCACCTGGCCCTCGTCGGCGCCCGCCACCTCGCCGGTCTCGAAGCCGATCACCCAGTTGTGCAAGGGGCAGGTGACCGAGCGGCCATGCACGATCCCCTCCGAGAGGGGGCCGCCCTTGTGGGGGCAGCGGTCGTCGAGCGCGAAAACCTCGTCCTCGCCCGTGCGGAAGACGGCGACGCAACCGGCCGGCGTCTTCACCACCCGCGCCCCGCGGAGGGGAATCTCGGAGAGCGCTCCGATGTCGATCCAGCTCGTCATTCCGCGGCCTCTTTGGTGAGATCGGCGATGGGGCGGTAGCGGCGCTCGGTCTCGGGCGTCGCGCGCTCGGCCCAGGGGTCGGTCTGGAAGATCCGCTGGGAGAGGTCGAAGCGCGCGACAAGCGCCCGCCGGGCCTCGAGATCGTCGACGACGACCGACTTCACCCAGTCGAGCCCCACCTTGGCGACCCATTTGTAGGGCCGGTCGAGATACTTCGCGTGCTCGCGGTAGAGCTGGACGAAGGCGACGACGAGCTCGATGGCCTCGGCCGCATCCGGCGTGCGGGCAAGGAGCTCGGTCGCCTTCACATCCATGCCCGCAGCGCCGGCCACGCCGATCTCGAAGCCCGACTCGACGCAGACCACGCCCACGTCCTTGCAGGTGGCCTCCGCGCAGTTCCGCGGGCAGCCGGAGACGGCCATCTTCACCTTGTGCGGGGTCCAGGAGCCCCACATGCGCTTCTCGATGGCAATGCCGAGGGCCGTCGAGTCCTGCGTGCCGAAGCGGCAGTGATCCGTGCCCACGCAGGTTTTCACCGTGCGCAGCCCTTTGGCATAGGCGTGACCCGAGACGAGCCCCGCGGCGGTGAGATCCGCCCAGATGCCGGGCAGATGCTCCTTGCGCACGCCGAGGAGGTCGATCCGCTGCCCGCCGGTCACCTTCACCGTGGGCACCTCGTATTTCTCGGCCGCGTCGGCGATCGCGCGGAGTTCCTGAGCGTTGGTGATCCCGCCCCACATTCGCGGCACGACGGAGAAGGTTCCGTCCTTCTGGATGTTGGCGTGGTTGCGCTCGTTCACGAAGCGGGATTGCGGATCGTCCGAATACTCCTCCGGCCACTCGGCCAGGAGGTAGAAGTTGAGCGCGGGCCGGCAGACATGGCAGCCGCAGGAGGTCGTCCAGCCGCATTCTTGCATCACCGCGGCCATGGATTTGAGCCCGCGCGCCTTGATCAGCCGGCGCACATCCTCATGGGTGAGATCCGTGCAGCCGCAGACGGGCTTGGCCGCGGGGGCGGCGTAGGCCTCGCCGAGGGTGTGGGCCAGAAGCTGCTCCACAAGGCCGGAGCACGAGCCGCAGGAGCCGGACGCCTTGGTGGACGCGCGCACCGCCTCCAGCGTGTCGGCCCCGCCGCCGATGGCGGCGGTGATGGTGGACTTGCACACGCCGTTGCAGCCACAGATTTCTGCCTCATCCGGCAAGGCTGCAACGGCCGCCATAGGGTCCGGGTCGGACCCTCCTTGAAAACCTGGTCCGAAGATCAGTGTATCGCGCTGTCCGGCGATGTCCTCGCCGTCCTTGATCTTCTGGAAAAACCAGGATCCGTCGGCAGTGTCGCCATAAAGAACCGCTCCGATCAGGCGGTCGTCCTCGATCACGAGGCGTTTGTAGATCCCCCGGGCGGGGTCGCGGAAGACGTAGTCCTCGCGCCCCTCGGCG